>NZ_QEZJ01000027.1:0-166848 GCF_003992965.1 Xanthomonas sp. BRIP62409 | reverse complement strand
GGGGAATGGGGAATGGGGATTCGGGAAGCGGGAAGCGGGAAGCGGGAAGCGGGAAGCGGGAAAGCATCCGGGATCCGCGTTTCCGGACCGCTCGCAGTGGATTGTCGAGGGCGAGCGAGGAGCGCGGCCCTGCGTCGCGGTTGCGGCAGGGCGCGGCCTCGGCTGAGGAAACCGCCAGTTCGGCAGATGTGCAGCGCGCCCACCGCATCTACGCATGCGACACGCTGGGCGGCGCGGCGTATCGGCTGCACGGCCACGCGCTGGCATGGCCGTGTGGTGACAGGTCAGGCCTGCTTGGGGCGTACCTGCACGTGCACTTCGGCCAGCTGATCGGCGGCGATCGGCGACGGGGCGTCGGTCATCAGGTCCTGCGCGCCGGTGGTCTTGGGGAACGGGATGACGTCGCGGATCGATTCGGTGCCGGCCATCAATGCCGCGATGCGATCGATGCCGAAGGCGATGCCGCCGTGTGGCGGGGCGCCGTAGTTCAAGGCATCCAGCAGGAAGCCGAACTTGGCACGCGCCTCATCGGCGCCGATGCCGAGCAGCTCGAACACGGCGCTCTGCATGTCTGGGCGGTGGATACGGATCGAACCGCCGCCGATCTCGTTGCCGTTGAGCACCATGTCGTAACCACGCGAGACCGCGGTGCGGGCGTTGGCGCGCAGGTCGGCGATGTCGTCCACCGCCGGCGCGGTGAAGGGGTGATGCAGGGCCACGTAGCGCTGCGCCTCCTCGTCCCATTCGAACATGGGGAAATCGGTGACCCACAGCGGCGCCCAGCCATCGGCGACCAGATTGAATTCCTTGCCGGCCTTCAGGCGCAGTGCGCCCATGAAGTCGGACACGGTGTTGTAGCGGCCGGCACCGAAGAACACGATGTCGCCGTTGGTTGCACCGACGTGCTTGAGCAGCGCAGCGAAGGCCTGCTCGCCGAAGAACTTGGCGATCGGCGAGCTGACCTCGCCGGTCTCCGACAGCTTGATGTAGGCCAGGCCCTTGGCGCCGTACTTGGCGGCGTGCGCGGCGTAGTCGTCGATCTGCTTGCGGCTCAGCGTGACGCCACCGGGGATGCGCAGCGCGGCCACGCGGCCGTCGGCGTCATTGGCGGCGGCGGTGAACACCGGGAACTCGCTGGCCTTGACCAGCTCGGCCACGTCGACCAGCTCCAGCCCGATGCGCAGGTCCGGCTTGTCCGAACCATAGCGACGCATCGCCTCGGCCCAGGTCATGCGCGGGAACTGCGCGGCCAGCTCGACCTCCACCACTTCGGCGAAGATGGCGCGGATCATGTCTTCGACGAAATCCTGCACGTCGCGCTCGCGCACGAAGGCAAATTCCATGTCCAGCTGGGTGAATTCCAGCTGGCGGTCGGCGCGCAGCGCTTCGTCGCGGAAGCAGCGTGCAATCTGGTAGTAGCGGTCGAAGCCGGCCACCATCAGGATCTGCTTGAACAGCTGCGGGCTCTGCGGCAATGCATAGAACTCGCCCGGATGCATGCGCGCCGGCACCAGGAAGTCGCGTGCGCCTTCCGGGGTGGCCTTGGTCAGGATCGGGGTTTCGATGTCCTGGAAATCGCGTGCGTCCAGGTGCCGGCGCAGCGCCTGCACCAGCTTGATGCGGGTGCGCTGCATGCGCTGCATTTCCGGACGGCGCAAATCCAGGTACCGGTACTTCAGGCGGGTTTCCTCGCCCGGGTTTTCATGCGCGTGGAACGGCAGCGGCGCAGCCTTGTTGAGGATGCTGATGCGGGTGGCGATCACTTCCACCTTGCCGGTGCGCAGCTTGTCGTTGACCGCATGACGCGCGCGCACCACGCCTTCGACCTGCAGCACGTCCTCGTAGCCGAGGCTGGCGGCCACCTTGAACAGCTCGGCGCTGGCGTCGTCGCCGGCCACCGGTTCCACCGTCACCTGCACGATGCCTTCGTGGTCACGCAGGTCGATGAAGCACACCCCGCCCAGGTTGCGGGCCACGTCGGTCCAGCCGGCGAGAGTGACGGTTTGGCCGATCAAGGTCTCATCGACCAGGCCGCAGAAGTGGGTACGCATCGAAAGCTCCGCTGAAAACCCGACGCAGGACGGCGCCGGAGAGCCGGATATTCTGGGGCCGGCGGGCGACAGGAGCAAATGCGCAGGCGCTCATGGCCGCTTAAGTCAGCGCCCCGCTGAATAGGCGCCAGACCCTTCCGCACCAAGGACGACACGATGCTGCGCACCGCCCTGCTGCTCTCCGGCTTCGGCCTGATCACCCTGACCGGTCTGCTGACCAGCGCGCCTGTCGCCGCGCAGGACCGTGGCTGGAACGGCCCCAGCATCACCTGCTCCAGCAACGACAACCGTCGCCGTGAGTGCGATACGCCGTTCCGCGGCCGCGCGGTGCTAGTCGAAAACATCTCCGGCACCCGCTGCATCGAAGGCCGCAACTGGGGCAGCGACCGCGGCCGGGTCTGGGTCGACAATGGCTGCCGTGGGCGCTTTGTCGATGGTCGCAACGGCGGTGGCGGCTGGGGCGGCAACACTGGCCCCGGCGGTGGCGGGGTCGCCGGTACGGTGCGCTGCGAGAGCAACGACCAGCGCCAGAAGATCTGCGACACCGGCTGGCGCCGCGCCATGCTGGTGCGCCAACTGTCCAACACGCCCTGCGTGGAAGGCCGCAACTGGCGCCAGGACGGGGGCCGCATCTGGGTGGACGACGGCTGCCGGGGCGAGTTTGCGCAGGCACGCGGCGGCGGCTGGGGCCGGGGTGACGGCGGCGACGGTGGCCGCGACGACCGCCCGCGCAACGATTACGCCATCACCTGCGCCAGTGACGACCGCCGCCTGCGCACCTGCGGCTGGGATGGCCGCTATGGCCGCCCGGTGCTGACCCGCCAGCTGTCCGACACCCGTTGTGAAGAAGGCCGCAGTTGGGGGTACGACGACCGCCGCGCGACGCTGTGGGTCAACGATGGCTGCCGGGCGCGCTTCGAGGCGCGTTGAGGCAGCAGGTACGCGCGCCGCTTACGGGTCGGGACGGGGGATGCGGCTTCAGCACTGCCAGCCGCTGCCCGGCACCGCCCGTCGTTGCGGCGCGCTGACCCGGCTCAGGCAGGGTCGGCCGCGGGCTTTGCCGCGGGCTTGCTCTCGGCGGCGGCGGCCGGCTTGGCATCGCCACCGGCGCTACTGCTCTCGCTGAGGTTTTTCTTCTTCTCGCCCGCCGACTTGAAATCGGTCTCGTACCAGCCGCTACCGGACAGCCGGAACGACGGCGCGGTGATCTGGCGCTTGATCGTGGCCGCCGCGCAGGCTGGACAGGTCTGCGGATCGGGGTCGGCCATCTTCTGCAGGCGGTCGAAGGCGTGGCCGCAGGTGGTGCACTGGAAACCGTAGATGGGCATGGCAGGATCAGCTGAAGACGATGCAGGGGCGCAGATTCTAGACGGATGCGGGCAGACAGGTGCAGTGGTGCAGCTGCGCTTGACCACGCGCGCACGTTGCCGGCGAGAAACATCGACCGGTGATCGCTGCGTGCCCGCCCGTGCGCCCGATGGGCGCCCGGCATCGCGGCTCCGTCGGCAGACTGCAAGGCGTGCGCGCGCATGCCGACGGTCACCGGCCTGGGCACCGAGTGATGGGGCGGCGTGACCGTGCGAACTGCGCAGGCAGGTGAGGCCGTCATCCGGAGCGTCGAACATCCAGGCTTCGCGCCGAACTACAGCCAACCACTTGGTATCGAACGCCGAAAGCCAGCTGGCTTCGGTCAAGCCGCAGGACACGGGCTGCTACACTCGAACACGTGATCGACGCGCCTCTTCCCCCACGAGGACCGCATCCATGTTGCGGCTGACTGCCTTACTGCTGGGCGTTGCCCTGCTGCTGACCGGCAGCGGGCTGCTCGGCACCCTGCTTGCCGTGCGCGGTGGCCAGGCCGGTTTCGATGCGCGTGCGCTCGGCCTGATCATGTCCGGGTATTTCGCCGGCTTCTTTCTCGGCACCTTCTTCGCACCGCCGCTGATTCGGCGCATCGGGCATATCCGCGCATTCGCGTTCTACGCGGCGCTGGCGGCGATCGCGGTGCTGCTGCATCCGATCTGGTTGAACGCCTGGGGCTGGGGATTGCTGCGTCTGGTCACCGGCGCGGCACTGGTCGGCCTGTACACGGTGATCGAGAGCTGGCTCAACGCCGAGCCGGACGCGCGCCGGCGCAGCCGGGTGTTTTCGGTGTACATGGCGATCAATCTGTCGGCATTGGCGCTGGGCCAGATCCTGCTCACCGCAGGCGATGCGGGCGCACCGGCGATGTTCACGCTGACGGCGATCCTGATCTGCGCGGCAGTGATGCCGGTGATGACCACGCGCCTGATTCCGCCCGAGGTGCCGCACGTGTCGCGCCTGCGCCTCAAGACGCTGTACGCGTTGGCCCCGGTGGCGACCATCGGCGCGGGATTGTCGGGCCTGGCGATGGGGGCGTTCTGGGGCTTGTTGCCGGTGTACGCCGACCGCATCGGGCTGGATGCCGACGGCGTGGCAATGTTCATGCTCACCGCCATCATCGGCGGTGCAGTGTTGCAGTGGCCGATCGGGCGCATCAGCGATGGCCATGACCGGCGCATCGGCCTGGTCACGATCAGCATGCTGGCGGCCGGCATTGCAATCGCCGCCGCGGTGCCGATGGTGCAGGCACAGACCCAACTGTTGTTCGTGCTGTTCTTCGTGTACGGCGGCTTGGCGTTCTCGCTGTATCCGTTCGCGGTGGCACACATGCTCGATTACCTGCCGCGCGAAGATCTGCTCTCCGGCTGCAGCAGCCTGCTGTTGGTACATGGCGTGGGCGCGGCGATCGGTCCGGCCCTGGCCGGTGGCGCGATGCAGAAATTCGGCCCTGCCGCACTCCCGGTCTATTTCGCGGTGATGCTGCTGGCACTGGCCGGATTTACCCTGGCACGCCTGCTGCGCTTCACGCGCCGCCGCATCCACCCGATCTCTTTCCGCCCGATGCTGCGCACCACGCCATCGGCGTTGGAGTTGATGCCGGAGACGCAGCAGGCCGAAGCACCGCCGCACACCAGGAGCGGCTAACGCCCCTGTTTCGCGGGTATCGGTCGCAGAGCCGATGATCTGCGGCTTGGCTGCGGGGTCCTTGCCCGCCCACGGTCGCGGGACACGCCGCAAGACAGAGCAGCTGATAGAAGGCCGTGTAGATCATCTGTAGAGCCGATGATCTGCGGCTTGGCCGCGGGGCCCTTGCCCGCCCACGGTCGCGGGACACGCCGCACGACAGAGCAGCTGATAGAAGGCCGTGTAGATCTGCTGTAGAGCCGATGATCTGCGGCTTGGCTGCAGGGTCCTTGCCCGCCCACCATCGCGGGACACGCCGTGAATCCATCCATGGAGGCTCTTACGCGGCATCCATGCCGCGTAAGGTCCCGCGACGGTGAGCGGGCAAGGACCTATCGAGATGGTCGGTGTGCATGGGAAGAGCAGTGCTGAGTGTGCCTTGTTGAATCACGTAGCAGCGGTTCCAGGTCTGATGCACATCGCACGACAGACGGCTTTCCAATGAGCGCCGACCAACTGTCTGGTGCGGCGTCCTTGCCGGTTGCGGGACCGTGTGGCGGCATGGATGCCGCCACCGAGCCCCCAGGGACGGGTTCACGGCGTGTCCCGCAAGCGGTGAGGGCGCTGCGCCCTCGACGACCTGAGATTTTGACCCAAGCACTTGACCACCCCTCCAACGACGCGACGATTCGCATCGCCTGTCTTGGAATGAATAGCCTCGGTATGACACGCAGCTCCGGAGGTATCGTTCAACGACCCAACGCGAAGCATGCAGACGGCGCTAGCCCGCAATCGTCCTTGCGGCAGGGCGTAGTAAAACCATCCAGTGATCCCGACCACACCTTTTGCGCGGTCATCATCACGCAATGCAAGCGCGGCAGTCTTTGCAGACCTCCCCGCTTGTTGGATTGCAATGGATTCGACGTCCTCCTCGCGCGTGCGCCATCCGGCCACGCTCGCGTTGCTACTGGTTCCGCTCACCCTGCCCGCCTACGCACAGCAAGCCCCCGATGGCGCAGCGTCTGGCCCGTCCGCGGCCGAACCGGGCACCGCTGGCGAGCAGGTGTCCACGCTGGATCAGGTGCAGGTGGTCGGCCAGGCGATGACGTATTCCAAGACCAATGTCAGCAAGGAAATGCTGGACCGCCAGTTCGTGCTGGGCAGCGTCAACGATGCGCTCAACGAACTGCCCGGCGTGGTGGTGACCGAGGCCGATGCCTTCGGCTCGTCGGATTGGGGCACCCAGATCAGCATGCGCGGCTTTGTCAGCAATCGCGATACCCAGCAGATCGGCACCACCATCGATGGCGTGCCCAACGGCGGCTCGGCCTATGGCGGCGGCTCCAAGGCCAACCGCTTCATCGACATGCCGGACCTGGAAACGGTGGAAGTCAGCCAGGGCACCGCCGACATCGCCTCGCGCTCCAACGAAGCGTTGGGTGGCACCTTGAACTACCTCACCGGCGACCCGCTGGAAGAGCAGCGCGTGCGCGTGATCGGCGGCATCGGCGACAACCAGGCGCGCAAGTATTACGCGCGCTACGACAGCGGCCTGCTCGGCGGCAACACACGCGCCTGGGTCAGCGGCTCGTCGGCACGCAACGACGACTGGATCGACGGCAGCGGCCACACCCGCCGCGACCACCTGGCCGGCAAGTTCGTCAGCGTATTGGACAAGTGGACGCTCAGCGGCTACGCGTCCTACGACGATGCCGACGAATCCGAATACACCAGCGTGACGCCCGAACAGTTCGCGCGCGACCCCGAGCACGACCTGCTGACCGGCACGCTCACCGGCATTCCGTACCTGGACCAGAACTATCGCTCCGGCTCGCGCGCGTTGCGCAAGAACACCTTCGGCTATCTGCGCGGCGCCTTCGATGGCGGCAATGGCTTCAAGACCACGCTGACCGGCTACGCGCACCGCATGCAGGGCCGTGGCGACTGGATTCCGCCGTATCTGGTGGATGTCACCAACGACGGCGCCGGCGCAGCGGAATCCGAAGCGCGTGGCGGCAACACCGTGTATGCCGGCAGCGACCTGGGCAAGCTGTATTACCTCACGCCCGGCGGCGCGGCCGCGACGATGCTGGCCGGTTGCGCCGGCAGCGATGCGCTGCCTGCCGAATCCAACCCGGCCTGCTATCCGGTCGGTTCGGTGCCGGTGCAGTCGTATCGCCACAGCCACTACGACAACCACCGCGCCGGCGCGATGGCCGACGTGGAATGGCGCGCGGATCTGGGCGCCATCGACAACACCGTGCGCGCCGGTGCGTGGCTGGAACGTTACGACCGTAGCGTCACCCGCGACTGGCATCGCCTGCTCAACGTCGGCACCAACATCGGCTTCGATCATCAGCCGTACTGGGTGCAGTTCAAGGATGACTACCAGACCGACGAGCAGATGTATTACGTCGAGGACGTGATGCGCTACGGCGCCTTTGCCTGGCGTGTGGGCGTCAAGCAGTTCTTCGTCGACCAGACCCGCGACCGCCGCATCGGCGATGCGCAGCATGTGGAGTCGGATTCGCATTCGGACCCGCTGCTGTCGGCCGGCCTGACCTGGACCACCCCGGTGCAGGGCCTGGAAGCCTTTGCCGGGTATTCGCAGAACTTCGCCGCGATTCCCTCCGGCGTGCTGGGCGAAACCGACCCGGTCGCGCTGAGCCGGGTGCAACCGGAAACCGCCGACAACGTCGAACTCGGCCTGCGCCTGAGCCGCTGGCCGTTGACCGGCAGCGTGACGCTGTACGACATCCGCTTCGACAACCGCATCGTCTATGTGCCGGCCAACTTCGTCACCGGCATCGACTACCTGGGCGAAACCGATGGCGTGTACGAGAACTTCGGCGGCGTGCATGCGCGCGGCGTGGAAGCGGCGCTCGGCTATGGCTGGGACAACGGCTGGCGCATCAACGGTGCCTATACCTACAACAAGGCCGATTACCTGGGCAGCGGCGATGCCGCGCGCGACACCGCGCTGGAGATCACCCCCGGTGCGCAGGTGATCGGCCAACCGCGCAACACCTTGGTGATGTCGGCGGACTGGCGCGGCCAGGCGTGGCGCTTCGGCGTGTCCGGGCGCTACCTGGGCAAGCGCTACCTGGACGCCTCCAACCGTGCGGCACTCGATGGCGTGACCACCTTCGATGCCAACCTGGGCGTGGAACTGTCGCAACTGTCGTCGCAGCTCAAGGGCCTGCAGCTGGCGCTCAACGTCAGCAACCTCACCGACAAGCGCTATCTGGAAGGCGTGGACGGCAGCGACAGCGCGTTCATCGGCGCGCCGCGCACGGTCGGGCTGACCGTGACGCTGGATCTCTAGCGTAGAGCGCGCACCGCTGCCCGACAGGCGATAGGATTTCCAGTAATGGGGAGCGGATCGGGGAAAAGGCACACGACCGATCCGCTCCCTGCATTGTCTCCTGCGCACCTGCAAAGGGACGGCATTGGCGCTTGTGCACGCACGCGCCAGAACACATGCGCTGACGCGTTGGGTACGCTCGGCCCGCTCCAGCGCCGACAGGATTGGCGCGCCAACCAGGTGACACGATGATCGACCTTCCCCGCCGCCGCGTTCTGCAGACCGGGCTTGCCGGCGCCGCCGCCGCGCTGCTGCCTCCCAGCATCGCGCGGGCCGCCGCCATCGCGCCGGATCGCCGCACCGGCACGCTGGAAGATCTGCAGCATGTGGTGATCCTGATGCAGGAAAACCGCGCCTTCGATCATTACTTCGGCGCCCTGCCCGGCGTGCGCGGGTTCGGCGATCGTTTCCCCATTCCCGCGCCGCCGCTGCCGGGCGCGCCCGCGCGCACGGTGTGGCTGCAACCCAGCGAAGACGGCCGCCAGTGGCTGACGCCGTTTGCGCTGGATACCGCAGCGCAATTCGGCTTCATGCGCGTGCAAGGCACGCCGCATAGCTGGGTGGATGCGCAACGCGCCTGGGATCACGGCCGGCTCGGGCACTGGGCCGCGGCCAAGCACGACCACGCGCTGGGCTATTACCGGCGCGCGGATATTCCGTTCCAGTACGCGCTCGCCGACGCCTTCACCATTTGCGATGCGTACCACGCCTCGATCCAGACCGGCACCAATTCCAATCGCGTGTTTCTGTGGAGCGGCGGCAACGACCCGCAGGGGCGCGCCGGCGGGCCGGTGATCGGCAACTCGCACGACAATTTCCCGGAGCTGGGCGGTTTTGCCGAGCCGTATCGCTGGACGACCTACGTCGAGCAGCTTCAACGCGCTGGCGTGTCCTGGCAGATCTATCAGGACATGGCCGACAACTTCACCGACAACCCGCTGGCCGGGTTCGAGGCGTTTCGGCAGGCCTACCGCAACGCGCCCGGCCACGATGCGCAACTGCGCGCGCGTGGTATCAGCACGCGAGGTGTGGAGCAGCTACGCGCCGATGTGCTGGGCGGGCGCCTGCCATCGGTGAGTTTCGTCATCGCCGATGCGGCCGGCAGCGAGCATCCGGATCCGTCTAGCCCTGCGCAGGGCGCGGCCTACACCGCGCGTGTGCTGGATGCGCTGACCGCCGATCCGCAGGTGTGGAGCCGCACCGCACTGCTGTTGATGTTCGACGAGAACGACGGCTTCTTCGATCACATGCCGCCGCCGGCGCCACCTTCGCCGGACCCGCGCGCGGCCGGCGGCCTTGCCGGCGCATCGAGCATCGCTACCGACGACGACTACCATCGCCACCCGGCACCGGGCGAACAGAAGGTGGATCTGCCCGAGCTGCGCGGCCGTCCCTATGGCCTGGGCCCGCGCGTGCCGCTCTACGTGATCTCGCCGTGGAGCCGCGGCGGCTGGGTGGATTCGCAGGTGTACGACCACACCTCGGTATTGCGCCTGCTGGAACGCCGCTTCGGCGTGCCCGCGCCGGAGATCACGCCGTGGCGGCGCGCGGTGTGCGGTGACCTCACCGGTGCATTCGACTTCCGCAATGCCGATGCGCGCCCCTTCGTCGCGGCGTTGCCCGATGTCAGCGCTACCGCAGCGCGCGCGGCAGCCCTGCGCGAACACGCACTGCCGCCGTTGCCGGCCACGTTGCAATCGCCGCAGCAGCCGTTCGGTACCCGCCGTTCGCGGGCGCTGCCGTATCGCCCCAGCGTGGAACTGGCATATCTGCCTGAGCGTGGCGAGGTGAAGCTGCGCATGTCAAACGCTGGCGCAGCGGTGGTCCTGCACGTCTACGACCGCCTCGATCTTGCTGCAATTCCGCGTCGTTATACGGTGGGGAACGGCGCGGCAGTGGATGGCACGTGGGCCACCGGCGATGGCCGTTACGACCTGTGGTTGATCGGCCCCAATGGCTTCCATCGTCACTATTGCGGAGATCCGGGCGCACCGTTACTGGTGGCCGAGATCACCCAGGATGCGAACGATCGCGCGGCCGTGTCCCTAGCGCTGCGCAATGCCGGCAGCACTGCGGTGCAGGTGGAGCTGCAGCCGGGCGCGTATGCCACCGCGCAACCGCACGAACGCCTGCGCATTGCACCCGGCGCCACCGAACAACGCCGTTGGCAGGCAGCAGCAACCGGCGGCTGGTACGACCTGTGGGTGACGCACGACGGTGCAGCGCAGCGGCTTGCCGGGCGCATCGAAACCGGCGCAGACAGCGTCAGCGACCCGGCCATGGGCGGGCCGGCGCGGCTGCAGCAGGACGAGCCGCTGGTGATCGGCGCGCCCGGTTGAGAAAACTCAGCGCGGCGTGACCGCTGTCAGCGTGCGCCACTCGCGCTGGAACGCGTCGTCGGTGAACCCCGCGCCCGTCATCGCGACCGCGGCAGCAACAGCCTTGAGCGCTGCATCGCGTGCGGCAGCATCGACCGTTGCGCCATTGAGATAGGCGGTCAGCAGCAGCGGTGCCTGGCGTCCTGGCTGCCACAGGATGGCGATGTCGTTGCGGGTGTCGCTGCCGTTGCTGCCGGTCTTGTCACCGATGTTCCAGCCGCGCGGCAGGCCGGCGCGCAGGCAGGTATCGCCGGTGCGGTTGTCGATCATCCAGTCGGTCAACTGCTTGCGCGAGGCCGGCTGCAGCGCGTCGCCCAGCAGCAGGGTGCGCAAGGTGGCGGCCATTGCCGCCGGGGTGGTGGTGTCGCGCGGGTCGCCCGGGGCGAACCGGTTCATCTCCGGCTCGTGGCGGTCGCTGCGGGTGTGCGCATCGCCGATGCCACGCAGGAAGGCGGTCAGTCCGGCCGGCTCGCCCACCAGCGGAAACAGCAGGTTGGCGGCCGGGTTGTCGCTATGGATCATCGTGGCCCGGCACAGCTCGGCCACGCTCAGCGACCCGCCGACATGGCGCTCGGTGACCGGGGCATGTTCAAGCATGTCGGCGGCGCGGATCTTCACCCGTTTCCCCAGGGTCAGCTCGCCCTTGTCCACCCGCTGCAGCACCGCCGCAGCCAATACAAATTTGAAGGTACTGCACAGCGGGAAGCGCTCGTCCTCACGCTGGCCGATGCGCCTGCCGGTGGCGCTGTCGAGCAGGCAGATGCCCAGGCGGCCACCGCTCCTGCGTTCGATCCCGGCCCATGCCTCTCGCAACTCAACCGCTGCAGACGCCACCAGACTGACGGCACGCAGGGGCCTGGACGCTGCAAGCAGCACACCCGCGCCGGTTGCGCACAGGAATTGTCGACGCTTCAACATGGACCAGCCTCCCGATCAGAGCCCGCAGTATCGGCCCGGCGCGGCCGCCGGAGTATCGCGATGTTTCGATCCCTGGCATGAATTGAACTAATCTCTGCGCATGCCACGCCCTCGCCTCCCGCTCAACGCCTTGCGCGCCTTCGAGGCCGCCGCACGCCACCAGAACCTGACCCGTGCGGCGAGCGAGCTGTGCGTCAGCCAGGCCGCCCTCAGCCACCAGATCAAGGCGCTGGAGCAGCAGCTGGGCAGCAGCCTGTTCCATCGGCTACCACGCGGGGTGGCACTCACCGACGAGGGCGCGGCGCTGGCGCCGGTGCTGGCCGAGGCCTTCGATCGCATTGCCGCCACCCTGGAGCGCTTTGCCGATGGCCGCTATCGCGAGGTGCTCAGCGTCGGCGTGGTGGGCACCTTCGCCACTGGCTGGCTGCTGCCGCGCGTGGATGCCTTTCATGCGGCGCATCCGGAGATCGAGCTGCGCCTGTCGACTCACAACAACCGCGTCGACCTGGCCGGCGAAGGCCTGGATCTGGCGATCCGGTTTGGCGATGGCGACTGGCAGGGGCAGATTGCCGAGGCGTTGATGGAGGCGCCGTTCGCGCCGGTGTGTGCGCCGACCATGGCACGTGGCTTGCGCACGCCGACAGATCTGGTGCACCTGCCGTTATTGCGATCGTATCGCCAGGACGAATGGCCGCAGTGGTTTCGCGCCGCGGGCGTGGCCGAAGTCGCCGCACGCGGAGCGATGTTCGATTCCTCGTTGACCCTGGCCAGCGCTGCGGCGGCCGGTATCGGCGTGGCGTTATTGCCGCTGCCGATGTTTCGCCAGGACCTGGATGCCGGGCGCCTGGTGTGCCCGTTTCCGATCCAGATCGACGCTGGACGTTATTGGCTGACGCGGCTGCGCTCGCGGGCGGAGAGCGAGGCCGGGCGGAGGTTTCTTGCGTGGTTGTTGGTGGAGCAAACGCCGGGGTGAGGTTGGACGCGTCCCCGGGCCGGTTGCCTGCGTGCACGCGACGCTGCCTCTCTTGTGAGATGGCTGCGCCGCACCTTACCCAGCCCTTCCATCGAGATGGCTGTCTTCCGTCGTACCCTCACCCCAACCCCTCTCCCGCAGGAAGAGGGGCTTAATCACCAGAGCGGCGGCTTGCTCCCTTCTCCCGCTGGGAGAAGGTGGCGCGTAGCGCCGGATGAGGGTACGGGCGCGAAGCCTACTTCCATCACCTTCGATCTCTGTGCATCATCGATCAACAGGCACCATCACCGGCCCCATCACCGCGACCGCTGCTACACCCCCTCGATCAGCTCCATCCACGCCGCTTCCGCAGCCGCCAGTTGCTGTGCGGTGGCCTCGCGGTCGCGGCCCAGCACCGCCATCTTCTCGCTGTCGGCATAGTTGCCCGGGTTGGCGAGCTCGCGGTCCAGCGCCGCCAACGCCGCTTCCAGTTCGCCGACGCGCTTTTCGGCGCTGGCCAGCTTGTGCGGGTTGACGGCCTTCTTCGGCGGCAGCGGCTTGGTCGGCGGTGGCGGTGTCGGCGCCACTTCGGCCATCTTCTGCTTGGTGCCCTGGGCGGCCGGGCGGCTGCGCAGCCAGGCGGCGTATTCGTCCAGGTCGCCTTCGAACGGCTCGACCACGCCATCGGCCACGCGCCAGAAACTGTCGCAGACCAGGCCGATCAGATGGCGGTCATGCGAGACCATCACGATCGCACCTTCGAAGTCGCTCAACGCTTCGGCCAGTGCCTCGCGCATTTCCAGGTCCAGATGGTTGGTCGGTTCGTCCAGCAGCAGCACGTTCGGCTGCTGCCAGGCGATCAGCGCCAGCGCCAGACGCGCGCGCTCGCCGCCGGAAAAACCATCCACCACCTCGAAGGCACGGTCGCCGGCGAAATTCCATTTGCCCAGGAAGTCGCGAAACGCCTGGTTGGCGCCATCCGGCGACAGCTCGCGGAAGTGATCCATCGGCGACTGCCCCTCGTGCAGCGACTCCACCGTGTGCTGGGCGAAGTAGCCGATCCGCAGGTCCGGATGCGCACTGCGCTCGCCCGACAGCGGCGCAAGCTCGCCCACCAACGTCTTCACCAGCGTGGACTTACCCGCACCATTGGGCCCCAGCAACCCGATCCGGTCACCCGCCTCCAGCCCGAACCCGACATCGTGCAACACGGTAATCGCATCGCTGGACCCCAGCTTTTGCGATTCCCCATTCCCGATTCCCGGCTCCCGCGGCGCAGCCGCATACCCGCAAGCCGCATGATTCAACCGGATCAGCGAAAACGGCAGCCGATTGGGCTGGGCAAACTGGATGCGGAACTCGCGCTCGGCGCGGACCGCTTCGGTGCCGGCCATCTTGGCCAGGCGCTTCATGCGGCTCTGCGCCTGGGTGGCCTTGCTGGCCTGCGCCTTGAAGCGGTCGATGAAGCTCTGCAGATGCGCGCGCTCGGCCTGTTCCTTGTCGTGGGCGATCTGCTGCTGACGAAGGTGCTCGATGCGCTGGCGCTCGAAATCGGTATAGCCGCCGACATACAGTTTGGCGGTGCCGCCGTGCAGGTGCAGCGTATGCGTGGCCACGTTGTCGAGAAACTCGCGGTCATGCGAAATCAGCAGCAAGGTGCCCGGGTACTTGAGCAGCCATTGCTCCAGCCACAGCACCGCGTCCATGTCCAGGTGGTTGGTCGGTTCGTCCAGCAGCAGCAGGTCGCTGGGCATCATCAACGCGCGCGCCAGGTTCAGGCGCACGCGCCAGCCGCCGGAGAACGAGGACACCGCGCGGTGATGGGTGTCGGCCGGGAAGCCCAGGCCGTGCAGCAGCTTGCCGGCGCGCGCCTCGGCATCGTAGGCGCCGAGTTCGGCCATCTTCTGGTGCGCATTGGCCACCGCTTCCCAGTCCTCGCGCGCGGTGGCCGCGGCCTCTTCCTGCAGGATCGCGGAGACCTCGATGTCGCCGCCCAGCACGAACGACAGCGCCGGATCGGGCAGCGACGGGGTTTCCTGCGAGACGCTGGCGGTGCGCACCTTGCCGGGCAGGTCGACATCGCCCTTGTCCGCCTCCAGCTCGCCCTTGACCGCGGCGAACAGGCTCGACTTGCCGGTGCCATTACGGCCCACCACACCGACGCGGTAGCCGGCATGCATGGTCAGGTCGACGTTGGACAACAGCAGACGCTCGCCGCGTCGCATGGAGAAGTTGCGCAGGGAAATCATTGATGGACAGTCCGATAGAACGAAAAGGAATGAGCAGATGAGCAGCACTCCTGCGACGCCATTCTAGCGTTAACGAATAATTAGCGCCTTCGGGCTGGCCGTCGTTCCTTCGCGTCGCCGCGACCAGACCCCGCCCAGCCTTACTGGTCCTGCCTGGACCCCCGTTCGGAGTTGTCATGAATTACCCGCTGTCCTCGCTCGCAACCGCCGTGGTTGCGGCGCTGCTCGCCTCCCCCGCCTTTGCCCAGAGCGCCACGCCCGCCAGCGCGCCCGCCAACACGCTGGACACCGTCATCGTCACCGGTACCCGCGTGTCCGACCGGACCGTGGCCGAGTCGCAATCGCCGATCGACATCATCAGCGCCGAGTCGCTGCAGGCCACCGGCACCTCGGAGCTGGCCACCGCACTGGCCCGCGCGCTGCCGTCGCTGAACTTCCCGCGCCCTGCGCTGAGCGACGGCACCAGCGCGATCCGCCCCGCGCAGCTGCGCGGCCTGTCGCCGGACCAGGTGCTGGTGCTGGTCAACGGCAAGCGCCGCCACACCTCCTCGCTGCTCAACCTCAACGGCACCATCGGCCGCGGCGCCGCGGCGGTGGATCTGAACACCATTCCGGTGGCGGCGATCGCGCGCGTGGAAGTGCTGCGCGACGGCGCCTCGGCACAATACGGCTCCGATGCCATTGCCGGTGTGGTCAACATCGTGCTCAAGGGCGCGGAGAAGGGCGGCAGCCTGCAGGCCGGCTTCGGCCAGTACTCGGCCGGCGACGGCAGCAACTACGAGCTGTCCGGCGACACCGGCGTGGCGTACGGCAACGAGCGCGGCTGGCTGCATGTGGCCGCCCAGCTCAACCAGCAGGACCCCACCGACCGTGCGCGCGGCTATGCCGGCGCCCCCAGCGCCTCGCAGCCGGCGGTGGGCCAGAAGGCGTTCAAGATCGGCGACCCGGACGTCAACGCGCAGGCGGTGTCGGCCAATACCGAGTTCGCCTTCAGCGACAGCATCACCGGTTACGCCTTTGCCACCGCCAGCAACCGCGACATCACCTCGTTCGCGTTCTTCCGCGCGCCGGGCAGCACCCAGAACATCCTGTCGGTCTATCCGCAGGGCTTCCTGCCGGAAATCCAGACCTACGCCAAGGACCGCTCGCTGGTGGCCGGCGTACGCGGGTCCACGGCCAGCGGCTGGGACTGGGATGCCAGCTACAACTACGGCTACAACAAGATCGATTTCCACACCCGCAACACGCTCAACGTGAGCCTGGGGCCGACCTCGCCGACCTCCTTCTACGATGGCGCGCTGGAGACCACGCAGAACATCGTCAACCTGGACGTCAAGCGCGGCTTCGACTGGGGCCTGGCGTATCCGGTGACGGTGGCCTTCGGCGCCGAATACCGCAACGAGAAGTGGAACCAGTCGCCGGGCGAAGTGGGCTCGTATTTCCAGGCCGGCACGCTGGCCGGTGGCGCGCAGGGTTTCGGCGGGTTTGCGCCGAGCGTGTCCGGGCAGTATTCGCGTGACAGCTACGCGCTGTATGCGGATCTGGAAGCCGATTTCACCGACAAGTTCTCCGCCGGCCTGGCCGGCCGCTACGAAGACTTCAACGATTTCGGCAGCCAGGCCTCGGGCAAGTTGTCCGGCCGCTATGCGTTCACCGACAGGGTCGCGCTGCGCGGCACGGTGGCGTCGGGCTTCCGCGCGCCGTCGCTGGCGCAGCAGTATTTCCAGTCCACCAGCACCACCTTCCTGGCCGGCAATCCGAACCCGTTCGAGATCCGCACCTTCCCGGCCGACAGCACCGTCGCGCGTGCGCTGGGGTCCGAGCCGCTGGATGCCGAGACCTCGCTGTCCTACAGCCTGGGCCTGGTGCTGCAGCCGACCGATGCGCTCTACCTCACCGTGGATGCGTACCAGATCGACGTGGACGACCGCATCGTGCTGTCGTCCAACCTCACCGGCACCGGCGTGCGCAACCTGCTCGAAGCGCAGGGCATCTTCGGCATCAACGGCGGGCGCTACTTCACCAACGCGGTGGACACGCGCACGCGCGGTGTGGACGTGGTCGGCAGCTACCGCTGGCAGCTGGCCGCCAGCAGCGTGGACCTGACCGCCGGCTACAACTATTCGGAGACCGAGGTGCGCAGCGTCGCGGCCAATCCGTCCGCGCTGTCGGCCAACGGGCTGAGCCTGGAGCGCATCGACCGCACCGAACGCGGCCGCATCGAAGAAGGCTTCCCGCGCGACAAGTTCCTGGTCAACGGCAGCTGGAACCTGGAGCACTGGACGCTGGCACTGGGTGCCACGCGCTATGGCAAGTACAGCACGCGTCCGGCCGCGGCGATCAACGACCAGACCTTCGGCGCCAAGTGGGTGGTGGATGCCTCGGCCAGCTACAAGATCGATCGCTGGACGCTGACACTGGGTGCGGACAATCTGCTGGACGAGTACCCGGACGAGAACAATTTCGCCAACTCCACCAGCGGGCAGTTCCCGTACAGCAATCTGTCGCCGTTCGGCTTCAATGGTGCCTACGTGTACGGCCGCATCAACTATCGCTGGTAACCTGGCGGCCTAGCCTGCGGTGTTGCCCGGCATTTAGTGCCCAGGCGCGCTGCACGATTGCATCCTGACGCTCGACCACACGCCCCGGCTTGCCGGGGCGTGTGCGTTTTGCCCGGCGTGCTTGCGGCGTTTTCCTGATGCAGGCATCCAGACGCAGGCATCGATGCGCCGTGAAGAGCCACCGGCGGCCGCAGTGGTATCAACGCGCTTCCACCCTGATGGAGCACCCACCATGGACGCAGCGCAACTCTCACGCGGCCGTCTGATCGACCACCTGCATCTGGTCGTCCACGACCTGGCGGCGAGCCGACGTTTCTACCAGGCCGTGCTCGATGTGCTGGGCATTCCGATCGGTGGCGAAGGCGAGGGATTCTTCTGGGCCGACGAGCTGTTCGTGTCCGATCGCCACACGGTCGCGCAAGGCGTACTCACCGGCCGCCACCATCTGGCCTTCCAGGCGCACGATGTCGCCATGGTGCATGCGTTCCATCAGGCCGCCCTCGCCCACGGCGGCCGCGACAACGGCGCACCGGGCGTGCGCCCGTATCACCCGAGTTATTACGCAGCGTTTGCCCTGGATCCAGATGGCAACAACATCGAAGCGGTGTTCTATGGTCCTGCGCAACGCAGCGCCGATGCGGTGCAAATCACGTTCTGATGCAGAAGTTTCATAACTGCTATCGATGTCCATGATGGTGCAAAAAAACCCGTGCAGCAGCAGGTCGGGTGCAAGCGACGCATCACTCTGGTGCAAGCTGGCAACGTTTTCATAAGCATATTTGCGATGACGGTTGCAAGCGCAACATAACCAAAATTTGACATGCGGTTATGCGTGGTCAATGGTTGGAAACGCACCGCAGCTGCCGCAACGGACGCGGCCCGGGAAGGGGGCCCCTGCGATGCATCCGTTCCCCACTCGGAGTTGTCACCGCATGAATTGCAAGACCAGTCCACTCGCAGTTGCCGTTGTTCTTGCACTGTCGTTTTCCGCTTCAAGCGCAGTCGCGCAGTCACAAGCTCCCACCCAGAAAACCCTCGATACCCTGATCGTGACCGGCACGCGCGTGGCCGATCGCACCGTGGCCGAATCGGCATCGCCGATCGACATCATCTCGCCGCAGGCGCTGGAATCGACCGGCACCACCGAGCTGGCGACCGCGCTGTCACGCGCGATCCCCTCGTTGAACTTCCCCCGCCCGGCCATCTCCGACGGCTCGGATGCAGTGCGCCCGGCGCAGCTGCGCGGCCTGTCACCCGACCAGGTGCTGGTGCTGGTCAACGGCAAGCGCTACCACAGCACCGCGTTGATCAACCTCAACGACACCCAGGGCCGTGGTTCGTCGCCGGCCGACCTCAATACCATTCCGATCGCCGCGGTGGAGCGCATCGAAGTGCTGCGCGACGGCGCGTCGGCGCAGTACGGCTCCGACGCCATCGCCGGCGTGATCAACATCGTGCTCAAGGGCAGCGGCGAAGGCGGCAGCGTCAATGGCCGCTACGGCAAGTACAGCGCCGGCGACGGCGAGCAGTATCAATTGTCCGGCGACGCCGGTTTCAGCTTCGCCGGCACCGGCAAGGTGCACCTGGCCGCGCAGGCCGGGCACTCGGACCAGACCAACCGCGCACTGCCCTTCCAGGGCCGCGTGGAGCAGCGTTACGGCGACCCGGACATCGACCAGGGCGCCATCTCGTTCAATGGCGAATACAGCCCCACCGATTACCTGACCTTCTACTCGTTCGGCATGGTCAGCCGCCGCGAGGTGCTGTCCAACGGCTACTTCCGCTTTGCCGGCGACAACCGCAACCGCCCGGAAATCTACCCGGACGGCTTCCTGCCGCAGATCTACAACGTCAGCAAGGACGTGTCGTGGGTCGGTGGCTTGAAGACCTCCACCGAAGGCGGCCTGAACATCGATCTGAGCTATAACTACGGCCAGAACAATCTCACCTTCGATGTACGCAACAGCTTGAACAACAGCCTGGGGCTGGCCAGCCCGACCAACTTCCATGCCGGCACGCTGGAAGTGACCCAGAACGTGCTCAATGCCGACTTCACCAAGACCCTGGACTGGGGCCTGGCGTATCCGGTCACCCTGGCCTTCGGTGCGGAATGGCGCGGCGAGAAGTTCAACCAGTCGCCCGGCGATGCCGCATCATCGGCCAACGGTGGCATTCCCTCGGCCAATGGCGCGTTGATCCCGGGCGCACAGGTGTTCCCGGGCTTCAAGCTCTCCGATGCCGGCTACTACAACCGCAACAGCCACTCGGCCTATGTGGACCTGGAAGCGGATCTGACCGACAAGTTCTCCGCCGGCCTGGCCGGCCGCTACGAGAAGTACAGCGACTTCGGCGATACCGCCACCGGCAAACTGTCGCTGCGCTATGCGTTCACCGACAAGATCGCAGTGCGGGCCACCGCCTCCACCGGCTTCCGCGCGCCGTCGTTGCAGCAACAGAACTTCCAGTCGATCGCCACCCAGTTCCTCAACGTGGCCCAGCCCAACGGCACGGTCACCGCGATCCCGTTCGAGATCGGCACCTTCCGTACCGACAACCCGGCCGCCATTGCACTGGGCGCCGAGCCGTTGAAGGCCGAGGAATCCAAGAACTACGGGCTTGGCGTGGTGCTGCAGCCGATCGAAAACCTGTACATCACGGTCGATGCGTATCGCATCGAGATCGATGACCGCATCGTGCTGTCGGAAAACCTCACCTCCAATGCGGCGCGCAACTACCTTCAGGCCAATGGCTTCCCGGGCATCGGTGGTGGGCGCTACTTCACCAACGCGGTGGACACCAAGACCCAGGGCGTGGATGCGGTCGGCACCTATCGCTGGAACCTGGACGGCGGCAGCGCGGAGCTGACCTCCGGCTACAACTACAACAAGACCGAAGTGGAACGGATCGCCGACAACCCGGCAGCGCTGGAAGCGATCGATCCGGGTGCGGTGCGCATCGGCCGCGCCGAACTGGGCCGCATCACCGAAGGCACGCCGCGCGACAAGTTCTTCCTGGGCGGCACCTGGTCGCCGGGCAACTGGTCGTTCACCGGCACCGCCACCCGCTGGGGCGAGTTCAGCACCTTCGGTACCAACGCCGGCAGCGACCAGACCTATGCGGCCAAGTGGACGCTGGACCTGGCGGCGTCCTACAAGTTGAACGACTGGAACTTCACCATCGGCGGCGACAACGTGCTCAATGAGTATCCCGACCGCCAGGAGGCCGGCCTGGGCACGCGTACCTACCTGCCGTACAGCAGCGCCTCGCCGTTCGGTTTCAACGGCGCGCTGGTGTATGCCAACGTGAGCTACAAGTGGTAAATCGCCACGTGCCGGTCGGCAACGACCGGCACCTCGATCGCCGAGCCCCACGTCGCTGAGACCAGGCGGCACGCCCGCAGCATCGCTCGCCCTGTCCGATTGTCGCGACAGGGCGAGTTCCCCCCTTATTTCGCAAGGATGCGCCACGCAGCAGACGCTGCGTCGCAGTCCGTTGTCCTTGCCGTGCCCGCCATCCCGCCAGCGCACACGCGCTGCGTGCAGGCGACACGGATCACGCAGTCCGCCGTCCTCTTCCCCCGCACTACACGCAGCGCAGTGCTGCGTCCATCATCCCCCTTGAGTCTCCATTCCCATGCACACCTCCAACGCACTCTCGCTTGCGATCTCGGCCGCGCTCACCGTCTGTACGTTTGCCGCCAGTGCGCAATCGCAGCCTGACCAGCCGCAGAAAACCCTGGATACGCTGATCGTCACTGGCACGCGCGTCAGCGACCGCACCGTGGCCGAATCCGAATCGCCGATCGACATCATCACCGAGCAGTCGCTGCAGGCCACCGGCGCGACCGACATCGCCACCGCGCTGGGCAAACTGCTGCCCTCGCTGAACTTCCCGCGCCCGGCGATCTCCGACGGCAACGATGCCGCGCGGCCGGCCACGCTGCGCGGGCTGTCGCCGGATGCGGTGCTGGTGCTGGTCGACGGCAAGCGCTATCACACCTCCTCGCTGATCAACTACAACCCGTACGTCGGGCGCGGTTCGGCACCGGCGGATCTGAACTCGCTGCCGATGTCGGCCATCGCGCGCATCGAGGTGCTGCGCGACGGCGCCTCGGCCCAGTACGGCTCCGATGCCATCGCCGGCGTGGTCAATATCGTGCTCAAGCATGGCGCCGATGCCGGCAGCAATAGCGTGTCGATCAATGGCGGCATCATGGACAAGGGCGATGGCGAGCAGAACGGCATCGACGGCTCGGTCGGCCTGCCCTTCGGCGGCAGCGGCGGCGATACCGCTCCGGGCTGGGTGCGGCTGTCCTGGAACTACCAGAACACCATGAGCACCAACCGCGGCGAAAACACCAACCGCGCCACCACCGTGCCGGGCACGCCCAACCCGGGCGGTGTGCCCTACCAGCGCCACGGCGACCCGGCCTCCACGTTCTACCAGGGGCTGGCCGCCTTCGGCTATGCGTTCTCGCCGAACCTGGAGCTGTACGGCCACCTCAGCATGAGCCGGCGCGAAGTCACCTCCAACGGTTACTACCGCGCAGCTGAAAACACCGCGCGCAACGTGCAGGCGATCTACCCGAACGGCTTCCTGCCGCAGATCTACAACCCCACCAACGACCGCTCGGCGGTGCTGGGCCTGAAGGGCAGCACCGAGAGCGAATGGAATTGGGACATGTCGGCCACCTACGGCAAGAACGACATGAACTTCAACATCCTCAACAGCATCAATACCAACCTGTACTACACCACCGGCAGCTCGCCGACCAACTTCAATTCCGGCGGCTTCGAAACCGAACAGGGCACGATCAACCTGGACGTCAACAAGTCCTTCGACTGGGGCCTGGCGTATCCGGTCAATGTGGCCTTCGGCGCCGAGCATCGCCAGGACCGCTACCAGATCACCGCCGGCTCGCCGGCGTCGTACTTCTTCGATCCCAACACCATCAATCCCGACGACGGTGCCCCATATCCGGGTGGCGCCCAGGTGTTCTCCGGGCTTGAGCCGTCGGTGGCCGGCAAGTTCGGCCGCCACAGCAACGCGGTCTACGCCAACCTGGAAGCGGACATCACCGACAAGCTGTCCGGCGGCATCGCCGGGCGTTACGAAAACTACAGCGACGCCGGCTCCACGCGCTCGGGCAAGCTGTCGGCGCGCTACGCCTTCAGCGATACCTTCTCGCTGCGCGGCACCATCTCCAACGGCTTCCGCGCGCCGTCGCTGGCCCAGCAGAACTATGCCTCGGTGGTGACCTTGATCCAGAACGGCGAGCTGGTGCAGGTCGGCACCTACCGCACCTCCGACCCGGTCGCGGTGGCGCTTGGCGCCGGCCCGCTGAGCCCGGAGAAATCCACCAACTACGGCCTGGGCGGCGTGTGGCAGCCGACGGCCAACTTCACCTCCAGCCTGGACGTCTACCAGATCCGCATCTGGGACCAGATCCTGTACTCGGACCAGCTGCAGCTGGCGCAGCCGATCGGCCAGGTGGCCGCGGTGCAGTTCTTCGTCAACGGCGCCACCAGCCGCACCCGTGGCGTGGACTGGATCAACAGCTATCTCGCCGACCTGGGCAGCTACGGCAAGCTCAACCTCAGTGCCAGTGCCAACTACAACAAGACCACGATCCTGGAACTGTCCAACCCCAACTTCGGGCGGGCCAGCCAGGGCCTGCTCACCGATGCCACCCCGCGTACCAAGTACATGGCCGCGGCGGACTGGACGCTGGGCGGCTTTGCACTGAACTTCAACGCCACCCGCTACGGATCGATCAAGCGCATCAGCGATCCGGCCGATGGCAGCCAGGACCAGACCTACGACGCGCGCTGGCTGTTGAACCTGGCCGCCAGCCAGACCTGGAACGCATTCACCTTCACCGTGGGCGCGGACAACCTCACCAACCAGTACCCGACCAAGGCGCAGCTGACCACCGGCTACGACGACCGCGCCGGCGGCCTGCAGTATTCGTCGCTGTCACCGTTCGGTTTCAACGGGCGTTACTGGTACGGCCGGGTCACCTATCGGTTCTAGGCCGCCACGCTCGATTGCAACGTGCTGATCGAACGTTTCGATCAGCGCATCTCTCACGCAAACACCGCCGATCGCTCGGCGGTGTTTGTCGTTGGAGCCACCGCAACACGCGTGCAGCGGCTGTTTGCCGTCTACCACAATGGTGTGTATCCCGTTGAACGCCGTATTGATGGCCACAGTGCGTCGGCGGGCGTGGTCCACGCGTTGCCTCCATCCGTGCAGCGTCCAGGAGGGTTTGTTGGCTGCTATTGCCCGACGACCTCACCAGGAGGCGAGCAGCGCGTCGACACCACGCAGGTTGGCGCGATCGTTCCAGCTCAGCGTATCGAGCTGCTCCAGCCGCAGCGCCGGCAGACGCGCCAGCAGGCAGGCCAGCGCGGCTTCCATCTCGATCAGGGCCAGCCGGTTGCCCAGGCAGTGGTGGATGCCGCCGCCGAAGGACAGCGCGCGGCCCTGCTGGCGGCGGATATCCAGCACCTGCGGGTCGGTGAACTGCAGGCTGTCGTGATTGGCCGCGCCCAGCATCAGGTACAGCATGGCGCCCTGCGGAACCGCCACGCCCTCGATCTCGAACTCCTGCAAGGCCGTGCGCGTGGCGATCTGCACCGAGCTGTCGTAGCGCATGCACTCGAGCACCGCATTGGGCAGCAGGCTCGGGGTGTCCTGCAGCAGGCGCAATTGCTGCGGATGCCGATGCAGGGCGACCAGCGCATTGCAGATCATGTTGGAGGTGGTTTCGTGGCCGGCAAAGAACAGCAGGATCACATTGGAGACGATCTCCTCATCGCTCAGGCGGCGGCCGTTGTCCTCGGCCTGGATGAAGCGCGTGATCAGATCCTCGCCGCCATCGCTGCGACGTTGCGCGATCACGTCGTGGAAATACGCAGCCAGCTGGTCATAGGCAACACTGGTCGCCTGCAGTTCTTCGGCCGTCATCATCGGATCGAAGACCTTTGCCAGGGCACTGGTCGCATGACTCAGCGCGGTGGCATCGGCCGCATCGATGTCCAGCATCCGGCAGATGATGGCGATCGGCAGCGGGAACGCGAACTCGGTCAGCAGATCGCAGTGGCCGTTTGCCTGGAAAGCGTCGATCAACCCGGCGGCGGTATCGCCGGCCACCTGGCGCATGGACTCCATCTGCCGCGCACCGAAGGCCTGTGTCATCAATCCACGCAACTGGGTGTGCAGCGGCGGGTTGAGCAGCAGGAACATGCGGCTCATGCCCTGAAACAGCGGCAGGTGCACCGCCGCCTCGCCGTAACGCAACCGAATGCTTTGCAGGTAATCGCGGCCGAGCCGGCGATCGCCGAGCAGCCGATCCACCACCGCGTAGCGGCCGGACATCAGCCGCCCGTCCGCCACCTGCACCAGCGGCCCTTCGTCACGCAGCCGTGCGTAGGTCGGATAGGGATCGTGCCGGAAGTGGGGTGTTGCGAAATCGCTGAGATGCATGGCCTGGCTCGTAGGGCATCGCCCGCGACAGGGGCGATGAGGGCGTGGGCCTGCCGGACAACGCAGGCACTCCACTGGGGGCTCCGATTGTCGGCCGCCACCGCGCAGCGGCCTTGCGCAGGGGCGAAGCGGTGTCGTCTATGTTGAATCGGCGTGCCGGGCATGCGCCGTGCATCGCAGCCTGCGCCAGCGCGCGGAGGTCCGATGCATGCGTCCGCGTGCGTGCATGCGCTGCGTGTCGCATCACGTTAATCAAGCGCTGTGTACTATGGGCGTCCGGCCAACCGGACCAGCAACGCGGTCCTGTTCCCCCGCGCCGGACTCCAGCCATGACCACGCAATGCCCGCAGGCGATGCCCGGCGCAGTGCCGTTGGCTGGTCGCGCCCGCGACGCTCTCTCGGACACTCTCACAACGGATTGGAATGCATCACGACACCAGCCTCATCGACATCATCGCCGTTGGCCTCGCGGTCGCTTTCGTGCTGGGCACGCTTGCACAGAAGGTGAAACTCTCGCCGCTGGTCGGCTATCTGCTGGCCGGTGTCTGCGTCGGGCCGTTCACGCCCGGCTTCGTGGCCGACCAGACGATGGCCAACCAACTGTCCGAGCTGGGTGTGATGCTGCTGATGTTCGGTGTGGGCCTGCACTTCTCGCTCGACGACCTGATGGAAGTGAAATGGATCGCGATTCCGGGCGCGTTGGCGCAGATCGTGGTGGCCACGCTGCTCGGCTGGGCGCTGGCCTGGAGCATGGGCTGGCCGTTGATGCATGGCCTGGTGTTCGGCCTGGCGCTGTCGGTGGCCAGTACCGTGGTGCTGCTGCGCGCACTGGAAGAACGCCGCCTGCTGGAAACCCAGCGCGGCCGCATCGCGGTGGGCTGGCTGATCGTCGAAGACCTGGTGATGGTGATCGCGCTGGTGATGTTGCCGGCCCTGGCCGAGGTGCTGGGCGGCGGCGCGCCGGCAGCGGCGCATGACGGCGAATCCACCTCGCTGCTGGCCGCGCTCGGCCTGACGCTGTTCAAGATGGTGGCGTTCGTGGCGGTGATGCTGGTGGTCGGCCGCCGGGTGATTCCGTGGTCGCTGGAAAAGGTCGCCGCCACCGGCTCGCGCGAGCTGTTCACCCTGGCCGTGCTCGGCATCGCGTTGGGCGTGGCGTTCCTGTCGGCCACGCTGTTCGGGGTGTCGTTCGCGCTGGGCGCGTTCTTCGCCGGCATGTTGTTGAAGGAATCCGAGCTCAGCCACAAGGCCGCCAGCGATTCGCTGCCGTTGCGCGATGCATTCGCGGTGTTGTTCTTCGTCTCGGTGGGCATGCTGTTCGACCCGATGATCCTGGTCGAGCATCCGTGGCAGGTGCTGGCCACGTTCCTGACCGTGACCCTGGGCAAGTCGCTGGCCGCGTTCGTGATCGTGCGTGCGTTCGGCCATCCCACCGGGACGGCGCTGACCATTTCCACCAGCCTGGCGCAGATCGGCGAGTTCTCCTTCATCCTGGCCGGGCTGGGCGTGCAGCTGGCCATCCTGCCGGAAACCGGGCGCGACCTGATCCTGGCTGGTGCGCTGCTGTCGATCATCGCCAACCCGTTCCTGTTCTCGTGGCTGGACCGCTGGCAGGCCAGGCAGGCGCAGGACGCCCCGGCCAAGGTGGAGCCGGAGCTGCCGCCCGGCCCGCCGCTGCCGCTGGACGGCCATGCGATCGTCATCGGCTATGGGCGCGTGGGCAGTGCGCTGGCGCAGTTGCTGCGCAGCCGCGGCGTGCCGGTGCTGGTGATCGACGACAACGGCGATCACGTGGCCAAGGCGCATGCGGCCGGCATTCCCGGCATCCGCGGCAGCGCGGCGGCCGACCGCGTGCTGGCCGAAGCCCGCCCGGAGCATGCCAAGATCGCGATTCTGGCGATTCCGCAGCCGCTGGAAGCCGGCGAGGCGCTGGCCAAACTGCGCGCGATCAACCCGTCGCTGACGCTGCTGGCACGCGCGCACAGCGATACCGAGGTCAAGCACCTGCTCGAACATGGCGCCGACGGCGCCGTGCTGGCCGAACGCGAACTGGCCTATTCGCTGGCCGAGATGGTGATGTCCACCCCGCCGTATCGGGCGTTGCGGGTGCCGGCCTCGTAATCGCGCGCGGGACCACGCAGCGCCGCACGAAAACGAAGACCCGCCGGCAGCGCCTGCGGGTCTTTTCTTGTGGCGCGCAGGTGCTTCAGTGCGGAACGGCTCGCACCCCTGCATTGATCAAACTGCGACCAGGGCACCGAAAACTGCCCCTCAAATCCACTTGATAATCATTCCCATCCGGAGCAGGATGAGCGCCCGTTCCATTGGCGGCCTCATCCATGAAGTTTGCGGTTGGCGTTCTCAACGCAGTGCCGAGCGTGCAGTTGTGCGAGCTGCTGGGCCGCATCGGCTACGGCTTTGTGGTGCTCGATCTGGAGCACGTGCTGCGCGCGCCGGACGACCTGGAACACGCCATCCGCGCCTGCGAGCTGTCCGGCTGCGAAGCCTGGGTGCGGGTGCCGGAAGTGGACGAAAAACTGATCGGCCGGGTGCTGGATGCCGGCGCACGCGGGATCGTGATTCCGCGCGCCGAATCGGCCGCGCAACTGGGCGCTGCCATCGCCGCGGCGCGGTTTCCGCCGCTGGGCCGGCGCGGCATCACCGGCGGGCGCGTCACCGGCTTCGGCACTGTCGACCTGCCCACCTACATCGCGCAGGCCAATGACGGCATCCGCATCGTGCCGATGATCGAAAGTGCCGCCGGCATTGCGGCGCTACCGGAGATGCTGGCCGTGCCCGGTGTGGCAGTGGTGATGGAGGGCGCACTGGATCTTGCGCTGGATCTGGGCCTGGGCCCGCAGCCGACCCATCCACGGGTGTGGGAGCTGCTGCTGCAACTGCATGCGCACTGCGTTGCGGCCGACGTGCCGTTCTGCCCCAATCCGCGCACCGATGCGCAGCGCGCGCACTGGCTGCAACAACCGGACCTGCGCTGGCTGCTTGCCGGCGAAGACCGCGCGCTGGTTCAACGCGCCCTGCGCGCTCACCTGGCCACCTTCGCCGCCCCTACTCCACCACCCGCCCGCAGGAGCACGCCGTAGATGTCGACGTTCCGTTTCCACGCACTGACCATCGCCATCGCTGCGGCCACGTTGCCCCCGCCGCAGCTGGCAGTTGCCGTCGAGTCGCCGGATGCGGCGGCCACCGATGCGCAACCGCCGATCCGCGCACTGGACACGATCCAGGTGCAAGGCAGCCTGCTCGGGCGCTCCAGGCCCGACGACGTGCAGCGCTATGCCGGCAGCCGGCAGGTGATCGACCGCGAGCAACTGCGCAATGGCGGCAACCGCTCGCTGGACGATGCACTGCAGCGCGTGCCGGGCATCAAGATCTTCGACGAGACCGGCACCGGCGCGTTGCCGCAGCTGATGCTGCGCGGCCTGTACGAGAGCCGCAGCGGGCGTGTGCAGGTGCTGGAAGACGGCATTCCGCTGGCACTGGCGCCGTACGGGCAGACCAGCCTGTCGTTGTTCCCGGTGGGGCTGAATCAGATCGACCGCATCGATATCGTGCGCGGTGGCGCGGCCGTGCAGTACGGGCCGAACAACGTGGGCGGGGTGATCAACCTGGTCAGCAAGGAGATCCCCAGCCAGTGGAGCACCACGCTGGCGCACAAGGTCACCGCCGGCGGCCAGGGCCAGTTCCTGCAGGACAGCGCGCTCAGCAGCGGCGGTTACCTCAGCGACAATTTCGGCCTGCAGGTCGATGCCAATCGCACCTACGGCGAGTACTGGCGCGCACACAGCGATACCGACATCAGCAATCTGCGCGTGCGTGCGGAGTGGTGGCTGGACGACACCAAGTTGCTCAAGGCCAGCGTGCAGCGCTATCTGGTGGACATGGACCTGGCCGGCGCACTCAGCCCGGACGATTACCGGCGCGATCCGCGCCAGTCCACGCGCCCATTGGACAGCTTCAACGGGCGTACCACGCGTGCGTCGCTGAGCTATGAGCAACTGCTTGGAGACTGGGGGCCGCTGCAGGATGTGCGGTTGTCCTGGACCAACTTCAGCGCGCGCAGCAGCCGCAACTTCATTGTCGGCATGCGCCAGGCCGCCACCGAGACCTGGCGTTCGGACCTGCCGCCGCAACTGCGCCAGACCGCACCGCGCGACTTCCGCGTGGCCGGCAGCGAGCCGCGCCTGAGCTGGACCATGGGCGAGGCCGGTGGCGTGCGCCAGCAGTGGACTGCCGGCGTGCGTGCGGTGCACGAGGACATCGATTTTTTGGTCGGCAATCTGCGCCTGCGCGATGGCCTGTTCACCAGCGTGCGTGATTGGCAGTTCGAAGACCGCGCCCTGGCCGCCTACGTCAGCAACGCAGTCACCCTGCCCGACGAACGCCTGACCATCACCCCGGGCCTGCGCTATGAGCGGCTGGATTCGCGCTACTTCAATCGCGCCACCGGCCTGCGCACGCGCAACCAGACCCGCGATGTATTGCCGGGGTTGACGCTGGGTTTCCAGGCCAACGCGCAGTGGTTCTTCTATGCGGACGGGCAACGTTCGCTGCGCGCGCCGCAGGTCACCCAGATCATCTTCGGCAACAACCTGGATGCCGAACTGGCGTGGAATTACGAAGCCGGCACGCGCTACCAGCCCAACGACCGCACCCGCATCCAGCTCGGTGCGTATCTGATCGACTTCGACCAGCAGATCCAGCTGGACAACACCACGCGCGTGTTCCGCAACCTCGGCAAGACCCGCCATCAGGGCGGCGAGCTGGAACTGCAATGGAGCCCGCAAAACCTGCGTGCGCTCACCCTCAACGCCGGTTATGCGTATCTGGATGCCAGCCAGGAATCGGGCGCGTTCCGCGGGCTGCGCGTGCCCTACACCTCGCGAAACCAGATCACCCTCGGCGGCAACTACACGCTCGGTCACACCACTGTCGCACTGTCGAGCTACTACTTCAGCAAGGCCTACAGCGATGCCGCCAACACCGTGCAGGAGAACGCCATCGCCTCGGTCGGCGAGCTGCCGTCGTACTGGGTCTGGAACACGCAGGTGAGCCATACCCTGTTCGAACGCGATGGACAGAAATTCAGCGCGTCGCTGGCGATCAACAACCTGTTCGATCGGCAGTACTGGTTCCGCGGCGTGGATACCAGCCCGTGGGGCCGCCAGGCCGCACCGTCGCGCACCGTCACCGCCGGGCTGGAGTACACGTTTTAGGCCTTCGACCCGGCACATGCCGTCGCGACCGACGTACAGGGGCGTCGGTCGGCTGACGGCAACGGCGCTCGCGCTGGCGCGCGCCGCAGACAACACCGCGTGCATGACGCACGTCTCCCTGCCGCAGCATGCGGCATGCGATCACCGTATCGCAGGCCACCCACCGCCATCGCGGCGCCAGGCAGCCCGTTTCAGTACCGGTTTTTCCACCGTCCTGTTGAACGAGAGCTGCCATGACTGCGACATCCGCTGCACCGTTGGTGATCCTCACCCATGTCTGCCATCCGGCCATCACCGAAGGCTTCCTGCCGGCCGCGCATGCGCTCGGCCTGCCGGTGTGGCTGCTGACCGATCACCGACTCGATCACCTGAGCCATTTCCGCGAGCACCCCGCGCATGCGCCGCAGCGGGTGATCGAATGCGATGTGTTCAACCCGCTCGGCGTGCTGGATGCGTTGCACGACGCCGATGTGTCACCGCGCGCAGTGTTCAGCAACAGCGATCATCTGCAGACCAGCACGGCGCTGGTCGCAGCGGGTCTTGGCCTGCCCGGCAAGGACTGGCAGGTCTGTTACGCGGCCAAGAACAAGGCGGCGATGCGTCAGCGCCTGCGCGCGCATGGACTGCCATCACCGTGGTTCTGCACGCTGACGCCGGGTGCGGCGTTGCCGGCCGGCATTCCGTGGCCGGTGGTGGCCAAGCCGCGCGAGGGCGTGGCCAGTGTGGATGTGCGCCACTGCGCAGACGCCGCGCAGTTGCAGGCCTATCTGGACGATGTGTGGCAGCGCCATCCGCAGCGCACCGTGCTGCTGGAAGGCATGCTGGAAGGGGCGCTGTTCACGCTGGAAACGCTGGGCGACGGCCACACCCTGCAGGCGCTGGGCGGCTTCCAGGTGCGGCTGTCGCCACCGCCGCATTTCGTGGAATGCGAGGCGCAGTGGGATGCCCGCGTGGACACGCCGGTGATTGCGCAGGCGCTGCAACAGCTGCGCAGCTTCGGTGTCGGCTTCGGGTTGTGCCATAGCGAATTCATCCTCACCAATGACGGCCCGGTGCTGGTGGAGATCAACTACCGCAGCATCGGCGACCGCCGCGAGTTCCTGCTCGACGACATGTTCGGCAGGCAGTGGTTCACCGCCGCGCTGGCACCGCATCTGGGCCTGCCGCTGCCGCAGCTGCGCTGCGATCGCGCCCATGCCTTGCTGCGTTACTACGTGGCCGAGCAGGACGGCGAGCTGGTGGCCGCCAGCGAAGACCGTCGCCACCACGATGCGCACAGCGACGTGCACTACCGGCGCATGCGTGCGCCCGGCGAGCGCATCCGCCTGAGCCATTCCAACAAGGATTACCTGGGTGTGCTGAGCGCCGTGGCCAGCGATGCACAGGCGCTGCAACAGGCGGTGGTGCATGCCGAAGCGGAACTGCAATGGCGGATCGATGGCGCGGAGCTGCGCGCATGAGCAGCGCCGCCGACCAGCGCTACATCGCCACCCGCATCATCGATGCCTGCCTGCGCGAGGACCTGCGCGGGATCGCCTCGCGCGGCAGCGCCGCCACACCCGAGGCAAGCGTGCTGGCGGCATGGACCGACCCCAGCCCGGTGGAGGGCTGGTGGCGCATCGCACACCTGCCCGCTGGCACGCTGTGGTTGCCGATCCATCGGCAGGGCTATCTGCAGGACATCGGTGCCTGCGGCGACAGCTGGATCGTGCAGGGCGCCGATGGCGCGCATGTCGAACGCGGTGTGCAGGCCTGGCTGCAGCGCATCAGCGCGCAACTGGACGTGGAGACGCAACAGCTGCATCGCGCCTATGCCGAAGAAGCCGAGTGCGCCGCCGCCCACCTGGGCCTGGCGCGCCAGGCCTTCGATGCCCAGGCACCTGCGTTGCTCAACGCATTGCAGCATCCGGATGCAGCCGAGCGTGCGTATCGCTGCGATCAACTGGCCAGCTACCGCGACCATCCGTTCTATCCGACCGCACGCGCCAAGGCCGGGCTGGAGGCCTCGGAACTGCGCGATTACGCGCCCGAGTTCGCGCCCAGCTTCGCGTTGCGCTGGCTGGCGATTCCGCGGGCGCAGGTCAGCTGCACCGGCGCCGCGCCGGCCGAGCTGTGGCCGGACTTCGCCACGCTGGGCCTGCCGCCCGAACTGGCCGACACGCACGTTGCCTGGCCGGTGCATCCGCTGGTGTGGGCGCGGCTGGAGCAGGATGGGTTTGCGTTGCCGGCGGGCAGCCTGCGCGCGCCGCAGGCCCGGCTACAGGTGCGCCCCAGCCTGTCGGTGCGCACGCTGGTGCCGTTGCAGCATCCGCAGTTGCATCTCAAGCTGCCGATCCCGATGCGCACGCTGGGCGCGCTCAACCTGCGCCTGATCAAGCCCTCCACGCTGTACGACGGTCACTGGCTGGAGCGCGCACTGCGCCGCATCGATGCGCGGGATCCGGCGTTGCGCGGCCGCTGCGTGTTCGTGGACGAATCGCTCGGCGGGCACGTGGGACAGGCGCGCCACCTGGCCTATCTGCTGCGGCGCTACCCACCGCTGGACGACGCCACGTTGGTACCTGTGGCCGCACTGTGCGCGCTGCTGCCGGACGGCCGGCCGATGGCGATCCATCTGGCCGAGCGCTTTGCGCACGGCGATGTGCTCGGCTGGTGGCGCGAGTACACCGAGCTGATGCTGGCGGTGCATCTGCGCCTGTGGCTGCGCTACGGCATCGCGCTGGAAGCCAATCAGCAGAACAGCGTGCTGGTGTATGCCGATGGCCAGGCGACGCGGCTGCTGATGAAGGACAACGACGCCGCGCGCATCGCACTGCCGCAACTGCGCGCACAGCTGCCGGATCTGGACGCGTTGGGTCCGCTGCACGATGCGCGCATCGCGGTGGACGACCCGCACGCCCTGGCGCAGATGTTCTGCACCATCGTGCTGCAGCTGGACCTGCAGGCGGTGCTGGAAGGCCTGGCCGAGTGGCAGCCCGCGCTGCGCGCGCCGCTGTACGCGCAGTTGCAGACGCAGTTTGCAGCGACGCTGGCGCAGCTGGACCGCGACGGCATCGACACCGGCCCCGCACGCCGCCTGCTGGCCGCACCGCGGCTGCCGGTGAAGTACCTGCTCAGTGCCGGCAGCCTGCTCAGCAAACAGCTCACCGGTGCGAGCGACATCAACAAGTTCTACGGCGATAGCGCGCCCAATCCCTTCGGCGCCGCCTTCGCCGGCGCACAGCAGATACCGCGCCAACAGGCGGGTGCCCCGCGATGAAGCGCATCCTGGGCCCGGTGCTGGCGGCGCACTACCTGGCCGCCTTCACCGCACTGGGCATGCCGTTGTTTCTGCCGCAGGTGCTGGCCGAACTGGCGCCTTCGGCGGCGGTTGGCTGGAGCGGCGTGCTGTACGTATTGCCGACGCTGTGCACCGCGTTGACGGCCGGCACCTGGGGGCGCCTGGCCGACCGCTATGGACGCAAGCGTTCGTTGCTGCGTGCGCAGCTGGGCCTGGCGCTGGGCTTTGCGATCGCCGGCTTTGCGCCGTCGCTGAGCTGGCTGGTGATCGGCCTGATCGTGCAAGGCACCTGCGGCGGCTCGCTGGCGGCGGCCAATGCGTACCTGGCCAGCCAGCCGCAGGCCGGCCCGCTGGCGCGCGCGCTCGACTGGACGCAGTACTCGGCACGCCTGGCGATGGTCAGCGCGCCGGCGTTGCTGGGCCTGGCAGTGGCGCTTGGCCCGGCGCAGTCGCTGTATCGCGCGCTTGCGCTGCTGCCGCTGCTGGCGTTCGCGCTGACCTGGCGCCTGCCGGCCGACCGGCCTGCGGCGCGGCCGGCAGCGTCCCCTGCGCGGTCAACACCCTCCGCAGACGCTGCCGCGTCGCTGTCGGCGTCAGCATGGACCGCCACGACGGCCAGCGCCCTGTGGCCTGCGTTGCTGGTCGCGCAGTTCCTGTTCTGCTTCGCGATGGTGGTGACCTTCCCCTACTTCATCCCGTATGCGCTGACGCGCGGTGCCGGCCACGATGCGCTGGCCGGCCTGCTCTACAGCCTGCCGCATCTGGTCTACCTGGTGGTGCTGCCGTGGTGGCGGCGCGGCGATGGCGACGCCTGGCTGGTGCCCGGCCTGGTGCTGTTTGCGGTGGCCTGCCTGTGGCAGGCGCTGTTGCACGACGCCGTCGCATTGGCAGCGGCGCGGCTGTTGTTCGGCCTGGGCATGTTGTTCGGTCTGCGCGGGCTCAACCGCCGCCTGGCGCAGGTCGCCAGCGGGCATGGCGCCGGGCGCCTGTTCGGCCGCTTCGACGCCTGCGGCAAATGGGCCGGCGTGTTTGCCGGTGCCGCTGCCGGCGCGCTGACCCAGGCGGCCGGCCCTGCCACCCCCTTCCTGGCTGCCGCGCTGGCTGCGGCGGCCGCTGCGCTCACCGTCCTGGTGCGCTTCCCTTCGAGGAGATCGACCGATGTCGCCGCACACGATGCATGACCCCTGGTACGACAGCATGGCCGACGCGCAGGCCTGCAGTTGCTGGTTGAACTGCTACCTGCGCGAGTTCGCGATTCCGCAACGCGTCGTGGACTTCGATTACCGCGGCCTGGATCGCCCCGGCCCGCGCGTGGCCGAGCAGCGCTGGCTGCGGATCGATCTGGGCGATGCCGGTGTGCTGTGCGTGCGCATTGCTTACGCCGATCGCCTGGGCCGCTGCCGCTTTGCCTCCACGCCGTTCCTCAAGGGTGCCGGCCAACCATGGCAGAGCCTGGACGCGCATGCCCTGGCGCGCTGCCTGCTGCAGGCGCTGGGCAGCACGCAGGCGGTCAATCCGGAACTGCTCGCGCAAAGCGCCAACAGCGTGGCGGTCACCGCTGCGTTATTGAGACAGGCGCACCGCACCGCGCCGACCGGCGAGGCGATGATCGACGCCGAACAATCGATGCTGTGGGGGCATGCCTTGCATCCCACGCCCAAGAGCCGCGAAGGCGTCGATCTGGCGCAGGTGCTGGCCTGCGCGCCGGAAGCGCGCGCCGCGTTCCAGCTGTTCTGGTTCCGCATCGACCCACGGCTGCTGCGCATGCAGGGCCGCGATGTGCGTGCCAGCCTGCGGCAACTCTCCGGCAGCGACGCGCTGTATCCCTGTCATCCGTGGGAAGCGCAGCGATTGCTCGACGACCCGCTGCTGCGCACACTGCAGGCGCGCGGGCTGATCGAGCCTGTCGGCATGCTCGGCGAGGCACTGCGGCCCACCTCGTCGGTGCGCACGCTGTACCACCCGGAACTGGATTATTTCCTCAAGTGCTCGGTGCATGTGCGCCTGACCAACTGCGTGCGCAAGAACGCCTGGTACGAGCTGGAAAGTGCGGTCGCGCTGACCGAGCTGCTGGCGCCGAGCTGGCGTGCGTTGGCGGCGCAGGTGCCGGGCTTCGATGTGATGCTGGAGCCTGCGGCGACCTCGCTGGAGATCGCCCAGGTCGATCCCGCCCTGCACGACGCCAACCCGTTGGCGGCGCGTGGCCTGTCGGAGAGCTTCGGCATCCTGTATCGGCAGACCCTGACTGCCGCGCAGCGGGCGCGGTGGCAACCGCAGGTGGCCGCGGCCTTGTTCACCTGCGATGCGCAGGGCAACAGCGTGTGCGCGTCCAGACTGCAGGCATTGGGTGGCGCGCAGCTGGATCGCCACACCGCCACGCTGCTGTGGTTCCGCGCCTATGCCGGCCTGCTGCTGGATGGCGTGTGGAGCGCGCTGTTCCAGCACGGCATTGCGCTGGAACCGCATCTGCAGAACACCGTGATCGGGTTTGCCGACGGCTGGCCGACGCGGGTGTGGATCCGCGACCTGGAAGGCACCAAGCTGCTCGCGCACCACTGGCCCGCCACGCGCTTGCAGGGCGTGGGCGAACGCGCGCGGCAATCGCTGTACTACACGCCGGAACAGGGCTGGAATCGCGTGGCGTACTGCGCGCTGGTCAACAATCTGGCCGAGGCGATCTTCCACCTGAGCGAAGGCGATGCCGTGCTGGACGCGCGCCTGTGGCAGTGCGTGGGCGAGCTCGCCGCGCGCTGGCAGCAGCGCCATGGCGCGCAGGCCGCACTACAGGGCCTGCTCGAGGGCGCACCGCTGCCCGGCAAGAACAACCTGGGCACGCGGCTGTGGCAACGCGCCGACCGCCAATCCGACTACACCGCGCTGCCCAACCCGATTCCACGCAGCGCGGCGACACGGCGGGTGGCGGCATGAGCCTGCGCATCGATAGTGACGCAGTGATGCAGGCATTGCCGGGCATCCGCAACCAAAGCGATGGCCCGCTGTGCGCCTACGTCTACGACCTGGCCGCTCTGGATGCGCATGCGGCATGGATGCGCGCGCAGCTGCCCGAAGTGTGCGAGTTTTTCTACGCGGCCAAGGCCAATGCAGAGCCACCGATCCTGCAAACGCTCGCCCCGCACGTGGATGGCTTCGAGGCGGCCTCCGGCGGCGAACTGGCCTGGCTGCATCGGCAACAGCCCACGGCCGCGTTGCTGTTCGGCGGCCCGGGCAAGCTCGATGCCGAACTGGCCCAGGCTGCCTCGCTGCCCAACTGCACCGTGCATGTGGAAAGCCTGGGCGAACTGGAACGCCTGGCCGCGATCGCGGCGCAGGCCGGCCGCTGCGTGCCGGTGTTCCTGCGCATGAACATCGCCGTGCCCGGTGCGCAGAGCACGCGCCTGATGATGGGCGGGCAGCCCTCGCCGTTCGGCCTGGACCCGGACGCTCTGGATGCGGCGATGCAACGCCTGCGGGCCAGCCCCTCGCTGCGGCTGGAGGGCTTCCATTTCCACCTGATGTCGCACCAGCGCGACGCCGGCGCGCAGCTGCAGCTGATCGCCGCCTACCTGCGCACCGTGCAGCAGTGGCGGCAACGCTATGGGCTCGGCCCGTTGCGGGTGAATGCAGGCGGCGGCTTCGGAGTGGATTATCTGGCGCCGGAATCGTCGTTCGACTGGGCCGGCTTCTGCGCCGGCCTGCCTGGCTTGCTGCGTGAACACGGCCAGGCGCTGCGCCTGCGGCTGGAGCCCGGCCGTTATGTCAGCGCCAGCTGCGGCTGGTACCTGATGGACGTGCTGGACCTCAAGCGCAGCCACGGCGCGTGGTTTGCGATCGCCCGCGGCGGCACCCATCACTTCCGCACCCCGGCCGCGCAGGGGCACGATCACCCGTTCCGTGTGCTGCGTGGCAGGCACGCGCCGGTGCTGCGCGACACCCCGGTCACCCTGGTCGGGCAGCTGTGCACGCCCAAGGACGTGCTGGCGCGCAACCAGCACGTTGCCGCGCTGGCACCGGGCGACTGCCTGGCCTTCCCGCTGGCCGGCGCATATGCCTGGAATATTTCGCACCAGCAGTTCCTGATGCATCCGCCGCCGCAGATGGTGTTCCTGCCGGTGGCGGCTCAGGCGGCGGCAACGGCGTCGGTCGAAGGCTGGACCGGCACGCGGATATCTGCACGCAACGCTGCCTCTGCCACTGCTTCCGGGTCGTCAAGGTAGAGGTAATGCAGCGGCGCGGCGCGCAAGACGTAGCCGCTGTGTGGTAACCATTGCGCGAGCAGAAGGTCCAGTGCGTCTTCGATACCGGCATACGCACCGATGTGTCGCAACACCGCATGCGTGCCGCCGTCGAGCCGGCGCAGTTGCAGCGGCGCGGGCGGTGCCAGGGCGGCGTCGAAGACCATGCCGCATTCGAACAGGTGCCGATGCGCCGGCATGTCGCGGTGGTCGCTCAGCGGCAGGCCGATCAAGGACTGCAGTTGCGCGATCGCACCGACCCGCTCGGCCCAGGCCGCGATGCGGCCGAAGCCACGGTCCAGGTCGTCGAAGTCGCCACGCTGGCGCAACACCACCACTTCCAGCGGATCGAGCACCTGCACCAGCACCTGCAGGGGCGCGCCGGACACCTGCGGCGGCACCGAGGGCCTGGCCAGCTGCTGCAGTTTCTGCGCGCGCACGGCGGGCGCGTTGCGCAAGCTGCTCGGGCTGGCCTGCAGCACGGTGCGAAACGCGCGCGCCAGCGCCTGCGGGGTGTGATAGCCCACCGCCAGCGCCACCTCGGTGACCGATGTCGCCTGCTCGCCCAGCAGATGCAGCGCATGACTCAGGCGCAGCCGCGCGATGGTCTGCCCCAGGGTTTCGCCGGCCAGTGCGCGATAGACCCGATGAAAATGATGCGGCGATTGCTGCGCCACTGCCGCCAGTGCGGCCAGGTCCGGCAGCGGTTCGCCAGCGCGGATGCGGGCCTGCAGATGGGCGACGACGCGCTCGACGCTGCGCTGGCGGTTGAAGACGACCGAGGTGGCTGCTGGCATGGGCGGTTCCTGATGGGCGGCCCCAGCATCGCGCAGATCGGCGCCGCCTGCGGTCCCGATCTTGCGCAGTGGCGGTGGCGCGCCCCGGCGCAGACAACGCGCCGCAGGCGTCCACGTTGAAACGGCCTGGCTGCGGCGCGTGCGCCGGGTGCACGTCACCGTCGATAGGCGGTGCGGCCCCGCCAGGAACACCCCGTATGCTCAGCTCGCTTGCAACGCCACGGACTGGATGCGCCCCAGCGCGGCGCCGTCGGCGCGATCGATGTCGGCCGCCGGCGGGCCCTGCCAGTGGCCGAAGGGGTACCTGCGCAACCGCGGATCCGGCTGTAGCGGCAGCGCGCGCGCTGGCCAGTTCGATGACGAACAAGACACAGCGCTGCAGCGTCGAGGCGACCACCGCGCCCCATGCGCGGTCGGCGGTGGCCGCGCGCAGTTGCTGCCAGCCCGGTGCAGCGAGCGGGTCGTCGAGCTGGCCACGGCCGCTGCGCTGACCGGTGTCGCCGTCGCGCAGCACGCCGATCTACGCACTCATACGTCGGACACGCCGGCTTCGGCAAAGGTGGCCATGCCGTTGTGCAAGGCGCAGGCATGGCGCAACAGCGGAATCGCCACCGCTGCGCCGCTGGCCTCGCCCAGGCGTAGATCCAGCTGCAGCAGCGGTTCGGCGTCGAGTGCGCGCAGCAAGGCGGCATGGCCGCGCTCCTGCGAGCGATGCCCGAACAGCAGCCATTCGCGCACGCCGCCATTGAGATGGGTGGCGACCAGCGCTGCGGCGGTGCTGATGAAGCCATCCACCAGCACCGGAATCCCGGCCTGCGCCGCGGCGATGTAGGCGCCGACCAACGCGGCGATCTCGAAGCCGCCCAACCGGCGCAGCCGCTCCAGCGCGGTGGAGGCATCGGCATGCAGGGCCAGCGCACGGTTGATCACGGTGGCCTTGTGGGCGATGCCCTCGGCATCCAGCCCGGTACCGGCACCGGCCATCGCCTGCGGAAACTGCGACAGCAGCGCGCAGCCCAGCGCGGCGGCCGAGGTGGTGTTGCCGATGCCCATTTCGCCACCGACAAACAGCTGCGTGTCGCAACTTCTTGCCTGCGCAACGCTTTCGGCGCCTGCGGCCAGTGCATCGCGCAACTGGGTGGAGGTCATCGCCGGCTGCTCGCAGATGTTGGCGCTGGCTGGCGCGATCCAGGCACGCCGCACCCGCGGCAACTCGCCCGGGTCGTTGACCACGCCCAGGTTCACCACTTCCAGGCGTGCACCGAGTTCGCGCGCCAGCACCGCGATGGCGGCGCCACCCCGGGCGAAATTACGCACCATCTCGCCGGTGACCGCCTGCGGAAACGCAGACACGCCTTCTGCGGCGACCCCGTGGTCGGCGGCATATACCGCGATCCAGACCCGCTGCACGGTGGGGTGTTCGTTGCGCTGCCAGGCCGCCAGTTGCACCGCCAGCTGTTCCAGCCGGCCCAGCGCGCCGGGCGGCTTGGTCAGTTGTTCCTGCCGCGCCAGCGCAGCCGCGCGCACGCGCGCGTCCGGCACCGCGCAGGCACCATGGATCCAATCGCTTGTCACACCACCTCTCCCTTCAGAACCATCGGCAACCTGCCACCACCAGCACCACAGGCTCGCACTGTAGCGCCAATGCCTGGTGCAGCCGGCCGGCCTGATCGACAAATCGACGCGTCAGTTCGCCCAGCGGCACGCTGCCCTGCCCCACCTGGTTGCTGACCGGCATGAGCCGCCACGGCAGTTGCGGCAGGGTGGCGAGCAGGGCCTCGCGCCTGCGCCCGAATCTGCCACTGCGTGTCTTCCAGGGCCCGCGTCGGTGCCCGGCGCGCGAGGCCGCTCAGCGGCCATCGCCGGTGCACCAGCCGCGCTTACTGCGCGGCTTGATAGCGCAGGGTCAGCAGATAATTGCGCCCCGGCTGCGCATACCAGCGTGCGGTTTCGTACTGGCGGTCGAACACGTTGTTGGCGGTGAGCGAGACCTTCCAGTCTGCAGTCACTGCATAGCTCACGCGTAGATCCAGCAAGCCGTAACCGGCCAGGCGCTCGGTGTTGGCCAGATCGTCGAACCGCTTGCCGGAGCCGAACAGGCTCGCGCCGACGCCGAATGCCCCGACGCTGCGGTCCGCATCGATGCGCCCGCTCTGCCGCGCACGCCGCGGCAGCCAGTTGCCTTGATTGATGCCGCCATCGGCTTCCGGCTGCAGCCAGGTCAAGGCGCTGCGTACGGTCCAGCCGGCCAGCTCGGTGTCGTAGCCGGCTTCCACGCCGCGGATGCGCGCCCGGTCGATGTTGTTCGGCTGCCCGAACGGATGCGCCGCATCCACCAGCGCCGCGTCGTAGGCGATCAGGTCGTCGATGCGGGTCTGGAACGCGCGCAGCGTCCAGGTGCCCCAGTCGTAGCCGCCGCGCAGGCCGAGCTCGGCGCTTCGGGAGGTTTCCGGCCCCAGCAACGGATTGCCGAAATCAGGGTAATACAACTCGTTGAAGGTCGGCGCCTTGAACGCGGTGCCGTAACTGGCGGTCAGGCGCAGATGCTCGGCAACATCCCAGCCCCACAGCAGGCCGCCGGTGGTCTTGCCGCCGAACTGGCTGTTGTCGTTGCGGCGCAGGCTGGCCTGCACCGACTGCGTACCGAAACTTTGCTGCCACTGCGCGAATGCGGCGCGGTCGATGCGGCTGTCGGCATCGTAATTGTCGCTGCTGGCGATGGCGTCACGCTGCCAGTCGAAGCCGACCGTGAACAGGCCCGCGCCGGCAGCGATATCGGCCTGCAACGCGCCCTGCTTGCGGCGGGTGTCATAGGTGGACACATACGCACCGTCGTAATACGCATCGCTGAAGTCGGAACTGCTGCCGACGCTGGCGGTGAGCTTGAGCGCATCGGTGGGCGCATAACGCAGGCGGCCGCCGACCGCCTGCTGCACGCCCTTGGACAGGTTGCCGCCGAAAGCCGAGCCGTCGTATTCATTGCGGCTCTGCGCGCGCAGGCCGTGCACGTCGGCATCCCACTGGCGATTGAAGCGCCAGCCGCCCTGCACGCTCAACGAATCGTTGCGGTAACCATCGCGATCCGGGTCGTAGTCGCTGGAGCTGGTGTCCAGATACGCGTTGATGCCATCGGTTTCGTCATGCACCGCGTTGGCCGAGTACCAGCCACCGCTTTCGCTCAGATCGCCTTCACTGCGCCCGGCCAGGCCCGCGCTGTAGCGGCGCGCGTTGTCGCTGCCGGCCGCCGCGCTGAAGGTCGGCACGAAGCGGCCTTGCGGGCGGCGGGTAAAGATCTGGATCACCCCGCCCAGCGCCTCGGAACCGTACAGGCTGGAGAACGGGCCACGCACGATTTCGATGCGCTCGATCTGCTCGATCGGCACGTCCTGCAACGCCGCGCCGCCCGAGGTGGCCGAGCCGATGCGCACGCCATCGATCAACACCACCACCTGGTCGGATTCGGTGCCGCGCAGGAACAGCGAGGTCGGCTTGCCCGGGCCGCCGTTGTTGGCCAGCGCCACGCCGGCCTCGCCACGCAGCAGGTCCTGCAGTGAATTGACTTGGCGACGCTCGATCTGCGCGCGGTCAATCACCGTGACCGGCGCCAGCGTCTGGTCCTGGGTCTGCGCAGTGCGCGAGGCGGTGACCACGACCTGGTCGAGATCGATGGCAGCCTCGGCGTGGGCCAGGTGGGCCACGCACAGCGACAGCCCTGCGGCCAGCAACGCACGGCGCGGCAAAACGGAAGAAACGGACATCGACTGCTGCTCCTGGAACCGCGCCTACCCGCGCGGGGGCAATGGGGCGGCAGGCAGCAACGGGCCAGACGTCCAACGCGCAGCGCCAGACGAGCAAGGCCACGCCCACCGCGTGCCGGTTCAATCCCTCAGGCCGGTCTCCGGGCTCGCGAGTGGAGGCCTGCGCCTCCGATGCCGCGCCTTCCCATGCGACTGCACAGTGGCGTGTTGCGGCACCTGACCTCGCCCACCGTTGCGGGGGCAGCTCCGGCATTGCAGCTCGCCAAGGCGATCTACGCACCGGATTCCCGTTTAAACAACCGCAACCGCGGCAGTCACCTCAGGGGCGCGCATGGTAGCAGGATTGGCCAGGGGCACCGGCGCGCTCTGGCAACCGGCCAGGCGCCGCGCGTCGGCACGCCCCAAATCCAGCCACGCGTCGGTGGGGTGCTGGAATTTCCCAGGGCATGGAAGCAACGTGCCGAGGCGGCAGCGCGAGCGCACCAAGGCGCAGGTGAAGCTGGCGCGCAACCCGTGCATTGGTGCCCAACAGTAACGGGAGCTTCAAATCACGCGTTGCTGGCTTGTTCAAGGTTTCCAGGGCATGGAAGCGACGTGCCGAGGCGTCAGCGCGGCCGGGGATTGGCGGAGAGCGGCACACGGATGTGCCGCGGCGGCGAGTCAGACAGGATGTCTGACCGAGCCGAGGAGCCGGTCCCCGGCCGCGCTGACGCCCCTACCGAAGCCAGTACCCACAGGCATCGTGCATCGCCGTACCACTCCCACTCCGCGCCCCGGCCCGCGCCAGCAGCGCGGGCGCACCAAGGCGCAGGTGAAGCTGGCACGCAGCCCGTGCCTTGGTGCCCCGAAGAGAGCGAGGCTCTGCGTTCCTGCGCTTAAAGGCGGGCGTACAACCTCATGTTCCCTGCAGCGCCTGCTCCAGATCGGCCAGCAGATCGTCGACGTGCTCGATCCCGATCGAAAGCCGCACGGTGTCTTCACTGACGCCGGCATGTTCCAGCTCGGCCGGGCCCAGCTGACGGTGCGTGGTCGATGCCGGATGCGTGGCCAGCGACTTCGCATCGCCGATGTTCACCAGCCGCGTGAACAATTGCAGCGCATCCAGAAAACGCGCGCCTGCCGCACGACCGCCGGGCAGGCCGAAGGTCAGCACGCCCGAGCCATGCCCGCCCAGATACTTCTGCGCCAACGCATGCTCCGGATGATCCGGCAGCGCGGCGTAATTGACCCAGGCAACCCGCGCGTGCTGCTGCAGATAGGTTGCTATTGCCAGCGTGTTGGCGTTGATGCGCTCCATCCGTAGCGGCAGCGTTTCGATGCCTTGCAGGATCAGGAACGCATTGAACGGCGACAACGCCGCGCCGGTATTGCGCAGCGGCACCACGCGCGCACGGCCGATGTAGGCGGCATCGCCCAGCGATTCGGTGTACACCACGCCGTGATAGCTCACGTCCGGCTCGTTGAGGCGTGGAAACCGCTGCTTGTGCTCCGCCCACGGAAAGCGCCCGCTGTCCACGATCGCCCCGCCGATGCTGTTGCCATGGCCGCCCAGATACTTGGTCAGCGAATGCACCACGATGTCGGCACCGAACTCGATCGGGCGCAGCAGCGACGGCGTGGCTACGGTGTTGTCCACGATCAGCGGCACGCCGTGCGCGTGCGCCACTGCCGCCACCGCCTCGATATCGGTGATGTTGCCGCGCGGGTTGCCGATCGACTCGACGAACACCGCCTTGGTGCGTTCATCGATCAAGCCGGCAAACGCCTGCGGATCGCGATAGTCGGCAAAGCGCGTGCCGATGCCGAACTGCGGCAAGGTATGCGCGAACAGATTGTAGGTGCCGCCATACAACGCACTGGAGGAGACGATGTTGTCGCCGGCCTCGGCAATGGTCTGGATCGCATAGGTCACCGCGGCCTGCCCCGACGCCAGCGCCAACGCGCCGATGCCGCCTTCCAGCGCAGCCACGCGCTGCTCCAGCACGGCGTTGGTCGGATTCATGATGCGGCTGTAGATATTGCCCTGCACCTTGAGGTCGAACAGGTCCGCGCCATGCTGGGTATCGTCGAATGCGTAGGCGACGGTCTGGTAGATCGGCACCGCCACCGCCCGCGTGGTGGGATCTGGCTGATAGCCGCCGTGCACGGCGATGGTTTCGGGCTTCCACTGCGGATCGGTCATGGCGCGGCTCGCTCGGACAGGAGTGCCGACCATAGCCGGCCTTGCGCGCGTGTCTGCAAACCAGCGGTGATGACCTTATGCCACCACGTTGTGAGCACAACGATGCGCCGCATGTGCCATCCACATCACGCAAACGGGCACTGCCTGCGCAGTGCCCGTTGCTTGCTTCAAACGCAACCAGCGATGCGGCACACAACCGATGCCGGCTCTCAGCCCTTGGTGAACACCAGGCGCCCACCTTCGGCACGCACGCGCACGGTGTCGCCGCTGAGGTAATGCCCCGACAGGATCTGCTGCGCCAGCGGGTTTTCCACCTGCGACTGGATCGCGCGCTTGAGCGGGCGGGCGCCATACACCGGGTCGAAACCGACATTGCCCAGCAATTCGAGCGCCGCATCGTCCAGGTCCAGCTTGAGGCCGCGCTCGGACAGGCGTTTTTCCAGCCCATGCAACTGGATGCGCGCGATCGACTTGATCTGCGCCTTGTCCAGCGGATGGAACACCACGATGTCGTCCAGCCGGTTGATGAACTCCGGGCGGAAATGCGCCTGCACCACGCCCATCACCGCCGCCTTCATCTGCGTGTAGGCCTCGGCGCTGCCGTCGCCGGACAGCTCCTGGATCTGGTGCGAGCCCAGGTTGGAGGTCATCACGATGACGGTATTGCGGAAGTCCACCGTGCGGCCCTGGCCATCGGTGAGGCGGCCGTCGTCGAGCACCTGCAGCAGGATGTTGAAAACATCGGCATGCGCCTTTTCCACCTCGTCCAGCAGGATCAGCGAATACGGGCGCCGACGCACCGCCTCGGTGAGGTAGCCGCCTTCCTCGTAGCCCACATAGCCCGGGGGCGCACCGATCAGGCGCGACACCGAATGCTTCTCCATGAACTCGCTCATGTCGATGCGGATCATGGCCTCGGTGCTGTCGAACAGGAAGTCCGCCAGCGCCTTGCACAACTCGGTCTTGCCCACGCCGGTCGGGCCGAGGAACAGGAACGAGCCGCTCGGGCGATTGGGATCGGACAGGCCGGCGCGCGAACGCCGCACCGCGTCGGAGACGACCTTGATCGCCTCGTTCTGCCCGACCACGCGCTGGTGCAGTTCCTCTTCCATGCGCAGCAGTTTGTCGCGCTCGCCTTCGAGCATCTTGTTGACCGGGATCCCGGTCCAGCGCGACACCACCTCGGCGATTTCCTCGGCGGTGACGCGGTCCTGCACCAGCTTGAAGTCGTGGTGTTCGACCTCGTTGGCCAGCGCCATCTGCTTTTCCAGCTGCGGCAGCACGCCGTACTGGATCTCGCTCATCTTGGCGTAGTCCTGGCGCCGTTGCGCCGCTTCCAGTTCCAGCTTGGCGTGCTCGATCTGCTCCTTGACCTTGGTGGTGCCCTGCAACGCGGCCTTTTCCGACTTCCACAACTCGTTGAGGTCGTAGAACTCGCGCTCGAGCTTGTCGATGTCGGTTTCCAGATCGGCCAGGCGCTGACGCGAGGCGTCGTCCTTTTCCTTCTTCAGCATCTCGCGCTGGATCTTGAGTTGGATCAGGCGGCGCTCCAGGCGATCCAGTTCCTCCGGCTTGGAGTCGATCTCCATGCGGATACGCGAGGCTGCCTCGTCCATCAAATCGATGGCCTTGTCCGGCAGCTGGCGGTCGGTGATGTAGCGGTTGGACAGGGTGGCGGCGGCAACGATCGCCGGGTCGGTGATTTCCACGCCGTGATGCACCGCGTAGCGCTCCTTCAGCCCGCGCAGGATCGCGATGGTGTCTTCCACCGTCGGCTCGCCCACGAACACCTTCTGGAAGCGCCGCTCCAGCGCGGCGTCCTTCTCGATGTACTTGCGGTATTCGTCCAGCGTGGTGGCGCCAATGCAGTGCAGCTCGCCACGCGCCAGCGCCGGCTTGAGCATGTTGCCGGCGTCCATCGCGCCATCGGCCTTGCCGGCGCCGACCATGGTGTGCAGCTCGTCGATGAACAGGATGATCTGGCCCTCGTTCTTGGACAGATCGCTGAGCACCGCCTTCAGGCGTTCTTCGAACTCGCCGCGGAACTTGGCGCCGGCGATCAGCGCGCCCATGTCCAGCGACAGCACGCGCTTTCCGCGCAGGCCTTCGGGCACTTCGCCGTTGATGATGCGCTGGGCCAGGCCCTCGACAATGGCGGTCTTGCCCACGCCCGGTTCGCCGATCAGCACCGGGTTGTTCTTGGTGCGCCGCTGCAACACCTGGATGGTGCGGCGGATCTCTTCGTCGCGGCCGATCACCGGATCGAGCTTGCCACTCTCGGCACGCGCGGTCAGGTCGATGGTGTATTTTTCCAGCGCCTGGCGTTGTTCCTCGGCGTTTTCCGACTGCACGGTCTCGCCGCCGCGCAGCTTGTCGATGGCCGCTTCGATCTTCTTCTTGTCGCCGCCGGCCGCGCGCAGGGCCACGCCCAGCGGGCTGGCATCGTCGGCGGCGGCCAGCACGAACCACTCGCTGGCGATGAACGCATCGCCATGTTGCTGGGACAGCTTGTCGGTCTGGTTGAGCAGGCGGTTGAGATCGTTGCCGATCGACAGGTTGCCTTCCTGCCCGGAGACCTTGGGCAGCGTGTCCAGCGCCTCGCCCAGCCGCTCGCGCAGCAGCGGCACGTTGACGCCGGCCTGCGACAGCAGCGGGCGCGTGCTGCCGCCGCTCTGGTCGAGCAGGGCGGCCAGCACGTGCACCGGCTCGATGATGTTGTGGTCGCGGCCCACGGCCAGCGACTGCGCGTCGGCCAGCGCCTGCTGGAACCGCGAGGTGAGCTTGTCCATCCGCATGGGGAGAATCCTCTGAACTGGTGGCCGGCAACGCCGACAATACCGTGCAGATGCGGCTGCTGTGCGGCGTTTCAAGGTGTGGCGGCTGCGCAGGCGCCGATGCGGGCACCAGGACCGGCTCCTATCCGTGGCATGGGCTGCGCGCTGCGGGCTCGCACAGTGGCCTGAGCGACCCAGGCCCACCGGCAAACCGTCAGATGATCCGCCGGAGAGACAAAGGTGCAGGCATGGCACCCTCCTGCTCCACAGCAGGAGTGTCCGCGCCCGCTGGCGCCACCACGTCCGGTGTCCGCAGCAGGCGCGCCAGCACCTGTGCCTGGATTGCCGCCAGGGCCGGCGCGCCGGGTGCACGCGGATGCGGGACCGGCACCGGCAGATCCAGGCCGACCTGGCCGTGTTCGATCAGCACGATGCGATCGGCCAGCGCACTGGCCTCGGCCACGTCGTGGGTCACCAGCACCAGGGTGAAGCCATGCTGCCGCCACAACTGCACGATCAGCTGCTGCATCTCGATGCGCGTCAACGCATCCAGCGCGCCCAGGGGTTCGTCCAGCAACAACAGCCGCGGCCGATGCACCAGCGCACGCGCCAGGGCCACGCGCTGGCGCTGGCCGCCGGACAGCGTCGCCGGCCAGTCGCCGCCACGCGTGCCCAGCCCCACCGCGTCCAGCGCCGTCTGTGCCTGCGCACGCCCGGCACGCCCCAGGCCCAGCGCCACGTTGTCGATCACGCGCTTCCACGGCAGCAGCCGTGCGTCTTGGAACATCAGCCGCACCGCATCGCGCTGCGCCGCCAGCGCGGCATGGCCGCTGTCGACGGTGCCGGTCTCGGCCGTCTCCAGCCCGGCGATCACCCGCAGCAAGGTGCTCTTGCCGCAGCCGCTGCGCCCGACCACCGCCACACATGCGCCAGGTGCGACGTCCAGGTCGATGCCGCGCAACACAGCGCTGTCGCCGTAGCGCTTGCCGATGCCGCGCAAGCGCAGCGGCAGGCCGGTCTCGGTCGCGCTCATCGGCGCAGCTCCGCACGCTGTTGCTGCGCCGGATGCCAGCCCAGCCACCAGGCTTCCAGTCCGCGTGCGGCCAGATCGGCCAGCTTGCCGAGCAGTGCATACAACACGATGGCGACCACCACGATGTCGGTCTGCAGAAACTCGCGCGCGTTGGTCGCCAGATAGCCGATACCGGAACTGGCGGAAATGGTTTCGGCCACGATCAGCGTCAGCCACATCAGCCCCAACGCAAAGCGCAAGCCGACCAGGATCGACGGCAATGCGCCGGGCAACAACACATCGACGAACAGCTGCGGCCCGCGCAAGCCGTAATTGCGCGCCATCTCGATCAAGGCCGGGTCCACGCTGCGGATGCCGTGGTAGGTGTTGAGGTAGATCGGGAAGAACGTGCCCAATGCCACCAGGAACAGCTTGGCGCCCTCGTCGATGCCGAACCACAGGATCACCAGCGGAATCAGCGCCAGATGCGGCACGTTGCGCAGCATCTGCAGGCTGCTGTCGAGCAGGCGCTCGGCCACCCGCGACACGCCGGTCAGCAGGCCCAGCGCAAAGCCGATGCTGCCGCCGATGGCCAGGCCCACGGCCGCCCGCCAGCTGCTGATGGCCAGGTGTTGCCACAACTCGCCACTGCGCACCAAGGTGACTGCCGCGCGCAGCACCGCGTCCGGCGCAGGCAGGATGCGCTGCGGCAACCAGCCGCCGGAGGCCGCGACCTGCCAGGCCACCAGCAAAACGAGCGGCAACACCCAGGGCACCAGCGCATTGCCCAGACGCTGCAGGCGGCTACGCATCGCGCAACCGCGGTGTCGTGGCGGGGCCTCGGCGCGACGGCGCGCATCTGCCCGTTGCCGATGTCCGGCACGCGTCCGCACCTGCGCGTGTGCTGCGGCTTGCGCGCATCACTTGCCCCCCGCCGGCTTGCCCGCCGTTTGCGCGGCGGCCGCCGCGGGCGCACGCCATACCGCCGGCGCCACCAGCACGCGTTTGGGCAACAAACGCTGCGCGTAGAACAGATCGGCAGTGGCCTGCTGCGCCTTGACGACCTCGGCGCTGAGCGGCTGCACGCTGGCCGGCGGGCGGTGCGTCAGCGTGCGCTCGACCACCGCGGGTGACAGCCCGCTGACCTGCGCCAGCACCTTGATGCTGCCGGCGCGGTCGCGCTCCAGCAAGCCATCGGCCTGGTTGAGCGTGCCCATCACCTGCTGCACGAACGGACCCCAGGCGGTGGCGTAACGGCGCGAGGACAGGAAGAACCCGCCGGTCAGCCCCAGCCCTTCGCCGTTGGCGAGCAGGCGCGCGCTGCCATCCAGCGTCAGTGCCGAATACCACGGGTCCCAGATCGCCCAGGCATCCACCTGCCCGGCGGCGAACGCCGCACGTGCGTTGGCCGGTGACAGATACAACGGCGTGATGTCGCGCATGCCCAGGCCGGACTTGGCCAACAGGCGCAGCAGCAGGTTGTGCGCGCTGGAGCCTTTCTGGAAGGCAACCCGTTTGCCCTTGAGGTCGGCCACACGCCGCAGCGAGCTGTTGGCCGGCACCAGGATGGTCTCGGCCTTGGGCGTGGGCGGCACCCAGCCCACGTACAGCAGGTCGGCACCGGCGGCCTGCGCGAACAGCGGCGGAATGTCACCCGCACCGCCCAGGTCGATGCTGCCTACGTTCAGGGCTTCCAGCAGCTGCGGGCCGGCCGGGAACTCCACCCAGCTGATCCTGGTGCGCGGGAAGCGCTGCTCCAGCAACCGATGCTGCTTGGCCAGCACCAGGCTGGATACCGCCTTTTGATAGCCGATACGCAGCTGCGCCGGCTCGGCGGCCGTTGCGGGTTGCAGCCACGCGATGCCGGACAACAGCAACGCAGCAATCAAAAAGCGGTAGCGCATCGGCGTGTTCCTCATTGCCAGTCGGTGGACGGTTTTTCCCAGAGGTTCACGCCACCCTCGACCGCAAAGCGATCGATCTCGGCCAGCTCGTCCGCACTGAACTCGGTCGTCTGCAAGGCCGCGACGTTTTCAATCAACTGCTCCGGGCGGCTGGCGCCCAGCAATGCCGAGCTCACCCGCCGGTCGCGCAGCACCCAGGCCAAGGCCAGCTGCGCCAGACTCTGTCCACGCCGCTGCGCGATCGCCTCCAGCCCGCGTGCGCGTTGCAGGTTGTCCTCGGACAGATGTTCCGGCCGCAACGAGTCGCCACCAGGCCGGTTCATCCGCGCATCGCCGGGCACGCCATTGAGGTACTTGCCGGTCAACAGGCCCTGCGCCAGCGGCGTGAAGGCGATGACGCCGGCGCCGACCTCCTCGGTTGCATCGAACAATTCGTGCTCGGCCCAGCGATTGAACAGGTTGTAGGCCGGCTGATGGATCAGCAACGGCACCTTCCACTGGCGCAACAACGCGGCGATTTCGCGCGTGCGCGCCGCCGAGTACGACGACACGCCCACATACAGCGCCTTGCCCTGCTGCACCGCGCTGGCCAATGCACCGGCGGTCTCTTCCAGCGGCGTGTCCGCATCGAAGCGGTGCGAGTAGAAGATGTCCACGTAGTCCACGCCCAGGCGTTGCAGGCTCTGGTCCAGGCTGGACAGCAGGTACTTGCGCGAACTGCCACCCTGCCCGTACGGGCCCGGCCACATGTCCCAGCCGGCCTTGGTGGAGAGGATCAATTCATCGCGATACGGCCTGAAGTCCTCACGCAGCAGGCGGCCAAAGTTGATTTCCGCGCTGCCATACGGCGGGCCGTAGTTGTTGGCCAGATCGAAATGGGTGATGCCCAGGTCGAAGGCAGTACGCAGCAATGCGCGCTGCGTGTCGATCGGCGTGCTGTCGCCGAAGTTGTGCCACAGGCCTAGCGACAGCGCAGGCAGGACAAGACCGCTGCGGCCGACACGGCGGTAGGCGATACGGTCGTAACGATCGGGATGTGCGAGATAGGTCATCAGGGTATCCGGTGAGTCAGCGTGCGCTGAAGCGATTGACGGGGCGTGCCAGCCCCAGATGATCGCGCAAGGTGCGCCCGGCATATTCACGCCGGAACAGTCCACGCCGCTGCAGCTCGGGCACCACGTGCGTGGCCACATCGGCCAGGCCGCCGGGCAGATGGGGTACCAGCACGTTGAAGCCGTCGGCGGCGCCCTGCTCGAACCAGGCCTGCAGCTCGTCGGCAATCTGCGTGGGCGTGCCGATCAGGCTGTAATGCCCGCGCCCGCCTGCGATGCGCCGGCCGAGCTGGGCAATGCTCAGTTGCTCCTGTCCGGCCAGCTCGGTGAACAACTGCTGGCGACTGCGTTGCCCGGTTTCGGTGAGCGGCAACTCCGGCAACGGGCCATCGGGCGGATAGCCGGACAGGTCGAAATTGCCCAGCATGCGCGACAGCAGCGCGATGCCGACCTCCGGCTCCACCAGCGCCTGGAACTGCTCGAATTTTTCCTGCGCCTCGGCCTGGCTCTGCCCGACCACGATGAACACACCCGGCATCACCTTCAACGCATCGCGCGAACGCCCGAACTGTTCCAGCCGCCCCTTGATGTCGGCATAGAACGCCTGCGCCTTGGCCAGCGACGATTGCGCGGTGAACACCACCTCGGCCGTTTCCGCCGCCAGCGCGCGCCCGGGCTCGGACGAGCCGGCCTGCACCAGCACCGGATGCCCCTGCGGCGCACGCGCGATGTTGAGCGGGCCGCGGACCTGGAAGTGCGTGCCGCGATGATCCAGCACATGCAGCCGCGTCGGATCGTAGTGCACGCCGGCGGCGGTATCGGCGATGAAGGCATCGTCGTCCCAGCTGTCCCACAGCCCCGCGACCACCTGCTGGAATTCGCGCGCCCGCGCATAGCGCTCGGCATGCACGTAATGGGCATCGCGGTTGAAGTTCAATGCTTCGTCGGCGGCATCGGAAGTGACCAGATTCCAGCCGGCACGCCCGCCGGACAGATGGTCCAGCGAGGCGAACTTGCGCGCCACGTGGTACGGCTCGTTGTAGCTGGTGGTCATGGTGGCAATCAGGCCGATGCGCTCGCTCACCACCGCCAGCGCACTGAGCAGCGTGAGCGGCTCGAACAGGCTGGAGCGCGCCATCCGCGATGCCACCGGCCCACCGGCCGCAGCCAGGCTGTCGGCGACGAACACCGCATCGAACCGGGCGGCCTCGGCGATGCGCACCATCTCACGATAGTGATCGAACACCAGCGGATCGGCACTGGCTTGCGGGTGCCGCCACGCGGCCACGTGATGGCCGGTGGCCATCAGGAACGCCCCGAGCGAGAGCTGTCGTGCGGCGCTCATCGCAGTCCACCGTGCGTCGCGCCTGCATGGCTCGGATCACTCTCGAAACACATCACAAACATCGTCAAAAATCCTTGTGCAATTGCAGCCCGACATAACGCTGGTCGTCACGCGGCACCAGCCGGTACACGTTGCCGGTGGCATTGGCCAACAATGGCGCGTACGTGCGGTCGCCGAGATTGCGGCCGAGCACCGCCACCCGCCAGCCATGCGCATCGTCGGCCAGCGCGATGCTGGCGTTCCAGATCGCATACGGGCCCTGGACGGTCTGCGGGGTCTGGCTGAGGTCGTACTGCACGCTGTCCTGCCAGCTCACGTCGCCGTTGACTTCCAGCGCCAGGCTGCCGCGCAGCGGCACCCGGTAGCCGGCGCGCAGATTGCCCTTCCAGTCAGGCGAAAACGGCAACGGCCGGCCGTCGACATTGCAGTTGGCCGCGGCGGCGGCGGGACAGGCGAAGCGCTGGATGCGCGCCTGCGTGTAGGCCAGCGAGCCGGCCAGGCTGAGCCGCTCGGTGGGCCGATACTCCAGGTCCAGCTCCAGGCCCCGCGTGCGCACCTGCCCGGCGTTGATCAGGCGCGTCACCACCTGCCCGGCCACGGTATCGAAGAAGTTGGCCTGGTAGTTGGCGTATTCGGTATGGAACAGCGCGACGTTCGCACTGAGGCGATCGTCCAGTGCACGCGCCTTCAGGCCGAGTTCCCAGGCGTTGGAGGTCTCCGGCTTGAGCGCCGGCGTATCGCGCGGCTGCATGTTGAAGAACACGTCGTAGGCCGGGCCCTTGTAGCCGCGCGAATAGGTGAGGTAGCCGGTGGTCCGCGCATCGACGTCGTATTGCAGGCCGGTACGGCCCGACACCCCGTTTTCCGCGGTGCTGCCGCTGCTTGCGGTGGACGGCTGGATGCCGGTGACTGCGGTTGCCGAGCTGGACACGCGCTGATGCCGGTAGTCGAGCGTGTCGCGGGTGAAGCGCGCGCCCAATAGCGCACGCAGATCCGGGCGCCAATGCCAGGTGGCCTCGCCGAAGGCGGCATAGGTTTCCGCGCGGGTGGCGTAATCGGCCACGCCCACGTTGCTGGCGGTGGGCGTCGTCACCGTGCGGCGGTAGGTTTCGTCATTGCGCGCATGCAGGTAATACAGCCCGGCGACCGCCTCCACCGCACGATCGCGCGGGGTCTGGATGCGCACTTCCTGCGAATACTGCGTGTAGCCCAGGTCACCACGGTCGTGCGAGGACGGAAACGCCGCGCTGCGTTGCGCGGTGCGGTCGCCATCCTGGAACTGGGTGTTGTCCCATTGCCGCCACGCGCTGATCGAGGTCAGCAGCGCATCGCCGAGTTGCTGGTCCAGCTGCAGCGAGGCGCCCTTGTTGATGTCGTCCAGAGACGTGCGGTAATCGCTGTTGATCTGCCGGTTGTCGGCGCTGGCGATGACCGGTGCCAGCGCTGCGGCGAAGTCCGCACGCGTACTGGCAACCACCACCCCGCTGGGCGCATCGCTGTGCGATTGCAGGTAGTCGGCGAGCAGCGTCGCGTTCAAGCTTGGGTTCGGGGTCAGGTCCAGCCGCAACCGCGCGCCGGCGCGGCGGTAGCCGTTGACGGTCTGGCCGTCGGCCACATTGCGCACATTGCCGCCGTACTCGGCCCACAACGCCGACACGCTGGCCTTGAGCAGCTCCGGCACCAGCGTGCCGCCGACACTGGCACGCACGCGGTCTTCGTCGCCGCCGCCGAAGTGCGAATAATCCACATAGCCGCCGAACAGTTCCGGCGCCGGCTTGCTGACGATATTGAGCACGCCGGCCGAGGCGTTCTTGCCGAACAAGGTGCCCTGCGGCCCGCGCAGGACTTCGATGCGCTCGACATCGAGCAGGTCCAGCGTGGCCTGGCCTGGGCGCCCCAGTACCACCCCGTCGACCACCGTGGCCACGCTGGGCTCGACGCCCGGCGAGGTGGAAATGGTGCCCACGCCACGCAGGAATAACGAGGTGTCCTTGTTGGAAGCACCAGTGCGGAAGGTCAGGCTGGGCACCAGGGCCGGCAGGTCGGCCACGCTGTTGCGGTTTTCGCGCTCAAGCGTCTCGCCCTGGACCACCGATACCGCCACCGGCACCTGCTGCAGGGTGGTTTCGCGGCGCGTGGCGGTCACGGTGACCGCACCCAGGGTCTGCGCGGCGCGCTCCGGCGCCGCAGCAGCCTCGCCCACTTCATCGGCCAGCACCGGCGTAACCGCCCACACCAGACTCCACGCCAACACCTGCGGCCTGGCCAACCATCTCGAAGCGGCGAGGATCCTTGCATGGGTCCGGTGTCGCGCAGGCATGTACGTCCTTTCGTGGCGTCGGCTGTCTTGCAGCAGCGTGGGGAACTGCGAGTCGGCGAGCGCTGTGCACGGCGACCCTTGCGCAGCGCAAGCCAAAACGGCGCTGCAATGCAGTAGCGCATGCTGTTTGCAGCTGGCTCAAGCGTCAAATAACCAATGTTCAGATGGTTATTCACTCACGCGTCGCCGCGTGCCGGTCATGCATGCCTGGCACGCGCCAAGACCCTCGCTGCACGGCACCCGGCCAATGGCGATAATGGGCACATGGATGCACCCAAGCCCTGGCACCTCTACCTGCTGCTGTGCCGCAACGGCAGTTATTACGCCGGCATCACCAATGATCTGGAGCGGCGCTTTCAGGCACACCTGCGTGGCACCGGCGCGCGCTATACACGTGCACATCCGCCGCTGGAACTGCTTGCCAGCCATCCATATGCGGACCGCGCCGCCGCCTCGCGCGCGGAGTGGCAGCTCAAGCAACAACCGCGCGCGCGCAAGCTGGCCTGGCTGCTGGCACAACCGCACGGCGGTACCGAGTCACAGCCCGCTGACGCCTCGATCACGCCCGCCTAGCCGCGCGGTTTCTATGGTGTAGCGCTGTCAATCGCGGAGCAGCACATGCACTACCAGCTCTACTACTGGACCGGCCTGCAAGGCCGCGGCGAATTCGTCCGCCTCGCACTGGAAGATGCCGGTGCCGACTACACCGACGTGGCGCGCGTGGAAGGCGATGAGGTGATGAATGCCTTTCTGGAAGGCAACCAGCCCGGCGCGCAGCCGTTTGCGCCGCCCTTCCTCAAGGCTGGCGATACGGTGGTTGCGCAGGTTGGGGCCATCCTGCATGTCATCGGGCCACAACTGCAGCTGGTACCCGACTCGGACGCGCAGCGCATCCAGGCATTGCAGTTGCAGCTGACCATCGCCGACCTGGTGGCCGAGGTGCACGACAGCCATCATCCGATCGCCACCGGCCTGTATTACGAAGATCAGAAAGCCGAGGCGGCCAAGCGCGCCAAGGACCTGCGCGACAACCGCCTGCCCAAGTTCCTGGGCTACTTCGAACAGGTGCTGCAACAGGCCGGCGGCACCCATGTGCTGGGCACGCACTCGTACGTGGACCTGTCGCTGTTCCAATTGGTCAGCGGATTGGAGTACATGTTCCCCAAGCGCATGAAGACACTATCGGCCGATCTTCCCGGCCTGAAGGCCTTGCAGCAACGCGTGGCCGCGCGCCCGCGCATCGCGGCCTATCTCGCATCCGAACGACGCGTTGCGTTCAATACCAACGGCATCTTCCGCCACTATCCGGAGCTGGATGCGGCGTAAGCAATGGCGGCACGTGGCGTAGCGCGTGCCGCCCAACCTGCGTTGCTTCATGCCGGAATGTGGCGCGAAGCTGCAACCATGCATGCAAGGCCGCACCGGGCGGCCTTATCCTCGCGCTACCACACGCCGCTTCAACGTCCCTGCAGCAACGCCGTGCGGATCCGCTGCAACTGCGCCTTCACGGCAGCCGCCTGCGCCGGCCCCAGCCGCAGCAGCGCCTTTTGACCGACCGACAGCGACTCCAACGCCGGATCGACAAACCGATAACGGCCACGCTCGTCGCGTTGCACCCTGACCGGCTGTGCCAGGTCGGGCGTGCGCAGCAAATGATCGATCACGTCGATCACGCGATCGTTGAAGTAACGGTCCGGCGCGCCCAGGTCGGCATACGCCTGCTGCAACAACGGATAGAAACGCACATAGTTGCGCACCAGCGCCTGCGCATCCACCTGGGTGAACGCCGCCACGTACGGCGCATAACGCGCCGCATTGGCCTGGTCGACCACTACACTTCCAGTGGCATCGGACACCAAAAATTCACCTGCCACCGGCTGCAGCACCGAGGCGCGACGGCTGATGCTGGGCTGGGTGAGATTGTCGATCATCACCACAACCCGTTCGATCAAGTGCTTGCGCAAAACGATCGACACTGCACCGTCGTCCTGCACCAACGCCAGCAAGGCCTCCCACGCTGCCGCATCGCTCTGACCCAGCGCGGGGATCGCCGCGTCGGCGGCATCGGCCGAGGGCTGCTGCACCGGATGGCGCGGCCCCGCCGGCGCCGGCGGCGACGGGGTCACCGCCGCTGCCACGGCGCTGGCGGTCTGGCTGATCGGCGCTGGCAAGGCGCCCGGCGCAGTGGGTGACCCGCTGAACAGCCACCAGGCAGCGCCGGCCACCACCGGCACCGCCAGCAGCCACGGCCAACGCGAAGACTTGGATTGCATCATGGAACTCCTTACATCGACACCATCCAGGGTGTGACCATGCCAGATCGCGGTGGTTCCATCGATGTGCAGCGATGCTGCGATCAAGCACTGAATCGAGGGCGCGGCGCCCTCACCGCTTGCGGGACACGCCGTGAACCCATCCCTGGGGGCTCGGTGGCGGCATCCATGCCGCCACACGGTCCCGCAACCGGCAAGGACACCGCACCAGACAGTTGGTCGGTACTCATCTGAAAAGCCGTCTGTCGTGCGGCGCGCATCGGACGTGGAGCCGACGCTTCATGATCGAACAAGACGCATCCAGCACTGCTCTTGCCATGCACACCGACCCTCTCTACTGGTCCTTGCCCGCTCACCGTCGCGGGACCCTGAGCGGCATGGATGCCGCGCCGGAGCCTACAAGGACGTACTTGCGGCGTGTCCCGCGATGGTGGGCGGGCAAGGACCCTGCAGCCAACTCGCAGCGTCGAGGGCGCGGCGCCCTCACCGCTTGCGAGACACGCCGTGAACCCGTCCCTGGAGGCTCGGTGGCGGCATCCATGCCGCCACACGGTCCCGCAACCGGCAAGGACACCGCACCAGACAGTTGGTCGGCGCTTGTTTGAAAAGCTGTCTGTCGTGCGGCGCGCGTCGGACGTGGAGCCGATGCTTCACGATTGAACAAGACGCATCCAGCACTGCTCTTCCATGCACACCGACCCTCTCGACTGGTCCTTGCCCGCTCACCGTCTCGGGACCCTGAGCGGCATGGATGCCGCGCCGGAGCCTACAGGGACGTACTTGCGGCGTGTCCCGCGATGGTGGGCGGGCAAGGGCCCGCAGCAAAGCCGCAGATCGCATGCTTTGGCCTTGGCCTTGGCCTTGGCTTTGGCGTTAGCTTTGGCTCTGGCTCATCCACATCGCCTGGTCTCGGACCAGGACGACCGGCGTTGCCGCATCAAGCGACGCCACCGCTCGCCTGAAATCCGCGAGCAGGCGTGCGCACCGCTCTCAGCCTGCGAAATCCAGCCGCGCATTCACCCAGGCCGCCACGATCGCGGCGGCCGCCTGCTCGGCCTGCTTCGCAGGCAGGCGCTTCTCGCGCACCAGCCATGCGGCCGTGTCGGCGCGCACCTTCGGCAGTAACGCGCGCACGGCCTTGCGCTGTGCCGCCGGCCAGTCGCTGTCTTCCCCGGTCCAGGCGGCAATCGCCTTGTCCGGATCCTCGCCGTAGCGCTTGCGCAATGCCGGGGTCAGGTACAGCAATGGCGATACCGACGCGCGTAACGCGATGATTTTCCACTCGGCGTAACTGGCGTAGCGAATGGTGCCGGCATCCTTGCTCAGGGCCTCGATCAACCCGTCGAAGCCGGCATCCAGCTGCTTCCAGCTGGCCAATGCAAACAGACCGCCCGGCGACTCGCAGATCGGCGCGAACCCGTCGCGTGTCGAGCCATACAGCGACCCGAACGCCTCATACGCCGGCTCGCCCACTGCAGCAAAGATGAAGCAATGCACGTAAGGACGATGATCGCTGTTGTCGCGTTCGATCCACATCCGCAGCAATGTCAGCACGCGTTCCTGCGCCTGCATGGCGGGCATGCCATCCACATCGTCGAGCAAGGATGCGGCGAAGTCGTCGACCTTGCGCAGCGCCTTGCGTGCACTTTCAAACCGCGCACTCGCCAGCTTCGCATCCACGCCCGCGGCGGGGACAAACTGATGCAGATACGCCAGCCACGCCGAAGCCAGCGGCGTGTCGTAGCTCTGCAACTGGCGCGCGGCGTCGGCAGGCGCAGTGGGAATCAAGGCGATGATGCGATCCAGCGCCTGTTGCTGCACAGTCAGCGCCTTGGCCAGCACATCGGCCCTGGCCTTCACTGTGCGTTGCAGGCAGTCGTCCAGTTTGGCGTCCTGCGCGCAGGCATTGCGCTGCCGCAGCCAGGCGCGTTGCTGATCACGCGCGCCCGCGACCGCGCTACGCGGCGTGGTGTCCAGCAGCGCCCGATAGGACTCGTCCAGCTGATCGTCCAGATGGCCCAGCGCCGGCACCGCGCACAGCCGTTTTTCGACCGCCGTGGCTGCCTGCTTGCAATCGAACGACGCCGCCCAGGTACCGCCGGCGCCAAGCAACAGCGCGCCACCGATGACCACCCGCAACACGCTGGAGCAGGCTGTCATTGCACTGCCTCCTTGCGTGCGGGCAGCAGCGAGAGCAGCAGCAGAGTCACCGCCAGCGCGACATAGGCACCCACGAACTGCCAGCTGATCACGCGCGCCAGGCCGTGCAGCGACCATGGCAGATAGATGCCGCCGCGCGGGTCCACCGAATGGATCAGGCCGAACAGCGTCAGCCCGGCGGCCACCAGCAGGAACACCGCGCCGCGTCGCAGGCGGCCATCGATCATCGCCGCCACGGCGGCGATCCACAGCATCGCGGTGATGATGAAGCCATTGCCCAGCGCGAAGATCACCGCCAGCTCCGGCAGGCCATGCCCATCGAGTTTGGTGGTGAGTGCGACCAGTTGATCGGGCGCAATCCAGCCCGGTGCCTTGATGGTCAGCAGGTACGCCACCGACGGCAGAAAGCCCAGCACCATCGCACCGGCGTGCTGCCTGGGCGTGGCCTGGAACGCCTGCGTGGTGATGTCGATCGACACGTACACGATGATCGGCGCCAGCACCGCCAGCGGCAGCCATTGCACCAAGCCGGAGATCACACCGAGCATGCCGCCGATGCCGACGAACAAGCCGGTCAGCAGCGTGTAACCGGAGCGCGCGCCCATGTGCTTGTAGGCCGGCTGGCCGATGTAGGGCGTGGTCTGCGCCACCCCGCCGCAGACGCCTGCGACCAGCGTCGCCAAGGCTTCCACCAGCAGGATGTCGCGGGTGCGGTAGTCATCGCCCGCGGCGCGTGCGCTCTCGCTGACATTGATGCCGCCTACCACCATCAACAGGCCGAACGGCAGCAGCAGCGGCAGGTACGCCAGCGTGGCGGGCAGGCCGTCGATGAAGCCCAGGTTCGGCAGCGGCAACACGATCTGCGGCGGCGTCCATTCCGGCACCGCGAAGCCCGGTGCGCCCAGGCCGGCCAGTCCTAGGCCGTAGTACAGCGCAGTGCCGATCACGAACGCCACCAGCACGCCGGGCAACCTGGTCGGCAGCCGGCCCTTGGCCAGCAGCACGTACAGCAGCAGGCCCAGGGTGACGAAGCCGGCCACCGGCGAACGCAGGGTTTCCAGCAGTGGCAGCAAGCCCATCAACACCAGCGCGATGCCGGCAATGGAACCCAGCAAGGCCGCGCGCGGCAGCGCGCGCGTGACCGCCTCGCCGACGAACGACAGCACCAGCTTGAGCAGGCCCATCACCACCAGCGCGGCCATGCCGAGTTTCCAAGTGGCGATGGCAGCCGCCTGCGGGTCCAGTCCCTGTGCCTTGAAGCCGACGAACGCCGGGCCCAGCACCAACAGCGCCATGCCGATGCTGGTCGGCGCATCCAGGCCCAGCGGCATCGCGGTGACGTCGTCGCGCCCGGTGCGTGCAGCCAGCCGCCGCGCCATCAAGGTGTAGAGCAGGTTGCCCACCAGCACGCCGAACGCGGTGCCGGGAAACATGCGCCCGAACACCACTTCGGCCGGGAACTGGAACATCCCGACCAGTGCCATCGCAATGAAACCGAGGATGGAGAGATTGTCGACGACCAGGCCGAAGAAGCCATTGAGGTCGCCGGCGACGAACCAGCGCGGCGATGCCGCAGTACGCGAGGAAGGGGCCGACATGGGAGCCAGGAAGCGTGGGGATCGGCCGATGGTAGCCGCTGCTCATCACGCGCGACAGCGCTGCGGTGAATCAGAGCGTGTCGCCGCGATTGCGCCCGCCAGTCCTGCACGCGGCGGCCCTGAGGTAGCGACACACGCTCTTCATTGCCGCCTCGACCTCGATCCAGCCGACGATGTCGCCACGGTTGGCGCTGCGATAGCGCACCTGCACGCGCGTGGCGTCGGCGCTGACATCCAGCGCATCGGCCTGATCGCCCTGCACCAGGTAGCGCTTGGTGCTGGTCGCCGAAGGTGTGGCGTACAGCGGCAGACGCGCCACCTGCACGTGCAACTGCACCGGCATCGGCGCGTCCAGCGTGGTGCCGATCGCGCTGGACACCCGCACCCCACGCGCGTCGTAGCGCGGCCATACCGACAGCGGCATGCCATCGTCGCTGCCCGGATCGAGCAAGGTCTGGATCTGCGGCGAAGCGATCGGCTGCTGGGTCGTGGCCACATACAGCCGCCCATCGGCCGCGTAGCGATACACGTCGGCGTACCACATCGGCCCGCTGCGGCAGGAACTGGTCACGCTGCGGTCCGACTTGTCGGGCGTCAGGTTGAAGAAGCCTTCGCACTGCACTGCCGGGCGCGTGGGCGGGGTCAGCGCACGAAAGCGCCGTTGCGCCGGATCGAACACAAATACCAGCACCGCCTCGTTGACCTGGCCGAGCATCGCCGACACCGCCAGGTCCGGGTGTCCGTCGAAGTTGTAGTCGTCGCTGTCCACGCCGGCGCCGCCTTCGCCGTCGTCCACATTCGCGTCGAGCCATTGCTCCTTGCCGCCCGGGGCGAACACCACATGCAGGCGTTCGCCGACCAGCGTGGCAGTGGCATGCGTGTGCGCATCGATCGTCACCTGCACGCTGGTATCGCGTGCCGCGGCCGCGAACGACAGGCCGGCGAGCGCTGCCGACAACCACACGCCGGCCGCGCGCACACGCAGCCGGCGCAGATCCTCAAGGCGCATGGCCACCCGGTCTGGCAGCTCACCCAGTACGAAGCTGCCCGCTGTAAAGGCACGGATGTGGCGCATCATTGCACCGCACGCGCAGCACTCGCCGGTGCCGCTGCCCACGCCGCGGTCGCACCGCAGGTACGGCGGCCGCGCCAAGCGGCACCACTCAGAACGACACCTCCACCGCCTGCCGCGACCACAGCACCGACTGGTGCCCGGTGGCCTGCTTCCAGGCCAGGCGGATCGCCTCGATGTCGTTGCGCCGCTGCGGAGTGTCCTCGTGCAGGATCACCAGCACCTTGGTGCCCAGCCGGTTCGGCTCCTTGGCACCGCGAAACAGCCACTGGCCGTAGGCATCGAACACGGTCAGCCCGTCCGGGAAGCGCGGGGTCACTTCCTTGTCCAGGAACGCGCGCCATTGCGTGTCGTCGATGGTGCGGGTCTGCGGGCGATCGGCCGGACCGGTCTCCTGGCCCACACCGAAGTACAGCTCGCTGCGCACCCAACCGTGCGCCGTCGCCGGCCGCGCCGCATCGCCTTGCAGGCTGGCAGTGGTCGACCCCGGCGCGCCGCCGGGGGTGGTGGCGCAGGCGGACAGCGCCAGCGTGGCGGCAAGTAGGCAGGACGGCAGCAACTTCATCGACTTCTCCACAACGGGTACGGTTACGACGGATCGGGGGCAGGCTCATGCAGGGCCGGCATCAGCTGATGCCGGCGTGCGCGCACTGTGCCATCTCGCACGCGCCTGAACAACGCGATAATATCTCTCTATCCGGATGAATGTGGACGATCCGAACCCCTTTGCGCCCTGCCCGGCCGGATGCCGACCGCGCGGCGCGTTCGCAGTTGCTGTTGCAGGAGAGAGACATGACCCGCCCCACCCTTTCGGCCATCGGCCTGGCCGTCGCGGCCGCGTTGAGCGCCAATGCACAGGCCCAGCAGGCCGCCCCCGGCGCCACCACGCTGGACACCGTGATCGTCACCGGCACCCGCGCCAGCGACCGCACCGTGCTGGAATCGACCGTCCCGGTGGACGTGCTCACAGCCGAGGACATCCGCAAGGCCGGCGTGGTCAATGGCGAGCTCGGTAGCGCGCTGCAGGCATTGCTGCCCTCGTTCAACTTCCCGCGCCAGTCCAACTCCGGCGGCGCCGACCATATCCGCGCCGCGCAGCTGCGCGGCCTCTCGCCCGACCAGGTGCTGGTGCTGGTCAACGGCAAGCGCCGGCATACCTCGGCGCTGGTCAATACCGACAGCAAGATCGGCAAGGGCACCACGCCGGTGGATTTCAATTCCATCCCGATCAATGCGATCAAGCGCATCGAAGTGCTGCGCGACGGTGCCGGCGCGCAATACGGCTCGGACGCGATCGCCGGCGTCATCAACGTGATCCTGGACGACAACCCCGAGCGCGGCGAGCTGGAAGCCAGCTTCGGTGCCTACAACACCGATGTGGAGCCGATCAACCGCCGTGTCACCGATGGCCAGACCAGCTACGCCAGCGCCAAGGTCGGCACGCTGCTCGGCGATGACGGCGGCTTCTTCAAGATCGGCCTGGAGCTGAAGAATCGCGAAGCGACCAATCGCGCCGGCTTCGACCAGATTCCATCGTTCGAAGAACAGACCCCGGCCAACCTGGCCCTGGCCGGCCGCCGCAACTACGTGCTCGGCGATGGCGCCACCAAGGGCCTGAACGCCTGGCTCAACACCAAGGTCCCCTTCAGCGCCAACGGCGAGTTCTACGCCTTCGGCACCTACAACCAGCGCGACACCGAAGGCGCCAACTACTTCCGTTACCCGGATGGCAGCGCCAACTGGCGCGAGATCTACCCCAACGGCTACCGTCCGATTTCCGAAGGCGAGAATCGCGATCTGCAGATCGTCGCCGGCGCCCGTGGGCAGCTCGGCGACTGGGACTACGACGCCAGCGTCAACTACGGCCGCAACGACTTCACCTACCGGCTGCGCAATTCGCTCAACGCCTCGCTCGGCCCCGGCAGCACCACGCGCTTCAAGACAGGCGACTTCGCCTTTGCGCAGACCGTGGCCAACCTGGATCTGACCCGCGTGTTCGATGCGGCCGGCGCCACCCATACCTTCGGCACCGGCGCCGAGTTCCGCCGCGAGCAATACCGCACCCATGCCGGCGACCCGGCCAGCTATGCGGCCGGCCCGTTCACCGATCGCCCCACCGGCTCGCAGGCCGGCGGCGGCCTGAGCCCGCAGGACGAGGCCGACCTGTCGCGCAACGTGGCCAGCGCCTATGCCAACGTGTCCAGCCAGTTCGGCGACAAGTTCTCCACCGACCTGGCCGGCCGCTACGAGCATTACCAGGATTTCGGCAGCCAGTGGACCGGCAAGCTGGCCGCGCGCTATGCGTTCGCCCCGGCATTCGCGCTGCGCGGGGCGGTCTCCAACAACGTGCGTGCACCCTCGCTCAGCCAGATCGGCTACGAAGCCACGTCCACTGGTTATGACGCGGCCGGTCGCCTGACCCAGGGCCGCCTGCTGTCGGTCTACAACCCGATCGCCCGCGCGCTCGGCGCCACCGACCTGAAGCCGGAAAAATCGCTCAACTACAGCCTGGGCTTCACCAGCCAGCTGGGCGATCATTTCGACCTGTCGCTGGACTTCTTCCAGATCGACATCGACGACCGCATCGCGCTGTCCGAAGACATCACCGGCACTGCGCTGACGGACTTCGTGCAGCAGAACTTCGGCGTCAGCGGTGTGCAGAGCGCCAGCTACTTCCTCAACGCCGCCGACACCCGCACCCGCGGCGCCGAGCTGGTCGGCAACTGGCGCCAGTACGCCTTCGGCGGCGACCTGCTGCTGACCGGTACCTACAGCTACGCCAAGACCGAGTTGAAGAACGTCATCGGCACCCCGGCGCAGCTGCTGGCGCTGGACCCGGACTACGTGCTGTTCGGCATCGAAGAGAGCAACACGCTCACCGATGCGGCGCCGCGCACACGCGCCGCGCTGGCCGCCAACTGGAACAACGAGCACTGGAACCTGCAGACCCGCGTCAACCGCTACGGCAGTGCGACGCGCGTGTTCGACTTCGGCGGCGGCTTCGTGCCACGCCAGACCTACGGCGCGGAATGGCAGCTGGACCTGGAAGCCGAGTACCACCTGGGCACGCAATGGACGCTGGCGATCGGTGGCCAGAACATCCTCGACAACTATTCGGACCGTTCCATCGACGACATCGCCTACTTCGGCAACCTGCCCTACGACGTGCTCTCGCCGATCGGCAGCAATGGCGCGTACTGGTATGGGCGGGTGCGCTACACCTTCTGACGCCGGGATTGGCGGATTGGGGATTGGGGGATTGGCAAGGGCGGCTCGTCGCCAATCCCCACTCCCGAATCCCCAATCCCCGCTGTTGCATAACCTGAATATCACATCGCTTTGCGCACACTAGCGCGATGGCAGACGTGCACTCCCCCCTTCCGTCGCCGCCATTGCTGGACGATGCCTGTGCATTGTTTCTGGACGTGGACGGTACCCTCATCGACTTTGCCGACAGCCCCGAGGCTGTGCGGCTCCTGCCCGAGGTCCGCGCGGCCATCGGCCAGCTGAGCGAGCGCCTGCATGGCGCAGTGGCACTGGTCAGCGGACGACCGCTGTCGCAGCTCGACGCCTTGTTTGCGCCGTTGCTGCTCCCGGCCGCCGGCCTGCACGGGCACGAACTTCGCAGCGACATCGCTGCGCGCGCGGCGATGCCGCAGGACACCTCCGAGTGGCTGCATGGCCTGCACCAACGCGCCGCCGCACTCACGCACCGGCACCCTGGTGTGCTGGTCGAAGACAAGGGCGTCAGCGTCGCGCTGCACTGGCGCGCGCAACCGCTCGCCGGCCCCGAGGTGCTCGCCTTCGCGCAGCAGGAAATCGCCCAGCTTTCCGGGTACCGCCTGCAACCGGGCGATCACGTGGTCGAATTCGTCCCCGAAGGCAGCAACAAGGGCCTGGCGGTCGAACAACTGATGCAGCAGGGCGCATTCGCCGGCCGCACGCCGGTGTTCGTCGGCGACGACCTCACCGACGAATTCGGTTTCGAAGCGGCCAATCGTCTCGGCGGCTGGAGCGTGCTGGTCGGCGGTCGCGCCGAAACCAGCGCGCGCTTCCGCGTTGACGGCACTGCCGACGTGCATGCGTGGCTGCAACGCAATGCGCGCCGGGTCTGAGTGCAGCGCGCCTTCCCCTCTTCTCTTCAAAAGGATCGTTCGCACTCCATGACCGAGCCAAACCTGGATCTGGGCGTCATCGGCAACTGCAGCTTTGGGGCATTGGTCGATCGGCAGGCACGCGTGGTGTGGAGTTGCCTGCCGGCCTTCGACGGCGACCCAGCGTTCTGTTCGCTGCTCTCGCCCAAGCGCGAAGGCGGTGACTTTGCCGTGGAGCTGGAGGACTTCGCCAGCAGCGAGCAACACTATCTGCCCAATACCGCAGTGCTGCGCACCGTGTTGCGCGACCACCACGGCGGCGAAGTGGAAGTCATCGACTTTGCACCGCGCTGGCGCAACAACGGGCGTTTCTATCGGCCCGTCAGCATCATCCGGCAGATCCGCCCGCTCGCAGGCAACCCGCGCATCATCGTGCGCGCCCGCCCGCTGGCCGACTGGGGCGGACGCAGCCCGGAAACCACCTGGGGCAGCAATCACATCCGCTGGGTGCTGCCCGAATTCACCCTGCGCCTGACCACCGACGTGCCGGTACGCTTCGTACGCGACGGCCTGCCGTTCGTGCTCAGCCACCCGGTCAACCTGGTGCTGGGCGTGGACGAATCGCTGACCCGCTCGCTCACCGGCTATGTGCAGGAAGCGCAGGAACGCACCGAAGAATACTGGCGCGAATGGGTGCGCTACCTGTCGATTCCGCTCGACTGGCAGGAAGCGGTGATCCGCAGCGCAATCACGCTCAAGCTGTGCCAGTACGAAGACAGCGGCGCCATCATCGCGGCGATGACCACCTCGATCCCGGAAGCCCCCAACACCCCGCGCAACTGGGATTACCGCTATTGCTGGCTGCGCGACGCCGCATTCGTGGTGCGTGCGCTGAATCGCCTGGGCGCCACCCGCACGATGGAGCAGTTCATCGGCTACATCTTCAACATCGCCACCGCCGACGGCACCATGCAGCCGCTGTACGGCATCGGTTTCGAATCGCAGCTGGAAGAGCACGAAATCGAAACGATGGACGGCTACCGCGGCATGGGCCCGGTACGCCGCGGCAACCTGGCCTGGATCCAGCAGCAGCACGATGTCTACGGCAGCGTGGTGCTGGCGTCCACCCAACTGTTCTTCGATCTGCGCCTGAAGGATCAGGGCGATGCGGACACCTTCCGCCGCCTGGAGCCGCTGGGCGAACGCGCGTTCGCGCTGCACAACGTGCCCGATGCCGGCTTGTGGGAATTCCGCGGCCGCGCTGAAGTGCATACCTATACCGCCGCGATGTGCTGGGCTGCCTGCGACCGCCTCTCCAAGATCGCCGACCGGCTGGTGCTGCCCGAGCGCAGCGTTTACTGGCGCGAACGCGCCAACACCATCCGCGAACGCGTGCTGAGCGAGGCATGGAGCGAAGAGCGCGGCCATTTCACCGATACGCTGGGCGGTCATCGCCTGGATGCATCGCTGTTGCTGCTGGCCGATATCGGCATCGTCGCCAACGACGACAGCCGCTTCGTGCGCACGGTCGAAGCGGTTGGCCGCGTGCTCAAGCATGGCGATGCGCTGTATCGCTACATCGCACCGGATGACTTCGGTGAGCCGGAAACCAGCTTCACCATCTGCACGTTCTGGTACATCGACGCGCTGGCCGCGATCGGTCGCAAGGAGGAGGCGCGTGAATTGTTCGAACGCATCCTCTCGCGCCGCAATCACCTCGGCTTGCTGTCGGAGGATCTATCGTTTGAAGACGGCGAAGCCTGGGGGAATTTCCCCCAGACCTATTCGCATGTGGGCTTGATCATCGCAGCGATGCGCTTGTCGCGGAGCTGGCAGGAGGCGTCATGAGTCGTTTGGTGGTGGTATCCAACCGCGTTGCAGTGCCCGGCGAAAACCGCGCCGGCGGGCTGGCGGTTGGTTTGTTGGCTGCGCTCAAGGAGCGCGGCGGTGTGTGGTTCGGCTGGAGCGGCAAGACCGTCCGCGGCGACAGCGGCGGCATGCACGAACAGACCGAGGGCGACATCAAGTTCGTCACCATGGACCTCAACAAGCGCGACATCGATTCGTACTACAACGGGTTCGCCAATCGCACGCTGTGGCCGCTGCTGCACTTCCGCCTGGACCTGGTCGATTACGACCGCGCCACCCGCGAAGGCTATATGCGCGTCAACCGGCTATTCGCCGAAAAGCTGGCGCCGTTGCTGAAGGACAGCGACACGCTGTGGATCCACGATTACCACATGATTCCGCTGGGCGCGATGCTGCGCGAGCTGGGTGTAGGCTGCAAGATGGGCTTCTTCCTGCACGTGCCGATGCCCTCGGCCGACCTGATGCAGGCGATGCCGGATCACGCGCGCTTGTTCAGTACGTTCTACGCGTACGACCTGGTCGGCTTCCAGACCCAGCGCGATGCCGAGCGCTTCAAGGCCTATGTGCGCCTGTTCGGCGGCGGCCGCATTCTCGACGGCGACATCGTCGAAGGCCCCGGCGGGCGTCGCTTCAGTGCTGCGGCGTTCCCGATCGGGATCGATACCGACCTGATCGCCAACCAGGCCAAGGCCTCGGTCGGCAAGCAGGCGGTGCGCGACCTGCGCGAAAGCCTGCGCGGCCGGCAACTGGCGATCGGCGTGGACCGGCTGGATTATTCCAAGGGCCTGCCGGAACGCTTCCAGGGCTTCGAGCGCTATCTGGAGCGTTATCCGGACCAATCCGGCAGCCTGACCTATCTGCAGATCGCGCCGGTATCGCGCGGCGACGTCAACGAGTATCGCCAGTTGCGCGGGCAGCTGGAACAGATCGCCGGCCACATCAACGGTGGACATGCAGAGCCGGATTGGACGCCGCTGCGCTACGTCAATCAGAACTTCAGCCATGCGACGTTGACCGGTTTCTATCGCGCGGCCTCGGTTGGCCTGGTCACGCCACTGCGCGATGGCATGAACCTGGTCGCCAAGGAATTCGTCGCGGCGCAGGATCCGCAGAATCCGGGCGTCTTGGTGCTGTCGTTGCTGGCCGGTGCAGCGGATGAAATGAAAGAGGCACTGCTGGTCAATCCGCACGATCTGGACGGCGTGGCCGACGCGATCGCCACTGCGGCAAGCATGCCGCTGGCAACCCGCATCGAACGCTGGAGCGCGATGATGGATCATCTGCGCAAGAACAACATCAATCACTGGCGCCAGCGCTACTTGCAGGCACTTGCAGATATCTGACTCCGTTGTCCGCAACGCAGGCTGCCAGCACCACGCTATCAGCACAGACGCGCTGCGCACCGGCAGCGCCCCCCTCTTCTCCCCTCGGGAGAAGGGGCCCGAAAGGCGGATGAGGGTACGCGTGCACGTACAAATGGACGTGCACGTACAAGGGGAAATGTCCGAAGCGCAAAGTCCAGCTTCTACGAATCCCGGCTCCCGAATGCCAAATCCCCGCCTCACCGTTTGAGTCAATAACTCAATAGAACTACTGCAGGATCCTGCATTTGTCGCGGCGCACGAATGCACCAAACACCGACTGACGCCTGCAGCAATCTCCAGCCATATCGGATTTGAGCAATTCCAGCGCCCCAACCGCATGGCCTGGAACGTTGGTTCTCATTCCGTCACGGACACAAGCGTCATTGCGGTCTAAAATATATGCATGAGTAGCGCTGAGGACCCTGGGAGGGGCTGCGCGTTCATATCCGGACGTTCTGCTTTAGGACGTTTTTGTTGGATCCAAGGCCGCCCTTTGCCAGCCTGTGATCTTGCTCCCTCCACGACTCGCCACCGCCTGCCGGTGCCTGGGTCCTTCCTGACATCTCAAAATGACTGATCAATCCTCAAAACGTGGACTAGGCACCTGGTTGCTGGTGGTCTATGCCGTGGTGATCGCCGTGCTCGGTGCGGTGCTTGCCTACGAGGGCGGCCGCCTGGTCGCCGTCGGTGGCTCCTGGTATTACCTGCTGGCTGGCATCGGCCTGTTCCTGGCCGGCGTGTTGCTGGCGCTGGGCAAGCGTGCCGGCCTGTGGCTGTTTGGCGCCACGCTGGCGGCCACCATCGCCTGGGCGCTGTGGGAAGTGGGCCTGGATGGCTGGGGCCTGGTCCCGCGTCTGGCCTGGATGTCGGTGCTGGGGCTGGTGTTGCTGCCGTTCTGGGGCGTGGCCCGCCGCCGTATGCAGCCGCTGTCGGGACTGGGCTATGTGCTGGTGACCGGCGTGCTGCCGATCCTGGGCGCGACGCTGATCCTGTGGCCGCTGCTGGTGCCGCGTAATGTCGAACTGGCCGATGCCTCCAAGCTGCCGGCCGAGAATGCGACGCCGTTCAGCCGCGCCAACGTGCCCAGCCCGGACGGTAACGTCGCGGCCAATCACGATGCCAGCAACTGGACCTCGTACGCCGGCTCCAACCTGTCCAACCACTACACCCCCGGCGCGCAGATCACCCCGGAGAACGCCAAGAACCTGAAGGTGGCCTGGGAGTTCCATACCGGCGATCTGAAGCCGGCCGGCTCCAAGCTGGGCTACGCCTTCCAGAACACCCCGCTCAAGGTCGGCGAGCTGCTCTACATCTGCACCCCGACCCAGAAGGTGATCGCGGTGGAAGCAGCCAACGGCAAGGAGCGCTGGCGCTTCGACCCGCAGACCAATCCGAAGGCGATGGCCGGCGTTGCCGCCACCACCTGCCGCGGCGTGTCGTACTACCAGGCGCCGCAAGGCACCGCCGAGTGCCCGACGCGGATCTTCTGGCCGATGGTCGATGGCCGCCTCGGCGCGCTGGACGCGCAGACCGGCAAGCTGTGCACCAGCTTCGGCAACAACGGCTTTGTCGATCTCAATGCCGGCACCGGCAACACCAAGCCGGGCTTCGTCGGCCCCACCTCGCCGCCGGTGGTGATGCGCGGCGTGGTGATCCAGCCCACCGGCCAGGTGCGCGACGGCCAGGAAGGCGATGCGCCGTCGGGCGTGGTGCGCGGCTTCGATGCGCTCACCGGCCAGCTGCGTTGGGCCTGGGACCTGGGCAACCCGGCGATCACCGCCGAGCCGCCGGCCGGGCAGACCTATACCCGTTCCACCCCGAACGTGTGGTCGCTGATGGCCGCCGACGACGAACTGGGCCTGGTGTATCTGCCGACCGGCAATGCCTCGGGCGATTTCTTCGGCAAGGGCCGCACCCCGCAGGATGAGGAATACACCGCCTCCCTGGTTGCCGTGGATGCGGCCACCGGCAAGGAGCGTTGGCACTTCCGCACTGTCAACCACGACCTGTGGGATTACGACATCGGCCCGCAGCCGAACCTGGTCGACTGGCCGGTCGCCGGCGGCGCTACCCGCCCTGCGGTGATCCAGGCCACCAAGTCCGGCCAGGTGTTCGTGCTGGACCGCGCCACCGGTGCCCCGCTCATGCCGGTCAAGCAGATCGCCGTGCCGCAGGGCACCGATCATGGCGACTGGACCGCGGCCACCCAGCCGATCTCGCCGGGCATGCCCAATACCGTGGGCGCACCGAGCCGCGAGTACGAAACCATCGTCGAATCCGACGCCTGGGGCATGACCCCGTTCGACCAGCTGGCCTGCCGCATCCAGTTCAAGCAGCTGCGCTACGAAGGCATGTTCACCCCGCCGACCCTGCAGGGCTCGCTGGCCTTTACCGGCAACCACGGCGGCATCAACTGGGGCGGCGTCTCGGTCGATCTGCAGCGCGGCATCATGGTGATGAACAGCAATCGCCTGCCCTACACCCTGCAGGTCTACACCCGCGAAAAGATGAAGGAGCTGGGCGTGGTGTCGGTGTTCGACGGCAAGAGCAAGACGCCGGGCTACATGGCGCAGAAGGGCCTGGCCTACGGCGCCCGCAAGGAGCCGTGGATGTCGCCGCTCAACACGCCGTGCGTGGCACCGCCGTGGGGCTACATCTCCGGCGTGGACCTGCGCACCCAGCAGGTGCTCTGGCGGCGTCCGCTGGGCACCGGTTACGACCAGGGTCCGATGGGCATCCCGTCCAAGACCAAGTTCGAGATCGGCACGCCCAACAACAGCGGCTCGCTGGCCACCGCCGGCGGCGTGACCTTCATCGGCGCGACCCTGGACGACTTCATGCGCGGCTTCGACACCCGCACCGGCAAGCAGGTCTGGGAGACCCGCGTGCCGGCCGGCCCGCAGGCCGCCCCGCTGAGCTACACCATCGACGGCAAGCAGTACATCGTGGCCGCCGTGGGTGGGCACGACCGAATGGAAACCAAGTCGGGCGACAGCGTGATCGCCTGGGCGCTGCCGGATGACGCGGGCGCCAAGCCGGCGAAGTAAGCCGGTGTAACGTCAGCTAGTTGGGCATCGATAGACCGGTCATCGTGAGATGGCCGGTTTTTTTTTGGGGAATCGGGAATCGGGATTCGGGAATGGGAAAAGCGCTTTTCCGTCGTCTTTCAGGGCTGGGCTGGATTGATGGCGCGCCCGATTCCCCAATCCCCACTCCCGATTCCCCGCGCTTCGTTTCGTGTTCGTCGCGTTGCACCGATGGCGCCGCTGGCCAGTCTTGGTGGCGTGCATGCGATCGGACTGCGTGGCGTCGCGGTCTACGAAGTGTTTACGGAGCCCGCCGATATTTCACGTGAAATTTACAATTGCAAGACCGGTATTCGGCTGCAAATCACGGTTCCGCAGCACACCGGGCAGCGCTGAAACCGCTTCCAAATCAACTACATCGGTATTTTTGGGGGCCTGGTCGGCAGATTCCGACGAACGGTGATTTCACGCCGTCATGATTCGGGCTCGGCCGCCGATACCCCATAGCAGCCCATGCAGCGCAGGACGCCGCTCCCCACTCCGAATCACTCAGTTGGACTCAGCCTATGTCGCCCTCACCCGATGCCACCGCCGTCTCCCGCCCGCCTTCCGGCCGGAACCTTGCGCGTGCCAGCACGGCCGCATGGCTGCCTGCCGCTGCACAGATCGGGCTGCTGGGCTTGCTGACGCTCTACGCCGCCACGCTGCTGCCCGGCGGTGTCTGGACCGGCTTGGGCCGCTTGCTGCCGGCGCTGCTGGTACTGGGCGCGGCAAGTGCTGGGCTGTGGTGGTGGGCACGCCGTCGCGGTCTGCCGCAACTGCAACAGGCGATCGGCACGGTGACCGCCATCGGTGAAGGGCGCTTTCAGCGCCTGGATCTGCGCACCGCCTCCGGCGAACTCGCGCCATTGCTGCACGCCCTGCAGGCGACCCAGGACAAGCTGGCCATCCGCATCGATGTGATGGAACAGGGCCTGCGCCACGGCCAGTTCGTGATCAAGGCGCTGGACGATCTGGACACCATGATCCGCATCGCCGACGACGACGGCCAGGTACTGTTCGCCAACCGCAAACTGCTGGCGATGCTCAAGCTGATCGAGCCGGATGTGCAGAGCTTCCGTCCCAGCTTCCATGCCGAAGGCTTCGTCGGCGGCAGCATCGGCGACATCTATCCCGACAGCCAGGCCGCGATCGACCGCATGCGTGCGCTGACCGCCTCCAAGGCGGTGCGCGCGCCGTTCTTCGGCCGCCAGATCGACTTCGTCTACAGCCCGATCATCGCCGCCGACGGCACCAAGCTGGGCACCATCGCGCAGTGGATGGACGTCACCGCGCAGGTCAACGCCGAGCAGGCGCTGATCCAGATCATCGATGCCGCCGCGGCCGGCGATTTCAGCCGGCGCATGCAGATTGACGGCATGGACGGCGTGCTGCTGTCGCTGGCGCAGGGCATCAACCGCATCTACGACTCGGTGGAAACCCACCTGGCCGCCTTGGCGCGGGTGATCGGCGCACTGGCCGAAGGCGACCTCACCCAGCGCGTGGATGGCGATGCGCACGGCATCTTCGCGCGTCTGCGCGACGACACCAACCAGACCGTGACCCGGCTGACCGAGATCATCGGCGGCATCCAGATCGCATCGGACACCATCCGCCGCGCGGCGGTGGAAATCGCCGCCGGCAACACCGACCTGTCCGAGCGCACCGAGCAGCAGGCCGCCAATCTGGAAGAAACCGCCAGCTCCATGGAGGAACTCACCTCCACCGTGAAGCAGAACGCCGACAGCGCGCTGCAGGCCAATCGGCTGGTGGTGGGCACCGGCGAAGTCGCGCAGAACGGCGGCCAGGTGATGGACGATGTGGTGTCCACCATGGGCCAGATCAGCACTGCCTCGCGCAAGATCGGCGAGATCATCGGCGTCATCGACGGCATCGCCTTCCAGACCAATATCCTGGCGCTCAACGCCGCGGTGGAAGCCGCACGCGCCGGCGAACAGGGCCGCGGCTTCGCGGTGGTCGCCTCGGAAGTGCGCGCGCTGGCGCGACGCTCGGCCGATGCGGCCAAGGAGATCAAGACGCTGATCGCCGACTCCACCGACAAGGTCGAACTGGGCTCGGGCCTGGTGCACCGCGCCGGCGCGACCATGCGCGAGATCGTCGGCTCGGTCAAACACGTCACCGACATCATGAGCGAGATCACCGCCGCCAGCGCCGAGCAATCCAGCGGCATCGAACAGGTCAACCGCACCGTCGCGCAACTGGACGAAGTCACCCAACGCAACGCCGCATTGGTGGAAGAAGCCACCGCCGCCGCGCGCAGTCTGGAAGAACAGGCCGTGGAGTTGGCCGATGCGGTGTCGATCTTCCGCCTGCAGCCTGCGCACGGCGGCACCCCGAAGGTAGTGCGCGCAAGTTTCGGAAACGCCGCAGCGTAAGCCGCCGGCACGGAATCACCGTAGGAGCGCACCTGGGCGCGATAAGGCTTTCCCGGTAACGCCCCATCGCGCCCAGGTGCGCTCCTACACCTGTCTGCCATCCCATCCAGCACGCGCGACCGACCAACGCTGCGAATCAGCGAGCCGTCGTGAAAATCGCCACGCTACGTAGGAGCGCACCCGGGCGCGACGAAGCATTACCAGTAAGCCCATCGCGCCCATGTGCGCCCCACATCGGGCTGCGGCGCTAGTCCAGAAACCGCGCGTGCTGCTCCGGCGCAGGCAACTGCGCGAACGCGTCCAGCCCCAGCACGAACAACGGCATGCTCAGGGCGCGATCCAGGCCAGCGTGGCCATGCGTCCGCTACGGCGGTCGCGACGATGCGAGAAGAAGCGTTGCGGCTCGGAAATGGTGCACAGCCCGCCGCCGTGGATGGCGCTGGCCGGCATACCGGCACGCTGCAGGCGCTGACGCGCCAATGCATACAGATCCACCCGCCAATGCCCCGGGCGGGTCGCGACGAACGCGGCGTGCGCCTGCGCATCGTGCGCGACGAAGGCGTTGAACACGTCTTCGCCGATTTCATACACCTGCGGCCCCGCTGCCGGCCCCAGCCAGGCCCTCACCTGCTGTGGCGGCGTGCGCATCGCCGCCACGCTGCGCTCCAGCATGCCGTCGGCCAGGCCGCGCCAGCCGGCATGCGCGGCGGCCACTTCGCTGCCATCACTGGCCGCGAGCACGACCGGCAGGCAGTCGGCGGTGAGGATCGCCAGCACCACGCCGGGCACCGCGGTCACCGCTGCGTCGGCAACCGGTTCCTGCGCAGCTGGGGCGGCAGTTCCGGCCGCGCCCACCTGCTCGCCGGACGCAGGCGCGGGCGCATCGACGCGCAGCACCTCCACCCCATGCACCTGACGCAGCCACTGCGGGGTGCCGGGCAGTGCCAGCGCCTCGACCAACAGCGCCCGGTTGCGTTCCACCTGCTCCGGCACGTCGCCCTCGGCACTGTGGCGGTTGCCGAGGTTGAGCGTGTCGAACGGCGCCAGCGAGCCGCCCAGGCCGTAGCGCAGCGTGGTCAGCGCATGGATGCGTGGCGGCGCCGGCCAGTCGGCCGGCAGCACGAAGGGCGCGGCGGCGGCCATGTCAGCGGCGTGCCAGCTCGGCGGCGCGTGCACTGTCTTCACGCAGCGCGCTCATCAGCCGCTGCAGGTCGGCCGGCACCGGCGCGCTGGCGCGCACCGGCTCGCCGCTGACCGGGTGCAGGAACTCCAGGGTTTCGGCATGCAATGCCTGGCGCTTGAAGGTACGCAGCTCGTGCACCAGTTCGTCGCTGGCGCCCTTGGGCAGCTTCAGCGCGCCGCCGTACAGCGGGTCGCCGACGATCGGCGATTTCAGGTGCGCCATGTGCACGCGGATCTGGTGGGTGCGCCCGGTTTCCAGCCGGCATTCCAGCGCGGTATGCGCGCGGAAGCGCTCGCGCAGGCGGTAATGGGTGACCGCATCGCGGCCGTCGTCGCGTACCGCCATCTTCAGCCGATCGCGCGGATGGCGGTCGATCGGCGCATTGGCGGTGCCGCCGGAGACCAGCGCGCCCACCACCACCGCCAGGTACTGGCGATGCACATCGCGTGCGGACAGCTGCTCCACCAGCGCGGTCTGCGCCTGCACGGTGCGCGCCACCACCATCACCCCGCTGGTGTCCTTGTCCAGCCGGTGCACCACGCCGGCGCGCGGCACCGCCGCCAGCGCCGGGTCGCGGAACAGCAAGGCGTTGACCAGGGTGCCGTCCGGGTTGCCGGCACCAGGGTGGACCACCAGCCCGGCCGGCTTGTCGATCACCAGCACCTGGTCGTCTTCGTACAGCACGCTCAGCGGGATGTCCTGCGGCGCGGCATGGGTCTGGGTTTCCAGCACCACCTGCACCTGCACGCTCTCGCCGCCGCGCAAGGTGTCGCGCGGGCGCGCCATTTCCCCGTTCAGCAGCGCATCGCCGGACTTGATCCACTCCGACAGGCGCGAACGCGAGAATTCGGGAAACAGCTCGGCCAGCACCGCGTCGAAACGGCGTCCTGCGGCGTTGTCGGGCACGATGGCCTGGCGGATGGACGGGTCGAGGGGGTCGGCAGATGGGTCGGACATGGACACAGGCACTCGGGCAAAAGCGGGAATTTGGGGGTCCGGGCGGCGGGAGTCAGTCGCCGGACAGGCCACTAGGCTATCATCGCGCTCTCGTTTTCCTGATGCGTCCTGCCCAGACCCATGATCCGACGGTCCACGTTTTCCGCGCCTGCGCGCCTGATTGCCCTCATGCTGGTCATGGCGTTCGTCGTCACCGGCTGCCACCGCGGCGCCAAGGACAAGAATCCCGACGAGGGCATGCCGGTCGAGCAGCTCTACGGCAAGGGCCACGACCTGATGGAGAAAGGCAACTGGGCCGGCGCCGAAGCCAGCTACAAGCGCCTGATCGCCCAGTACCCGTATGGCCCGTACACCGAGCAGGCGATGATCGAAACCGCCTACGCCCAGTACAAGGCCGGCAAGCACGACGACACCGTCTCCAGCGTCGACCGCTTCATCCGGACCTACCCGACCCATCGCAACATCTCGTACCTGTATTACCTGCGCGGGCTGGCCAACAGCAACCGCGACACGGTGTTCCTGCGCCGCGTCTGGTCGCTGGACCCGAGCCGCCGCGACCTGTCCTCGCCGCAGCAGGCCTACAACGACTTCAACACCGTGACCGACCGCTACCCGAACAGCCGCTACGCGCCGGATGCGCGCAAGCGCATGATCGAGCTGCGCGACGTGTTCGCCCAGCACGAACTGGACAACGCGCTGTACTACCTGCGTCGCAATGCCTGGGTGTCGGCGGCCGGTCGCGCTAACTACCTGCTGGAAACCTATCCGCAGAGCGCCTACCAATACGACGCGGTGGCGGTGCTGGCCGAGGCCTACACCCACCTGGGCAACAAGACCCTGGCCGCCGATGCCCGCCGCGTGCTGGAGCTCAACAGCCCGCAGCATCCGTGGCTGACCGGCAATTGGCCGAAGTACCCGTGGGCCATCCGCAAGCTCAACCCGTTCGCCGGCGAGAAGTCCGCCGCCACCGGTCAGCGCAATGCACAGATGAGCCGCGACTGAGCGATCAGCCGCCGGTGTGATGAGAAGGGGCCGCAAGGCCCCTTTTTTATTGCGGCAATGCCGCTGCCGCAATGCCGGTGGCAGCGGCGCGACTGAGTGTTGCAGGCGCCTGCCGTGCCTGACGACAGCCAGGCCCGATCAAGCGACAGATCGATCGTCCCGCACTACGGACGTGCACGCCTGCACGCCACGCGTCCTCGCACCGCCGAGCGCGCTTGCCTGCCGCAGTTGCGTTCACCTCGCCGGACCTGGCACCAGGTCACCGAACCGCGCCTGCGCGCTGCCTATACTCGGCCTCGGCAAGATCATTCCCGCTGACGCCCGCCAGGAGGCCGCATGTCCCGCTGCATCGTCCCGTTCATGCTTGGCCTGCTGCTGGCGGCAATGACCACCACCGCCAGCGCGGCTCCCATCGTCTACGGCGTCAACGCCCACGACAGCCGCTCCGCCTACCCGATCGCCCAGGCCGAGGCCCGCTTCAAGCTGCTGGCCGCGCGCAATCTGCGCAGCTACCGCTTCGATGTGGACCCGCGCGATTACGCCACGCTGGATGCGCTGGTCCCGCTGGCGCGCAAGTACGGCATCACGCTGCGCCCGATGGTGTACCCGATGTCGCGCGAGATCGGTTACCAGCTGGCGCGTCGCTATGCGGCCGACATCAAGGTCTGGGAGATCGGCAACGAACAGGATCTGGTGCGCGCCGAGGCCGATGCCCGCATCGCGGCGATGACCACGATGTACCTGGGCATGCGCCAGGCTTCCAACGAACTGGGCGCCGGCCTGCGCTTCACCATCAACATCACCGCCTGCAACAGCGACGACCGCAGCGCCAACGCACGCTGCCCGGGTGACCGCAATGGCTCGCTGTGGTTCCTGGCCAAGGCCAAGGCGGCCGGCTTCAACTTCGACCACATCAGCTTCCACTACTACGCCTTCCACCAGGACGCCGGCTACTGGAGCGCGTTGTACCTGGGCCAGCTACGCACGGCGGCGCAGACCTACAAGACGCCGGTGTTCTTCAACGAGCTGAACTGTGCGGAGATCTACACCGGCAACACCACCGGCGGCGCGGAAGGCGACCGCGGCTGCTACGACAGCCTGGCGCAGCTGCTGCGCAACGTGCGCGACAACTACGCCGACGTGGTGTCCGAGGTGAACGTCTACGAATTGCTGGACCAGACCAGCATCGAGGGCGCCGAAGGCCATTTCGGCCTGATGTACGACCTGACGCGGCCCAAGCCGACCCTGGACCTGCTCACCCGCTTCGCCCAGGCGCCGGCCGCCGCAGCGGTGGCTGGCGCACCGGGCTACCGGCCGGAATAGCCGTTCGGGCTATTGCCCTGAATACCCATTGGTGATCGGGTAACGCCGCTCGCGACCGAACGCGCGGCGCGACACCTTCGGCCCGGGCGCGGCCTGGTGGCGCTTCCATTCGTTGAGCCGTACCAGCCGCAGCACGTGTTCCACCGTATCGGCGGCGTAGCCGGCCGCGACGATGTCGTCGCGCGACTGCTCCTGGTCGACGTAGCGATACAGGATCCCGTCCAGCACATCGTAGGGCGGCAGCGAATCCTGGTCGGTCTGGTTGTCGCGCAACTCGGCCGAGGGCGGGCGCGAAATCACCGCCGGCGGAATCACCGGCGCCCCGCCTACGGTATTGCGCCACTTGGCCAGGCCGAACACTTCGGTCTTGTACAGGTCCTTGAGCGGGGCGTAGCCGCCGCACATGTCGCCGTAGATGGTGGCGTACCCCACCGCGTATTCGCTCTTGTTGCCGGTGGTCAGCAACAGCCCGCCGAACTTGTTGGACAGCGCCATCAGGATCACCCCGCGGCTGCGCGACTGCAGGTTCTCTTCGGTGATGTCCGGCTGGGTGCCTTCGAACATCGGCCCCAGCGCGGCGAGCAGCCCTTCGAACGCCGGCTCGATCGCGATGGTTTCCAGCTTGACGCCCAGCACGCGGCATTGCTCGTCGGCCAGGTCGTTGGATAGATTGGCCGTGTAGCGCGACGGCAGCCGCACCGCGGTAACGTTGTCGCCGCCCAGCGCGTCGACCGCCATCGCCAGCACCAGCGCCGAATCGATGCCGCCGGACAGGCCCAGCCAGACCTTGCTGAAGCCGTTCTTGCGGCAATAGTCCTGCAGCCCGCGCACCACGGCGCGCCAGGCCAGCGCATCCATGCTTTCGTCGCCGTCGTCCACCCACACCACCGGGGTGAAGCTGCGCTCGCCGGCGGCGTAGTCCACCACCAGCCACTGATCGACGAACGCGGCGGCGGCCGGATGTACGGTGCCGTCGCCATCGGCCACCACCGAGGCGCCGTCGAACACCAGCGCATCCTGCCCGCCGACCACGTTGAGATAGGCGATCGCCGCCCCGCTCTCGCGGGTGCGCTCGGCCAGCAAGGCATCGCGCTGCGCATGCTTGCCGCGCTCGTAGGGCGAGGCGTTGGGCACCAGCACCAGCTCGGCGCCGGCCTGCACGGTCCTGGCCAACGGCTCGACAAACCACAGGTCCTCGCAGATCACCACGCCCACCTGCACGCCCTTGACCGTGACCACGCAGTTGTCGCCATCCGGGTCCACGTCGAAATAGCGGCGCTCGTCGAATACCGCGTAATTGGGCAGCTCGCGCTTGCGGTACGTCGCTTCGATGCGCCCGTCGCGCAACACGCTGGCGGCGTTGTAGACCACGCTGCCGGCACTCTGCGGCCAGCCGACCACCGCCACGACCCCGCGCGTGCCGGCGGCGATGCGCGCCAGCGCTTCCTCGCAATGGGCCAGAAAACCGGGCCGCAGCAGCAGATCTTCCGGCGGGTAACCGCTGATCGCCAGCTCGGGAAACAGCACGATGTCCGCATCAAACTCATCGCGCGCTGCCGCGATGAAGTCGATGATGCGATCGGTATTGCGCGCCACGGCACCGACCGGAAAGTCGAACTGCGCCATGGCAATGCGGAGCGTCTGGGACATGTCAACGGCCTTGTGCGTGTGTTTTCCGAAGCACGGAAGCGGAAAGGGAGGACGAGCCGCAAGCAGACCTCGCGCGATCATCTCGCAGACGTCGTCGCCACTCGCCAGCACCGCATTATTCCAGAAGCGCAGCACCTGGAAGCCCTCGCGGCGCAGGAAAGCATCGCGCGTGGCATCCGCACCCGGCAGCAGGTGCTGGCTACCGTCGATTTCGACGATCAACGCCCGGGCGAGGCAGACGAAATCGACGATGTAGGGCCCGATGGGGACCTGACGCCGGAATTTGAAGCCGATCAGACGCCGATCTCGCAACCGATACCAAAGCGCGCGCTCGGCGGCGGTCATCTCACGACGCAGGCGCTTGGCGAATCCGGTCTTGGCGGCGTGGCGCATCGACATTCTCGGCAGGAGGATGGCCACGGTGACTGGTGCCGCCCGGGTGGCGCCATCGGTGTCGATGGCGCTTTGGCGTCGGAGATCGCCGCGCGGGAAGCGCCCTCACCCCTACCCCTCTCCCGCAGGCGGGAGAGGGGATGTCGCTGCCGGCGGGGGCTTGGGCAGCGGCAGTTGCCTGACCGCGATGTGCTCCGTCGATCTGCCGGGGAACGACAAACCTGGCGTGCTTGAGAACATGACCGGGCTTTTGCTCCTGCTCTTGCTCCTGCTCTTGCTCCTGCTCTTGCTCCTGCTCTTGCTCTTGCTCCTGCTCTTGCTCCTGCTCTTGCTCCTGCTCTTGCTCCTGCTCTTGCTCCTGCTCTTGCTCCTGCTCTTGCTCCTGCTCTTGCTCTTGCTCCTGCTCTTGCTCTTGCTCTTGCTCTTGCTCCTGCTCTTGCTCCTGCTCCTGCTCTTGCTCTTGCTCTTGCTGTTGTTGCTCTTGCTCTTGCTGTCGTTCTTGCTGTTGCTGTTGCTCCCTTCTCCCGCCTGCGGGAGAAGGTGCCCGAAGGGCGGATGAGGGCATGCTTCCAAACACCCACAAAAAAGGCCGCCCGAAGGCGGCCTCTCTGACGCTCACACGCTTGCGCGCGCGGCGTGCTTACTTCACCAGCGCAGCAATCGCCGCACCCAGATCGCCCGGCGAACGGACGGTCTTGACGCCAGCGGCTTCCATCGCCGCGAACTTGCCTTCGGCAGTGCCCTTGCCGCCCGATGCGATCGCACCGGCGTGGCCCATGCGCTTGCCGGCCGGAGCCGAGGCACCGGCGATGAAGCCGACGACCGGCTTCTTCACGAACTGCTTGATGTACTCGGCGCCAGCTTCCTCGGCGTCGCCACCGATTTCGCCGACCATGATGATGCCTTCGGTCTGCGGATCTTCGTTGAACAGCTTGAGGCAGTCGACGAAGTTCAGGCCGTTGATCGGATCGCCACCGATACCGATGCAGGTGCTCTGGCCCAGGCCCACTTCGGTGGTCTGCTTGACCGCTTCATAGGTCAGGGTGCCCGAACGCGACACGATGCCGATCTTGCCCGGCTTGTGGATGTGGCCCGGCATGATGCCGATCTTGCACTCGCCCGGGGTGATCACGCCGGGGCAGTTCGGCCCGATCAGCACGGTGTCCGGATGCGAGCGGGTCAGCACGTTCTTGACGCGCAGCATGTCCAGCACCGGGATGCCTTCGGTGATGCAGACGATGACCTTGATGCCGGCCGCAGCCGCTTCCAGGATCGCATCGGCCGCGTACGGCGGCGGCACGTAGATCACCGACGCGTCTGCGCCGGTGGCCTTGACGGCATCGGCCACGGTGTTGAACACCGGCAGGTCAATATGCGTGGTGCCGCCCTTGCCCGGCGTCACGCCGCCGACGACCTGGGTGCCGTACTCGATCATCTGAGTAGCGTGGAAGGTGCCCTGCTGGCCGGTGAAGCCCTGCACGATCACCTTGGTGTTCTTGTTAATCAAAACGGACATGGATAGTTCCTTCGGTGTCGTGAATCAGGCGGCGTTCTTGACAGCTTCGACGACCTTCTTGGCACCGTCGTTGATGTTGTCGGCCGGGATGATGGCCATGCCGCTGTCGCGCAGCAGCTGCTTGCCTTCTTCCACGTTGGTGCCTTCCAGGCGCACCACGACCGGAACCTTGACGCCCACTTCCTTGACCGCCGCGATGATGCCCTCGGCAATCATGTCGCAGCGGACAATGCCGCCGAAGATGTTGACGAAGATGCCTTCGACCTTGTCCGAGGACAGGATCAGCTTGAATGCCTCGATGACGCGCTGCTTGTTGGCGCCGCCGCCCACGTCCAGGAAGTTCGCCGGCTCGCCGCCGTTGAGCTTGATCACGTCCATGGTGGCCATGGCCAGGCCGGCGCCGTTGACCATGCAACCGATGTTGCCGTCCATGGTGACGTAGTTGATGTCCAGCTCCGACGCAGTCACTTCGGTCTCGTCTTCCTGCGTCTTGTCGCGCATGGCGACCAGCTGCTTCTGACGGAACGCGGCGTTGTCGTCGCTGTCGAACTTGCCGTCCAGCGCGTACAGGTTGCCGTCGTCCAGGATGGCCAGCGGGTTGATTTCAACCAGCGCCAGGTCCTTTTCGTTGAACAGGCGATACAGGTTCACCATGATGCTGGCGAACTGGCCGGCCTGCTTGGCGGTCAGGCCGAGCTTGAAGCCGAAATCGCGGCCGTGGTAGCCCTGCACGCCTTCGACGAAATCGACGTTGAGCGAGTGGATCAGCTCCGGCGTCTCGGCGGCGACCTGCTCGATCTCCACGCCACCCTCGCTGGAGGCGATGTAGGTGATGGTCTTGGTGCCGCGGTCGACCAGGATCGACAGGTACAGCTCCTTGACGATCTCGCCGGCGGTGGTCACCAGCACCAGGTTGATCGGCAGCTCGACGCCGGCGGTCTGGTAGGTGGACATCTTGGTGCCGAGCATCTTGGCCGCTGCGGCCTTCACGTCGTCGGTGGTCTTGCAGAACTTGACGCCGCCAGCCTTACCGCGACCGCCCGCGTGGATCTGCGCCTTCACCATCCAGGGGCCCTTGCCCAGGGAATTGGCGACTTCAACCGCTTCGTCCGGGGTCGCCGCGACCTTGCCGGCCGGAACGGGGATGCCGTACTCGGCAAGCAGCTGTTTTGACTGGTATTCGTGGAAATTCATGCGTCACCGTGGGAAAAGGAAACGACCGCTGCGTGCAACGCAGACCGCCAGGGCGGCACGTCAAGAGACGCGAACGGGCCGCCTATTGTGGCCGACCACGCCGTGCGGCGCAAAAGTCGGCCCGAGTGCCCCGCCGCTGGCGGCGCTTGCGTCCAGCCCGGCACTGTGCGCAAGTGCTGCGTGGGCCGCGCACCTGCCTATACTCGCCGCTTGCGCCCGCGGGGAATCGGTTTGCCATCCAGCCCATCGCTTATCGACCGGATCCAGTCCGCGCCACAGCGCGAGCTGTACTTCTTTTCGCTGTACCGGGTGCTGGTGGCCGGGCTGATCGCCGCACTGGTGTTCAGCCCCCTGTCCGACGCGATCCCCGAGCCCCGCTACCCGCGCCTGGCGGCCGGTGTGGCGATCGGCTACCTGGCGATGGCCATCCCGCTGCTGTTCCGCGGCCGCAACGAGCGCCGCCTGACCGCCACCGTGCTGTGCGCGGTGATCGCCGACATCCTCGCCGCGACCCTTGCCACGCATGCGCTGCCCGGCGCCAGCGCCGGCATCGCGATGATGCTGCTGTTCAATGTCGCCGCCGCCTCGATCCTGCTGCGCCTGCGCTATGGCATGAGCATTGCCGTGCTCGCCAGCGCCGCCACCGTGCTGGAGTACCTGTGGACCGTGCTGGAAGGCGGCGGCGCCACTCGCCCGATCGCCGAACTGGCGATGTTCGCCACCAGCTATGTCGCAGTGGCCTTCATCTGCGAACAGATCGCCTCGCGGGCGCGCCGCAATCAGGTGCTGGCCGAGGAGCGCGGTGCGCAGGTCGCCAATCTCTACGAGATCAACGAGCTGATCATCCGCCGCATGCGCACCGGCGTGCTGGTGGTCGATACGCACAACCGCATCACCCTGGCCAACGAGGCGGCGCTGGCGCTGCTCGGCGATGGCGACCAGCGCAACGCCCCGGTCGACCTGTCGCTGGCCGCGCTTACCCCGGAGCTGGCGCGCCGCCTGCAGCGCTGGCGCAGCGGCTGGCGCCAGGAAGAGGCCCCGCTGCAACTGGGCGCCGACCGCCCGGAAGTCCAGCCGCGCTTCGTGCGCCTGCTCGCCGACAGCGACCTGGTGCTGGTGTTCCTGGACGATGCCAGCGTAGTGTCGCGGCGCGCCGAATCGCTCACCCTGTCGGCGATGGGGCGCTTTTCGGCCAGCCTGGCGCATGAGATCCGCAACCCGCTGGCGGCGATCAGCTACGCCTCGCAATTGCTGGAAGAATCCCCGCACATCGGTGATGCCGACCGCCGCCTGCTGCAGATCATCCACCAGCAATGCCAGCGCACCAACGGCATCGTCGAAAGCGTGCTTGCGCTGGCCCGGCGCGAACGCGCCAACCCCGACAACCTGGACCTGGCCGCGTTCGTGCGCCGCTTCGTGATCGAGTACCGGCAGACCCTGTCGATGGAAACCGACATCCTGGAAGCGAGCATTCAAGGCGCGTCCGTGCATGCCCTGGTCGACCCCAAGCACCTGCACCAGATCCTGACCGCGCTGGTCCACAACGCGCTCAAGTACGGCCGGGTGATGGACGAGCCGGCGCGGGTGAAGCTGCGCGTCGAACGCCTGGAGCGCATGGCGGTGATCGATGTCATCGACCGCGGCCCCGGCATCCCCGAGACAGTGGCCGCACAGCTGTTCCGGCCGTTCTACACCACCTCCGAGCACGGTACCGGGCTCGGCCTGTACATCGCCCAGGAGCTGTGCCGCGCCAACCAGGCGCAACTGGACTATGTGTCGGTGCCGGGTGGCGGCGCCTGTTTCCGGATCCTGTTGCAGGGGCCCAACAGCCTGCTCGGGAAATGAGCGGGATCGTTGCGTCACGCCTACAGCATGCCCATGGCGCATCTGCCTGCAACGGCGCTGCGTTCGTGTATCTGCGGCCAGCCGCTACGCTTCGTGCGTCCCGCCGCGCCCGTTGTTTGATCATGTGAATCGTTGGGCCCGCACTCGGCCGGCAATTGTCGACTGTCATCGCCCTGGGCTATCGTGCGCCACATGAACGAACCGAAAAGTGCCCTGGTTGTCGATGACGAGCGTGACATTCGCGAACTGCTTGTTCTCACCCTGGGCCGGATGGGCCTGCGCATCAGCACCGCCGCCAACCTGGCCGAAGCGCGCGAGCTGCTGGCCAACAATCCCTACGACCTGTGCCTGACCGACATGCGCTTGCCCGACGGCAACGGCATCGAACTGGTCACCGAAATCGCCAAGCACTATCCGCAGACCCCGGTGGCGATGATCACCGCGTTCGGAAGCATGGACCTGGCGGTGGAGGCCTTGAAGGCCGGCGCCTTTGACTTCGTCAGCAAGCCGGTGGACATCAGCGTGCTGCGCGGCCTGGTCAAGCACGCACTGGAATTGAACAACCGCGACCGCCCCGCGCCGCCGGCGCCGCCGCCGGAACAGGCCAGCCGCCTGCTTGGCGATTCCAGCGCGATGGAAAGCCTGCGCGCCACCATCGGCAAGGTCGCGCGCAGCCAGGCGCCGGTCTACATCGTCGGCGAATCGGGCGTGGGCAAGGAGCTGGTCGCCCGCACCATCCACGAACAGGGCGCCCGTGCGGCCGGCCCGTTCGTGCCGGTCAACTGCGGCGCCATCCCCGCCGAACTGATGGAAAGCGAGTTCTTCGGCCACAAGAAGGGCAGCTTCACCGGCGCGCATGCCGACAAGCCCGGCCTGTTCCAGGCCGCGCATGGCGGCACGCTGTTCTTGGACGAAGTGGCCGAACTGCCGCTGCAGATGCAGGTCAAGCTGCTGCGCGCGATCCAGGAAAAATCAGTGCGCCCGGTCGGCGCTTCCAGCGAGTCGCTGGTGGACGTGCGCATCCTCTCGGCAACCCACAAGAACCTGGGCGACCTGGTCTCCGACGGCCGTTTCCGCCACGACCTGTACTACCGCATCAACGTCATCGAACTGCGCGTGCCGCCGCTGCGCGAACGCGGCGGCGACCTGCCGCAGCTGGCCGCGGCGATCATCGCCCGCCTGGCGCACAGCCATGGCCGCCCGATACCGCTACTGACCCAGTCCGCGCTCGATGCGCTGGACCAGTACGGCTTCCCGGGCAACGTGCGCGAGCTGGAAAACATCCTCGAACGTGCCCTGGCCCTGGCCGAAGACGACCAGATCAGCGCCACCGACCTGCGCCTGCCAGCCCACGGCGGCCATCGCCTGGCCGCCACCCCCGGCAGCGCCGCCGTAGAACCGCGCGAAGCCGTGGTCGACATCGACCCCGCCTCGGCCGCCCTGCCCTCCTACATCGAGCAACTGGAACGCGCCGCGATCCAGAAAGCACTGGAAGAAAACCGCTGGAACAAGACCAAGACCGCCGCGCAGCTGGGCATCACGTTTCGGGCGTTGCGCTACAAGTTGAAGAAGTTGGGGATGGAGTAGAGAAGCCGGGATTGGGGATTAGGGATTAGGGATTAGGGGGAATCAGGAATCGGGAAACGTTGCCGTTCGGTTGCTCTTGCGGGGCCCAAGCGAAGTCGATATCAGCACACGCATGGCTCGCCTTCGATTCCCTAATCCCCACTCCGACGCCCCGCCGCTCAGCCCTTCCACGTCGGCGCAAGAAACTGCACGAAGTGGCTCAAAGCACCACCAACCCGCAATGCAAAGCACGCTACATGCCCTTCTCCCGCCTGCGGGAGAAGGTGCCCGAAGGGCGGATGAGGGCGCTCAGTCCTTGGTTACGCGATTGATCTCGGCCAGGCTGGTCACCCCGTGCGCAGCCTTGACCAGCGCCGACTGGCGCAGGTCGCGGATGCCGATCTTCTGAGCCGCCTCGGCGATCTGCATCGCGTTGCCGCCTTCCAGCACGATCGCGCCAATCTCGTCGGTCATCGGCATCACCTGGTAGATACCGGTACGTCCCTTGTAGCCTTCGGTGCACTCGTCGCAACCGACTGCCTCATACAGCTCGATACCGGCAGCGAGCTGCTCCGCAGTGAACCCCTCCGCCAGCAACGCATGCTCGGGCAGGCTCGATCTGCGCTTGCAGTTGTTGCACAACCGCCGCGCCAGACGCTGCGCAATCACCAAAGTCACCGACGAGGTGATGTTGTACGGCGCAATACCCATGTTCATCAAACGCGCGATGGTCTGCGGCGCATCGTTGGTATGCAGCGTGGACAGCACCATGTGACCGGTCTGCGCGGCCTTGATCGCAATCTCGGCCGTTTCCAGGTCGCGGATTTCGCCGACCATGATGATGTCCGGATCCTGGCGCAGAAACGAACGCAGCGCCGCCGCAAACGTCATGCCGCGCTTGTTGTTCTGCTGCACCTGGTTGACGCCAGGCAAACGGATTTCGACCGGATCCTCGGCAGTGGAGATGTTGCGCGTCTCGTCGTTGAGGATGCCCAGCGCCGTGTACAGGGACACCGTCTTGCCCGAACCGGTCGGCCCGGTCACCAGCACCATGCCGTAGGGTTTGTGGATCGCCTCCAGGAACAGCTTCTGCTGGTCCGCCTCGTAGCCCAGCTTCTCGATACCCAGCTTGGCCGCGCTGCCGTCCAGGATACGCAGCACCACCTTCTCCCCGAACAAGGTCGGCAAGGTGCTCACGCGGAAGTCGATCTGCTTGGTCTTGGACAAGTTGAGCTTGATGCGCCCGTCCTGCGGCACCCGCTTCTCGGCGATATCCAGCTGCGACATCACCTTCAGGCGCGCCGCGATGCGCTGGTTCAGCTTTACCGGTGCCTTGGCCACGTTTTTCAGCAGCCCGTCGATCCGCAAGCGCACCCGATAGTCGTCTTCATAGGGCTCGAAATGGATGTCGGAGGCTCCCCGCCGGATCGCATCCACCAGCACCTTGTTGACGAATTTCACCACCGGCGTGTCGTCGCCCTTGGCATCGACCCCGGCATCCCCGCCGGCGCCCATGTCCTCGTCCCCGGCCGACACGTCCAGGTCGCCCATCCCCTCGTCATCGTCCCCGAGCGATGAGCCAAGCGACGCATTGCTGGCCTGCCACTGCTCCAGCGTGCGACGAATCTGGTCCTCGTCGACCAAGATAGGCTCGACCACCAGGTTCGTATGGAACTTGATATCGTCCAGTGCCCTGGTCTGAGTCGGGTTGCTCACCCCCACGAACAACCGGTTGCCGCGCTTGAACAGCGGCAGAACCTGGTACTTCTGGAGCAACTCCTCACTGACCAGCTTGGCTGCGTTTTGGCTAGCATCAAATACTGATACGTCCATAAGCGGCATGCCGAATTCAACCGCGTTGGCAGCAGCCAATTGTGAAGCCGTTACGAGCTTTTTCTCGGAAAACCATTGCGGCAACGGCACCTTAGCTGTAGATGCTTGGTCCATAGCAGCGCGAGCTACCACTTCATCTATCGCGCCATCTTGCACTAAGCGCCGGGCTATCCCGGTTATACCCACCAAATTGATAGAAGTCGCTGTGCTCATGTTGAGAAACCCTTGATTAAGCGAAGTCAATATATCGCACTACAAAAGATAAGCAATAATTCAGTCAACTCCATCCTACTTAACAGCATGAGACCAAGATGAGTCTCGTCAGGGCATCGCAAGGCCAAACTTAATATCCACACCGACCAGATGCCGACACCAAGAACCCAAGTGGCCCTGCTAAATATTTCTATCAAAACACAATTGAAAAGCCCCGGTGACGACCGGGGCTTTTGGAAATTCAACCAACTCAACTAACCAATCAGGTTCCAGTGCACGCAGTGGGCAGGTACTTCTGGGCGGCATCGGAAGTACACGCCCACACGTTGGAGCCCTTGTCAGCATTAGACAGAGTCAGCGTCAGCTTCTTGCCCTGGATGCCGGCCGCAGCGCCAGTACTCTTCATGGTTGCAACGATGGTGCATCCGCCAGTTGCTGCTGCAGTTCCGCCGACAGCCACCTGAGCGACGTACTTACCATTGATATCGGCAGCAGCGGCAAAGCCGTTATTGCCATTAGTCGGGCAAGTACCGTTGTTTGCAAATACTTCAGAAACACCCACCTTCTGACCACTAGCCAACGTCATCGCCTCGGACATCTGCGCACGAGCAATGTAGTCCTGATACGCAGGAATAGCAATGGCCGCAAGGATTGCGATGATAGCAATGACAATCATCAGCTCGATTAAGGTAAAGCCCTGCTGCTTCTTCATTTATAACCCCTAGATTTTTAAAAATTTAAAAAAGGACACTCCTGAACACCTCTGCGAGATCCTGACAGCACATCACAAATAAGCTCAGGTGTCGCCGCAAGGAAGCTTCTAGCAGGAAGCGTGCCAACTGCAACTCACATCCCCATCCGCTTCGATGTCATGATCGCACTGTCCCTAGCGATGAGATAGAGCTAATGCCTATTTTTGCTACGCTGGCTGCAATGTGACCCTCAACGTCACTTTTGAGCGAACTACATGTTCAACTTTGCACGCCGCGTATGGTAGCGCCCGGCACTCAAGCTAGGTGCCAGTCTCCGCAGAAGCTTGTACTATCTGCCGTACAGATCTGGCCTGGGGATGGCTGGACGGAGAACGAAAAATGTCCGCAAGCCGTACAGCCATTGCGAAATCGTCAGCATCACGTGACGCAAGCCCATTGTCTTTGTTTGTCTGGGAGGGGACGGACAAGCGAGGCATCAAAATGAAGGGCGAGCAGGTTGCCAGAAATGCCAACATGCTTCGCGCTGAATTACGCCGACAAGGGATTACACCCAATGTCGTAAAATCGAAACCGAAGCCGTTATTTGGTGCAGCGGGCAAGAAGGTTACCGCCAAAGATATCTCGTTCTTCAGCCGTCAGATGGCGACTATGATGAAGTCTGGCGTACCTATTGTAAGTGCGCTTGAGATTATTGGTAGTGGCCAAAAAAACCCACGCATGCGCGATATGGTTGGTAAAATTCGCACAGATATTGAAGGCGGCTCGTCTCTGCACGAAGCAATCAGCAGGCATCCCGTGCAGTTCGATGAACTGTACCGCAATTTAGTGAGAGCCGGCGAAGGCGCCGGCGTGCTTGAAACGGTCCTAGATACAATTGCATCTTATAAGGAAAATATTGAGGCCCTTAAAGGGAAAATTAAAAAGGCTCTCTTTTATCCAGCAATGGTGATGGCAGTTGCGCTGATTGTTAGTTCAATCTTGCTTATATGGGTAGTCCCACAATTTGAGGACGTCTTTAAGGGCTTTGGCGCTGAACTTCCAGCTTTCACTCAGTTAATCGTAAACGCATCTCGCTTCATGGTTGCCTGGTGGTGGCTTATTTTATTTATCGCCTTAGGCACGGCCGCTGGATTTTTCTTCGCTTACAAACGTTCGCCAGCCATGCAGCATGGAATGGACAGACTGATCCTCAAAGTCCCTGTAATTGGGCAAATTATGCATAACAGTGCAATTGCCAGATTTGCGCGCACTACCGCAGTCACTTTTAAAGCCGGCGTACCGCTTGTAGAAGCGCTTGGCATTGTTGCGGGAGCCACTGGAAATTCTGTATATGAAGCTGCAGTGCTACGCATGCGCGACGACGTGTCCGTTGGCTATCCAGTCAATGCTGCTATGAAACAAGTCAATTTATTTCCTCATATGGTGATCCAGATGACAGCGATCGGCGAAGAAGCTGGTGCACTGGATGCCATGCTGTTCAAGGTCGCCGAGTACTTCGAACAGGAGGTCAATAATGCTGTGGATGCGCTCAGCAGCTTGCTGGAACCAATGATCATGGTGTTCATTGGCACCATCGTCGGCGGCATGGTCATCGGCATGTATCTTCCGATCTTCAAACTTGGCGCAGTGGTGGGTTAAGACGTAATGGCATTTCTCGACCAGCATCCCGGTCTCGGCTTTCCCGCCGCGGCCGGACTGGGACTGCTGATCGGCAGCTTCCTGAACGTGGTGATCCTGCGCTTGCCAAAGCGCATGGAGTGGCAGTGGCGGCGCGATGCGCGCGAGATCCTGGAGCTGCCGGACATCTACGAGCCACCGCCTCCCGGGATCGTGGTGGAGCCCTCGCACGACCCGGTTACAGGCGACAAGCTCAAGTGGTGGGAGAACATCCCGCTCTTCAGCTGGCTGATGCTGCGCGGCAAGTCGCGCTATAGCGGCAAGCCGATCTCGCTTCAATACCCTCTGGTGGAGTTGCTGACCTCGATCCTGTGCGTGGCCAGCGTCTGGCGCTTCGGCTTTGGCTGGCAGGGCTTCGGCGCGATCGTGCTGAGCTGCTTTCTGGTGGCGATGTCCGGCATCGACCTGCGTCACAAGCTGTTGCCGGATCAGCTGACCCTGCCATTGATGTGGCTAGGCCTGGTCGGCTCGATGGACAACCTCTACATGCCGGCCAAGCCCGCCCTGCTGGGCGCGGCGGTGGGCTATGTCTCGCTGTGGACGGTGTGGTGGCTGTTCAAGCAGCTCACCGGCAAGGAAGGCATGGGCCACGGCGACTTCAAGTTGCTGGCCGCGCTCGGCGCCTGGTGCGGGCTGAAAGGCATCCTGCCGATCATCCTGATTTCCTCGCTGGTTGGCGCCATCCTCGGCTCGATCTGGCTGGTGGCCAAGGGCCGCGACCGCGCCACCCCGATTCCGTTCGGCCCCTACCTGGCCATCGCCGGCTGGGTGGTGTTCTTCTGGGGCAACGATATAGTCGACGGTTACCTGCACTTCGCAGGCTTGCGTTGACCCGGGCACGGCGATGAGCGACTTCATCGTCGGCCTCACCGGTGGCATCGCCTCCGGCAAGAGTGCCCTGGCCGCCGAGTTCGAGAAGCTGGGCGTGCCGGTCATTGATGCGGATATCGTTGCGCGGCAGGTCGTGGCGCCCGGCCCCATTCTCGATGCGATCGTGGGACGATTTGGCACGGCTATCCTGCTACCGGATGGCACGCTGGACCGCCCGGCCCTGCGCCAGATCGTCTTCGCCGATCCGGCCCAACGGAAGGCGCTGGAAGCGATCACCCATCCGGCCATTCGCGCAGAACTGCAGCGCGCCGCGCTGGCAGCCTTGGGCCCTTATACGGTCGTCGCCATTCCCCTGCTGACCGAAGCGGGCGGCCGAACGACCTATGCCTGGCTGGACCGCATTGTTGTGGTCGATGTGCCGGTGTCGCTTCAGCATGCTCGCCTGATGCAACGCGACGGGATTACCGCAACACTTGCCGATCAGATGATTGCCGCGCAGGCATCCCGCGCACAACGCTTGGCGATTGCCGATGACATCGTCAGCAACGAAGGCAACACGGACCAGTTGGCGCAACAAGCGCGACGCCTGGATGCGAGCTACAGGGCAATTTTACAAACGCATCGAATCGGGCGCTGACGTCCACGGCCGGGCACCCACGATGCTCCCACGGTCAGCCGGCTGCCATGATCGACGGCGAGTTCATTGGCACACGCTGCATGGCGTTCGTTCCTTCCGCACACAGATCCTCCGGCATGCGTGGCATGTTTCCCCGGGCAGCGTAACGTAGCTCGACGTCGAATCAGCGCACCAACACCGACCGCATCTACTTGCTGCATTGACATTCGATTTCCGCCGAGCGGGCGGTCACGCCGGTAAGGACGCGCAGCCCATGCGGCTGGTGCCCTCGCCCACGTTCGACGTAGACAACCTCGACTTCGACCGTCGCCCCAAGCGTCGCGTGGACGATCTGCCGCCGCGCAAGGCGCGCACGCCCACACGCTGCACGGTGGGCTATGCGTTCTACGATGCAGAACCGGGCCGGCCGCATAGCCAGCGCATTCCCAGCGTGCGCTTGCGTGGGATTTGGCTGGAGCAGTTGGGGTTTGCGGTTGGGTGCAAGCTGCAGATCACTGCGCGTGCGGGCGAGTTGGTGGTGACGGTGGTGGAGCGCTGAGGGGTGTTTTGGGTGCGGTTGTTGTTGGAGGCGCTGCCGGGGGAGGCACTATGGATAAGGCTGTCGCGCCCGGGTGCGCTCCTACGGAAGTGCGTCGGTGGTTAGCGGTGGAAGGCTAGGGTTGCGATGACGCCGCGCTGCTGGCCTGGGCGCACGCTGACGCGCCAGCCGTAGAGGTCGCACAGCCGGCTGACGATCGATAGGCCGATGCCGCCGCCTTGCGAGTGGCCGGCGTGGGTGCCGCGGTAGCCGCGCTGGAACAGCTTGGCGGCGTCTTCCTCGCTCAGGCCGGGGCCGGAGTCGATCACTTCCACTGCATCGGCAAGCACGCGTACGCGCACCTGGCCGTCCTGGGTGTACTTGACCGCATTGCCGATCAGGTTGCCCAGCGCCACCGACAGAGCGGATTCGGGCGCGTCGATGACCAGGTCACGCTCGCCTTCCAGCAGCAGCTCCAGCGGTTTGCCGCCGAGCTGGGCGCGGTGCGCGTCGATCAGCTGTTCGGCCACCTTGGCGACATTGCTGCTGCCCTGCCCGCGCTCGTTGCGCGAGAGCAGCAGCAACGAGCCGATCAAATCGCTGCACTGCAGTTCGGCGCGCTGGATGCGTTGCAGGCGCTGCAGCATCTTTTCGTCGAGATTGGGCTTGGTGAGCAGCAGTTCCGTGGCGCCGCGAATCACCGCCAGCGGGGTGCGCAGTTCGTGGCTGACGTCGGCGTTGAATTCGCGGTCGCGCTGCACCACTTCGGTGAGGCGGGCCGAGTAATCGTCCAGCGCTTCGGCCAGCTGGCCCACTTCGTCGTCCGGGAAGTGCGCGGCCAGCGGTTTGGGCTCGCTGGTGCCGCCGCGGTAAGCACGCAGGCGCGCGGCCAGGTCCGACACCGGGCGCATCACCTTGGACGCAGACCACCAGCCGATCAGCAGCGAAAAGCCGCTGAACACCAGCACCGAGAGCATCAGCGTGCGCTTGAGCTGGATCTCGCCCTTGAGCGTCTGGGTCATGTCGTAGGCGAGGAAGAACCACTCGCTCGGCGTCTTGCGCACCGCCAGCTTGTACGAATACGCGTTGCCGCTGTCGTCCACGCCGGAGATGGTGTGGATGCCGTCGGGCAGCTGATACCACTCCGGCTGTTCCAGCCGCAGCGCATCGAACTTGTCGCTCTTGACCACGCGCCCGCGCATCTGCTGCACCGGCAGATCGGGGTTGCGCAGCGGGTCGGAGTAGAAGCGCTGCGCGAAGGCGTCGATATTGCGGTTCATCACGTCTTCGACCAACTGGTTTTCCACGCGCGAACGTGCCCAGTTGGTGGCGAAAGCGAACAGCGTGGTCAGGCAGAAGCCCAACAACACGAACGACAGGATGATGCGGCTGCGCAGACGCCGCCGGTAACGGCCGCGCTTGCGCGCCGGCCGCGCGCCGTTATTGCTTTCAGGCATCGGGCGAGGCGATGCGGTAGCCGATGCCGTGACGGGTCTGGATCATCGGTACGTCGAACGGCTTGTCGACCACCGCGCGCAGGCCGTGGATATGCACGCGCAGCGAATCCGAATCCGGCAGCTCCTCGCCCCAGACGCGGGTTTCCAGCTCCTGGCGGGTGACCACGGCCGGCGAGGCCTCCATCAGCGACTGCAGGATCTTCAACGCGGTGGGGTTGAGCTGCAGCAGCTTGCCGCGGCGACGCACTTCCAGCGTATCCAGGTTGTATTCCAGGTCGCCGGTTTCCAGCACGCGGGTGTGCACGCCCTTGCCGCGACGCGACAGCGCATTGAGCCGCACTTCCACTTCCTGCAATGCAAACGGCTTGATCAGGTAGTCGTCTGCACCGGAGTCGAAACCAGCCAACTTGTTGTCCAGCGAATCGCGCGCGGTGAGCATCAGCACCGGGGTCTGCTTGCGCGCTTCGTTGCGCAGCTTGCGGCACACTTCGATGCCATCCATGCCGGGCAGGTTGAGATCGAGCACGATGGCGTCGAACTCATGCACCACGGCCAGATGCAGCCCGGTCACGCCATCGGCAGCAAAATCCACCGTGTGGCCGCGGTCTTCGAGATAGTCGCCCAGATTGGCGGCGATATCGCTGTTGTCTTCGATTACTAGAATTCGCACTGGAACCTCATTCGTTAAACTGTTTTTAGCGCTGGCGCCGAGAAATTTCGTGTTGGCTTATAGTCGTTTGATGGCCGCACGCGGCGGCGGTCAGACACTGCCCGGTACTGATCTGCGAACCAGGTGCACGCGCGCGCCGGCGGTTGGCCGACCATCTTCGCCTGCCATGGTCAAAATCTGGGTGATGAGCTCCTGGTCGTTATGCGAGCCTGCGCGCTGCTCGGGCAGCAGCGCGATGACACCCGGCTGTGCCTCAGACGCGGCCGCGATGCGCTCGGGTGCCGCTGTCACCTTAACGTGCTCATCCTGACTGATCCCGGAGTGCGTCTGGCCCTTGTGCAGATCGCTAGGCACCTGCTGCACCGGCGGCCTGGACGGCATGTCGATATCGGCCGCCACTGCGCAGGCAGGGCCGGTCAGCAGACCGATCACGATGAGCAGCCTTCCAATGCCGCGTTGCCTTGCCATGCCGACGCCTCCTTGTGTGCCTGAGCGATTTAACATCAGCGAATGTAGACGCGAAGCCTGGGGGCAGCAAGCCGCCACATAAAAAGGCCCAAGTGCGACAACGCACTTGGGCCAAAAGTTCATCCCGATCACCGTCACTGCCGAGAGCGGAGCTACGGTCGGGTGAGGCTAGCGAGGAAAGGATTAGATTTTCGTTAAATTTTCGATAACGGCGCGGGTGGCCCGATCAGCGGATCGACTGCTCCAGGTGCTGGATGATCGCCGCCGCCACGTCCACCTCGCAGACCCCTTCCACGCCCTCCAGTCCGGGGGTCGAATTGACCTCGAGCACCAGCGGCCCGCGCGTGGAACGGATCAGGTCCACGCCCGCCACGGCCAGGCCCAGCGCGCGCGCCGAGCGCACCGCGACTTCCTGTTCCTGCTCGGTGGCCTGGGCCACCGCGGCGCTGCCGCCCAGATGCAGGTTGGAACGGAAGTCGCCCTCGGCCGCCTGCCGGCGCATGGCGGCAACGACCCGGTCACCGACCACGAAGCAGCGCAGGTCCGCGCCCTCGGCCTCGCCGATGAACTCCTGCACGATGAAATTGGCGTAGAGCCCGCGCAGCGCCTCGACCACGCCGCGCGAGGCGCTGGCCTTCTCGGTGAGGATCACCCCGGCGCCCTGCGCGCCCTCGTTCAACTTCACCACATGCGGCGGCGGGCCGAGCATCGACAGCAGGTCCTGGGTGTCGTCGGGGTTGTCGCCGAACACGGTCACCGGCATGTCGATGCCCTGCGCGGCCAGCAACTGATGCGCGCGCAGCTTGTCGCGCGAGCGCAGGATGGCATCGGAAGGGTTGGGCGTATAGGTGCCCATGAATTCGAGCTGGCGCAACACCGCGGTGGCATAGCGGGTGACCGATGCGCCGATGCGCGGGATCACCGCGTCGAACCCGGTGATCGGCTTGCCCTTGTAGTGCAGGCTGAAGCCGTCGGCGGCGATGCGCATGTAGCAGCGCAGCGGGTCGAGGATGCGCACGGTGTGGCCACGCTTGCGCCCGGCCTCGATGAGCCGCCGGGTCGAGTACAGCTTGCTGTTGCGGGAAAGGATGGCGATTTTCATCGCAGCAGGGGTACGGCGCGGCCTGGACATGGTCGGAGTCTGATGACGGAGTGACCCAAGTCCGCAGGTCTGCCGGTCGATTGCACGGGCGGGCAGCGTCCCTGCCCTGCATGCTGCGTTCGACGGGTGTGCGACGGCCCCGAGAATGGGAGGCGGAAGCGACGCAGCAAGGCAGCTGTCACACTGCATGCGTTGCATGACTCCGACGGCCTGGATGCTAGCAGGGCGCCTGCGCGGCGCTCAAGCGCGCGCGCATGACACCGGTGATGCACAGAGGGGGTTTATCTGGCGACAGCCGCATAGACAACGCAGCCGACCCGCGCGATGCGTACATGTCAGATCCCCGCGGCCGTGCGCCCTGTTTTTCCGTCACTGCGGTCAGAAAATAATCGGCGGCCACGCCCCGCGACAACCGCCCTCACGCCGCCCCCCTGCCGTCGTGACGCAGTTTGCACAGCTGCCCACGCAATGCTTGAGTCCCCTCAATGCCGGCATGCCGGCGCACCCGAGACTCTCAATGCGACGTCCAGCAAGCGCGGCTTACGCCAACCCCTCCCGCATCCGCCAAGGACGCCCGTTTCCGCGCGGCGCCGTCTTCGATGGCAAGGGCACCAATTTTGCATTGTTTTCCGCGCATGCCACCCGCGTGGAATTGTGCCTGTTCGACGAACAGGGCACCGAAGTGCGGGTGGACCTTCCGGAATACACCAACGAGATCTGGCACGGCTACCTGCCCGACGTCAAACCCGGACAGCGCTACGGCTACCGCGTGCATGGCCCGTATGAACCGACCGAAGGCCACCGCTTCAACCACAACAAGCTGTTGATGGACCCGTACGCACGCGAGATGGATGGCGACCTGATCTGGGCGGACGAACTCTACGGTTATACCGTGGGCCACCCGGACGGCGACCTGAGCTTCGACGAGCGCGATAGTGCGCCGTTCATGCCCAAGTGCGTGGTGGTCGAAGACACCTACGACTGGGAAGACGACGCGCGCCTGCTGACGCCGTGGAACGAGACGGTGATCTACGAGACCCATGTGCGTGGCTACACCATGCGCAACCCGCAGGTACCGGAAGCCGTGCGTGGCACCTTTGCCGGCCTGGCACAGCCGCAGGTCCTGCAATACATCAAGGACCTGGGCATCACCGCGGTCGAACTGTTGCCGGTGCATGCGTATCTGGACGACCAGCATCTGCTGGACAAGGACCTGCGCAATTACTGGGGCTACAACACCATCGGCTTCTTCGCGCTGAAGTCGCGTTACCTGTCCAGCGGGCATCGCGATGAATTTCGCGACATGGTCAAGGCCATGCACAAGCAGGGCCTGGAAGTGATCCTGGACGTGGTCTACAACCACACCGCAGAAGGCAGCGAGCTTGGCCCGACGCTGTCGTTCAAGGGCATCGACAACGCCAGCTACTATCGCCTTGCCGAAGACAAGCGTTACTACATCAACGACACCGGCACCGGTAATACGCTCAATCTGAGCAACTCGCGGGTGATCCAGTTCGTCAACGATTCGCTGCGCTACTGGGCCAGCGAGATGCACGTGGACGGCTTCCGCTTCGATCTGGCCACGATCCTGGGACGCGAGCCCAGCGGCTTCGACCAGCGCGGCGGCTTCCTGGATGCATGCAACCAGGACCCGCTGCTGTCGGAGGTCAAGTTGATCGCCGAGCCCTGGGATTGCGGCCCCGGTGGCTACCAGGTCGGTCACTTCCCGCCGGGCTGGTCGGAATGGAACGACAAGTTCCGCGACAATGCGCGCGAATTCTGGAAGGGCGAGGACGGCAAGCTGGCCGAGTTCGCCACCCGCTTCACCGGCTCGGCAGACCTGTTCGATCGTCGCGGTCGCCGCCCGTGGGCGTCGGTCAACTTCATCACCGCGCACGATGGATTCACCCTGCGTGACCTGGTGAGCTACAACGAAAAGCACAACATGGCCAACGGCGAGGACAACCGCGACGGCTCGTCCAACGATGGCTCCTGCAACTACGGCGAGGAAGGCGACACCGAGAATGCGGACGTGCTGCAGATCCGCGAGCGGCAGATGAAGAACCTGCTCGCCACGCTGCTGCTTTCGCAAGGCACGCCGATGATGCTCGCCGGCGACGAGCGTGCGCAGTCGCAGGGCGGCAACAACAATACCTATTGCCAGGACAACGAGATCACCTGGCTGGACTGGGAAAACGACCCGACCGATGGCCGCCTGACCGACTTCGTCAAGGCGCTGACGCAGTTGCGCAAGCGCTATCCGATCCTGTCGCGCGGCCGCTTCCTCAACGGCCAGTACAACGAAGAAGCGGGCCTGCGCGATCTCACCTGGCTCAATCCGGGCGGGACCGAGATGGACGACGCGCACTGGACCGACGCCGGCGCGCGCTCGGTGGGACTGCTGCTGGAAGGCAAGGCACAGACCTCCGGCGTCAAGGAGCTGGCCAACGACGCCACCTTGCTGATCGTCATCAATGCCTACCACGAAGGCGTGACCTTCACCCTGCCCTCGACCGACGAACCGGTGCATTGGAAGCTGGTGCTCTCGACCGACGAAGCCCTGGAAGTGGACATGATGCCGGCAGGCGCCAGCGAATTCCTGGCCCCGCCGCGCAGCGTGTCGGTATTCGAGTGCAAGAACGACCAGTAACCCTGATGCGATAAACCAAACGCGCGGTCTGCCGGAACTCCGGCAGGCCGCGCGTTTTTTATTGCGTCGACAGAGCCAATGGATGCTCCGGTTTGAACCGGATCTGCACTGCCGGTCGGTAAATACCGCTGCTGTTTTCGTGTGCGGTTACCACTCTGCCGCTGACACCCAGCTGCGCGTCAAGCGCGGGGCAAACCGCAGCGCGCCTGACGACGGCGCGATCGCAGATCAAGCTCCGATTGCTTAGCTGGCGAAAGCGCTTTTTAAGGCGGTATCGATGACACCTATGGCCTGGATCACGACGACATCGGCAAGCGTGATCACTGCCAGCGTGAATTGTACGATCCGGCAACGCCTGCAATGCAGCGCGGCACTTACAGCGATAAAACCAAGGTGCAGGAAGGCCGTAATCGCCAGGCCACAGGCGTGCGCGCAGCCAGACCGTGGCTCTTCAAGAACTCAGCCCGGATACAGCGGGAATCGCTTGTCCGGATGGTTGGCCTTCCATTCCTTGTAGGAGCTGGTGCCTTCCCATGCCTTGAACGCGCGCGGTGTGCGGCCACGCCCGGACCAGGTCTCGCCGGAATGCGGAATCCAGTACTTGGCGACGACCTCGCCCGTGGACGACAGCGGTCCCTTGGACTTGCCGGTCATTGCCAACGACGCGATCTGGGACTTCTGCTTGGCATTGAAGCGGCTGCCGAACTGGGTCAGCACCTCGACCACCTGGTCGAAGGCTTCCAGCGTCTGGGCGTACTTCAGCTGGGCTTCTTCCTGCTCGAGCTTGCGCAGCTCTTCCAGCAATTGGGCTTTGGCGGCGGCGGCGGATGAAGCGGGCGGAACCTGGCGCATTGGCAAAACTGAGGTTGGAAGGGTCAGCGAGTATTGCTGTTGCGCCGGCTAGCGTAAAGCGGCCGGGCGCGCCCGAGTCTGGCGGCGCTCAGCGATGGCGCAGCAAGGCGTGCTCGCGGGCCATGGTCAGCACCGGCCCGATGCGCCCGGCCCGGATCAGCTCGCGGCAGTGCTTGCCGACGAACTCGACCCTGGGCGCCGAAAACCACTGAACCACCCGATCCAGCTCGCCGGCGTTGATGGACCAGGCATGGCAGACCGCCTCGCCCAGTTCTTCCACGCCCACCAGCCCCAGCTCGCGGATCTGCTCGGCATCCAGCGCGAACATCTCCAGCACCTTGCCCGCATCGTCCGGCGTGCCGTAGTCAAAGCGCATCTGCCCGGCCAATCCGGCGCAATACGCAATAGAGGCTGCGCGCGCGGATTCGGCGCGTCGGATGCCCTTGAGAAGTGCGCCGATAAGTTGAGGGTGCGTGGTGGTCATGGTGCTCGCTCGACGTGCCCGGCACTATGCCCATCGCCGCGCACCCGCTCAATCAGGAGCTTCCTGACCATGGGGAAGGAAATGGCCAAGCAGCTACCAAACCCCGGCCTGTCGTTCCCATACTCGGCGCCCCCCCCTACGCTGTGTAAGTAACTCACCCACATCTGCCCCGAAATGACCCCACGGGGATTGCGGCAAGCTCCGACGGCATAAGGTGACAAGTGCCGCAAAAAGCACAGCATTTGTATAGAGCTTGAATATACATGTATGCCTTTTCTTCATTCCTTGCGGTAGAGGCCGCTAAGTGTGTGTGCGCTTTTGCACAGCTCCGAAGGTTTACGAGATGGAATTTCTTCAAAGGCACGGCGTTGGTAAGCGCCTGGGCGCCGCATTCGGCGTCCTGATTCTTCTTTCTGCCATGCTTGTTGCAGCAGGCCTGTGGACGATGTCGGTTTCCAAACACCAGTTGGACTCGATCGTTCAAGACCGGATGGCGAAGATCCAGGTCGCCAATGAAATGCTGGACGCCAACTCATCGATCCTGGTAGCGCTCGGGACCTATGCAATGGTCACCAGCGATGCGCTCAACAAAGAGGCTGTCAAGACCATCAGTGACGAACGGGCCCGCTACAACGGGCTACGCGAAAAGCTCAGAACCCTGGACAGCCTTTCCTTGTCTGAAGGCGGCCGCCGCGTCAGAGTCGCCCTGGACGAACGCCGCACCATCGCTCGCAGCTTCACTGATCAGGTGATGGCCCTGTGCGCCGAAGGGGACCGCATGGGAGCACAAACCCTGCTGAGCGAGAAGGGAAGACCCGCCGTCCTGCTTTGGCAGAAAACACTGCGGGAGTTGGTGTCACGCCAGAACAACAACACCAAGGATGCGTACGCGGAAGCACTGGCCGCCATTGCAGGCGGACGGGCCATGCTCATTACCGGCGGCGCCGTTGTCCTGATCGCAAGCGCTTTGCTGGGCTGGATCATTACCCGCAGCCTCACCACGCCCCTGGCCCGTGCAACACAGGTCGCCAATGCCATTGCGCAAGGGGATCTGACCAGCAACGCGCAAACCAAGGCTCGGGACGAACCAGGGCGTTTGCTTCAGGCAATGCAGGTCATGCAAACGCAGATCCGCAGCCTGATGGCGGCCCAGTCAGACATGGCCAGGCGCCATGACGAAGGCCAGATCAGCTTTCTGATGGATGCCAGCGCACTGCCCGGCGACTACGGCCGCATGGCCGAGGACACCAACGCCCTGGTTGCCTCCCACCTCAGCGTGCAGTCCAACCTCGCACGCATCATGGGCCGCTATGCCATTGGCGACCTGAGTGAAGACATGGAGCAGTTGCCTGGCGAAAAAGCCGTGCTGACGCAGACCATGAATGAGGTCAAGACCAACCTGTCTGCCATGAACCTGGAAATCAAGCAGTTGGCACAAGCTGCTGCCAATGGTGACTTCACCGCACGCGGCGATGCGGAACGGTTCCAGTACGACTTCCGCATCATGGTCGAGAGCCTCAACCTGCTCATGGCCACCGCGGACAGCAACCTGCAATCCCTGTCCTCGCTGCTGCAGTCCATCGCCGCAGGCGACCTCACGGCCCGCATGACCGGCGAGTTCAAGGGCGTCTTCGCGCAGATGCGCGACGATGCCAATACCACTGCTGCACAGCTTGCAGAGATTGTCGGACGCATCCAGCAGTCGGCGGTGTCCATCAATTCGGCAGCCAGCGAGATTGCGGCAGGCAACCAGGACCTGTCCCAGCGCACCGAACAGCAGGCGGCCAACCTGGAAGAAACCGCTGCCTCGATGGAAGAACTCACCTCCACCGTGCGCCAGAACGCCGAACATGCGCGCCAGGCCAACCAGCTGGCGATTGGCGCCGCAGGCGTGGCATCCCAGGGCGGCGAAGTCGTCGGCCAGGTGGTCGCAACCATGAGCGGTATCGAGGCGTCGTCCAAGAAGATCGCCGACATCATCTCGGTCATCGACGGTATCGCGTTCCAGACCAACATCCTGGCATTGAATGCCGCCGTGGAAGCGGCGCGGGCCGGCGAGCAAGGCCGCGGCTTTGCCGTGGTCGCCTCGGAAGTACGTACGCTGGCACAGCGTTCGTCCGGCGCGGCCAAGGAGATCAAGGACCTGATCGACGACTCGGTGCAGCGCGTTGTGGAAGGCTCGGCCCTGGTGCGCAGCGCCGGAACCACGATGACCGAAGTGGTCGCCAGCGTGCAGCGCGTGACCGACATCATGGGCGAAATCTCCGCAGCCTCGCAGGAACAGTCGGCCGGCATCGAACAGGTCAACACCACCGTGACGCAGATGGATGAAGCGACCCAGCAGAACGCCACACTGGTCGAGGAGGCGACCGCTGCAGCCCGCGCCATGGAAGAGCAAGCCACGCAGCTGACCGACGCCGTGGCGGTGTTCAAGATCGACAAGGACAACGTTGCGGTCCGCGCGGCTCCTGCCTCGTCAGCCATTGCTGGCTCAAACAGCAACAGGACGCCAACGCCTGTGAAGACACCCGCAAAAATTGTCCCGCACCGTGCACCGCGCAAACTGGAAGCCATCAGCTCCACTGACGGCGCAGGCTGGCAGGAGTTCTGAGCAAATCTAGGTGGGCCCGGATTCTGGGCCCACCGGGGTTCTGATTTGCCCCGGCATTGCACAGCAGCAGGCGGCGGCAAACGCTTGTCCTGCATTTCCGAGTCCGCTATAAGTTGCCCCTAAGCGGGCTTAACAGCACCGACATAGTGGCCAGGTAGGCTCGCTCCTCAAGGTCAGATGAGGGGCGGGGCTACCGTCTGTGCATCAAAGGGCATAAATGCAAACACTGATAAATGACCTGGAAGTGCTGCTGGCAGCTTGGGATGCGCAAGCAAAAATTTTTGATTCATGCGACATGCCTGCATCCGCACTTGCCTTTCGAGAATGTCGGCGGCGCTTGAGCCTGGTCTTGGCACCGCATGTTGGCGCTTTCGGCGCACATGCCACGAAGGTCACTACCCCTCCCTGACGGATCAGGGGTAACCCAAGCGCTTGGCCACTAGTCCAGCCGCCAAGGAGGATGCGGAAGCCTGCGCACTCAACGGGCCACGTCCAGCACCAGCTGCGGGCCCATAGGCGGACATGGCTTGGCGCGACAAAGGTCAGGCGATCCCGCAGCCAGGTCGGTGTATTGGATACAACAAATGCCGACACCCCAGGCAGTGTCGCTGCAAAGCAAACGCAAGTGGCAAACACTGGTCTCTGTTGAAAGATCACGATCTCCAGCCGTGCGGGCGCCTTCAGCGCCCGCTACGTCCGCGAATCGAAGAATGGAAAGCACCATCTACGACAGGGATGGCAATGCAATCAAGTCGCGGTTTCCGGCGCGATTACTTCGGTGGGGCGACGGTTTGGGCGTAGGTACCCAACGTTTCGCCTTTCGCCAGAACATGGCCCGACGCAGCGGCAAGCACCTCGTCCCGGGTCGCACCCGGCTTGACGTCCAGCATGGTGTCCAGCGCCAGGACCTGGAAGTGATAGTGGTGCGGCGGATCGCCCACCGGCGGGTGCGGTCCGTAGTAGCCAACCGAACCACGGCTCGTTGCCCCCTGCAGCACGCCGTCGGGCTCAGTCAGACGCATCTGCTCCTGCAGGCCCTCGGGCAGCTGGGTGACCTTGGCGGGAATGTTCCAGGCCACCCAATGGACGAACGGCGTGATGGGCCTGGCATCGGGGTCTTCCATGATCACGACGTAGGAGGTGGCCTTGGCAACCGCTTTCCATGACAGCGCCGGCGAGACGCCATCGGCGTAATCGCTGAAGCGCTTGTCCATCGCAGCGCCGCTGGCAAACGCGGGCGCAGTCACGGTGAGCGTTCCCTTGCTGTTGGTCTCGGGACGAGCCAGGGCGAGCGGCACCCCATTGCCCTGGTTGACCTGTTTCTCGAGCGACGCCGCTGGTGCTGCGCTGGGTTGCCCTGCTGCCGCAGCACGGGCCGGTGCGCCCGTGGCGGAGATGCGGTAGATGACGCCATTGGCATCGTCCGAGACCAAAAGCGCGCCGTTGGCCGTCTCCGCCAGGCCCACGGGCCGCGCAAAGTGTTTCGTGCCGCCCTCGGTCAGGAAGCCGGTCACGAATGGCTCGAAAGCGACCGGCTTGCCGTTTTCGAACTTCAGCCGCACCACCTCGTAGCCGGACGCTGGCTTGCGATTCCACGACCCACGGAAGGTGATGAAGGCATCGCCCTTGTAATCGGCCGGGAAGGATGCGCCCCGGTAGAAGTGGAACTGCATGGCTGCGGCGTGAGCCGTGTAGCCAAGGACCATCGGTTCGCTGATCGCGGCCCACTGCTGCTTGGTCATCTCGCCCTGCGGCGTGCTCTGCGGGTTGACCCCGTCCTTGCCCCAGATGTGGGGCCAGCCATATTGCTTGCCCTTGACGATGTGGTTGAGCTCCTCCGGCTGGACCTCATCGCCCAAGAAATCCATGCCCTGGTCCATGCCCCAGAACTCGCCGGTCGCAGGGTCCCAATCGAAGCCGATGGTGTTGCGCAGGCCACTGGCAAAGATGGTGCGTGACTTCCCATCCGGCGACACGCGCAGCATCGTCGCGTGCTCGGGGTTGCTCTCGTTGCACGCATTGCAGGTGGAGCCGATGCTCAGATACAGCATGCCGTCCGGGCCGAATGCCATCGTACGGTTCGGGTGCTGCCCACCGTCCGGTAGATCGCCCACCAGCAACCTGAGTGGTCCCAGGGTTCCGTCTTTCAGAATCGGGGCGACGAACAGCTCCTTGACCGTGACCAGGTAGAGCTGGCCATCGCGAACCGCCAGCCCATGCGCTCCGGATCGGTTGGCCACCACCTTGGCAGGTGCGTCGAGCTTGCCATCGTCGTTGGCGTCCTTCAGCAGCAGGACGTCGCCCTGATCACGCCGGGACACGTAGATGTTGCCGCCCGGCGCCACGGCGATGATGCGGGCATTCTTCAGCCCGGTTGCGAGCGGCTTGATCTGAAAGCCTGCCGGAACTTTCAACCCAGCCATCTGACCAGGACTGGCGTCTACCTTGTCCGGCTTGAATGTGTGCACCTGCGCCGGCACGTCGGTGCCGTCCCCTTGCTGCGCGTGTGCGTGACCTACCAACAATCCGAGCAGTGCTGCGGACAGGATACGGCGCATATGGCTCTCCCGATGCGTGGATAAATCGCTCTCAAGGACTGCCCGATGGATCGGCAGCCGACACGATCTTTTTGCACGGGATGCGTGATGGGAACAGCAAGGAAACGCCTGCGTCACCTTGCTCACGGCCCATGGCGATGGCCCGAGTGAATTAGACACCGGGCCGGTTGACGCAAGCACAGTCGGTACAGGTCACAATGATGACGGTCGGGGTCAGACAGGTCCTGCGCAAGGAGATTTCGGTGGAGACATCTGTCGTCGTCACATTGGAGGCCGCGTTCGCCGGGTTCACATTCCTGCCCTGGATTGCGTGGGCACACAACAGCCTCAACCCCACGTTGATTCTTCATGCAGAGCGTGTGGAGTACCGCGTCTTGCGGACCCGTACTCGGCCTTACGCGGATGTTGCCTTGGTCGACTACCGGAAGACCCACGGAACCGAGAACATCGTGCTTGCGTTCCACGGATCGAAGACCACCTTCATTGCGAACACAGGGCTGCTGCGACGGACCAGGGAGGCCATCCACTTGCTCCACCAGCGTGGCTGCCCTCTTTCGGATCGTGCGCGTGCATTGATTTCTCCAGGCAGCAGCAACGACACCCACAACCCATCGCGCTAACGCACCCGCCCGACGTGCAAGGCTCAGACCACCGCAATGCCGCTGCGTCGCTGCGCCGGCTGACCACAGCGGGCTCAGCGGCAGGTTCGGCGTCGGCAGCGGTCGAACCGCGAAGCGCCCGGTCAACTCGTCGTGGGCACCACGGTCTGGCGCAGGGGGCGAATGCGAGTAAAACGAACCGCGCTGCTGCTATGCAACGCGTTGCATCCCCAAAAACGGCCCAGCTGTGCGTGCCCTCATCCTAGGGCGACGCCCCCACAGCTTGCTCAATCCGCGAAACTCAACACCACGCGACCTTCGATGGCGCCTTGGTGCATGCGGGTAAATACCTCGTTGATGTTTTCGAGCCGGTCGGTCTGGACCATCGCGGCCACCTTGCCCTGCTCTGCGAAGTTCAGCGACTCTTGCAGATTCAAACGGCTGCCGACGATCGATCCCCGCACGGTCACGCCGTTGAGCCCTCCTTCTTCGCATTGACTGCCACAGTGGCGCCCGGTCGCCGGGCGAGATCCAGCTTGACGTCGTCCACATCGACCGCTGCCACAGTGAGTTCCATCGCCTTGGCGTATTGCACGGCCATATGACCCAGTCCGCCGATGCCGGAGATGACACCCAGTCTCCAGGCTTGGTGTCGGTCATTTGAGCCCCTTGTAGACCGTCACACCTGCGCAAAGAAGGGGAGCGATCTGAACGACTTCTTAGAAGGCAAGCGTTGGAGTGAAGCCAAACGCCTCACCTCAAAGCCCCTTTTGAGTTCAATCAATTTTTCCGTGGCGCGAGCGCTTTCCAGCAGGCTGCACGCCATGCACCTGGATGCCCAGGACCCAACACCAGAAACGACCGGTAAATAAGCATCAGCTCTCCGCATCCTTGACTGACATTTTTTGCGTGACGATGCCCGAATCATTTCGGTTTGCTCCGGCACATACCATCATCCCAGCTTGCCCCAGAGGCCGTTCGATCCGAGTTGATCGAAATCAAGGCAGGCGTGTATGGTGCAATGCATCATGAGACCCGAGGTGGCACCGGCTGGCGTTGCTTTTCGGTGTCGAAGTCGCGCGGTGATGGCGAGAAAGAAAAGCTGTTATGGGGGGCAACAGCGTCATATTTTTTCAAGGAGTGTGGACATGAGGCCTGGTGAAAAATCAGCAGTCGTTACCGGTGCTGCGCAACGCAGTGAGGCTTCTTCGAGCAAGGCTTCAGGCGGATACGACATGCACGCACAAACGTCTGCCCATCCCGGACCCGACTTCATCGCCAATGCCCAGCAGACCTTCGGGCTGACTGTCGTGAGCCTTACGGGAGCCCAATGGGAGGGACGCGCCCGGGAGGTCAGTCTTCCTGGAGAACGCGGCCGATTTGGCGTGATGGCACGACATACACCAATGCTGAGCACGCTGCGCGAAGGCATGATCCTCATTTATCCGGAAACGGGCGAGCCGCCTTTCCAGCTGTATGTGTCGGGCGGCTTCGTCGAGGTCCAGCCAACTCACGTCGCCGTTTTGGCTGACCTGGCGCTGCGAAGCGAAGACCAGGACAGGGCGAAGGCCGAAGTTGCGAAAACTGCCGCGAATTCGCCCATGGCAACGTCTCTCACGGACGCTGCCTATGCGCAAACGCACGCCGAGCTTATGCATCACTTTGGGGAAAGCCCACGCGCCAAGCCTTGATGACTGGAACCGCGGCAAATCGCCTCAAGCGTTCTCCGCTTGTTGAACAGTCATAAAAGAGGGCCCCGCATGTCAGGTCGCGTCAAAGCAGCATTCAAGTATTTCAATCAAGCCGTGCCGTTCAAACTGCCTCAGGCTCTGGTGACAACGGCCGTGCTTATTGCATTGCTCTTGCTCCCGTGTCCTGAAGGCCTGACGCCCAAGGCCTGGGGGCTGGTCGCCATCTTCCTGACCACCATCATCGCGATCATCCTCAAGGTCATGCCCATCGGGGTGATGGCGATGATGTCCATCGTCATCGTCGCGCTTTCCCAAGTCACGTCAACCAGCTCCAAGGGTGCGATCACTGATGCGCTCAGCAGCTTCTCGAGCCCGCTCATCTGGCTGATCGTGGTTGCGATCCTGATTTCCCGTGGCCTGAAGAAGACGGGCCTGGGGAACCGTATCGGCATGGTGTTCATCGCGCTCCTGGGCAAACGGACACTGGGCATCGGCTACGGCCTGACGATCTGCGAGCTCCTGCTCGCCCCCTTCACCCCCAGCAATACCGCGCGTGGCGGGGGCATTGTTCACCCCATCATGAGGTCTATTGCCAACTCGTTCGATTCCGATCCGGCCAAAGGCACGCAAGGCAAGGTGGGGACCTACCTGGCATTGGTGAACTACCACGCCAATCCCATCACATCGGCAATGTTCCTCACCGCCACAGCACCCAATCCGCTGGTGGTCGATTATGTGGCCAAAGCGACGAACCAACAGCTGCACCTGTCCTGGACGACCTGGGCGCTCTGCATGCTTCTACCGGGGCTGGCCTGTTTGATCATCATGCCTCTGGCCATCTATCTGCTGTCTCCTCCGGAGTTGAAGGCCACCCCCAACGCGGTTGATTTCGCCAAGACCGAATTGAAGGCGATGGGGCCGCTGACGGCGAAAGAAAAAGTGATGATCGGGACCTTTGGTTTGCTGTTGGTCCTTTGGGCGAACGTGCCCGCCATGATTCTCGGCCCCTCATGGACCCTGGATCCCACAGTCGTGGCATTCGTTGGCTTGTTTACGCTGATCATCACCGGCACGCTGGACTGGGACGACGTGCTTTCGGAGAAAAGTGCGTGGGACACGCTGGTGTGGTTTGGCGCGCTGGTGATGATGGCCGAACAGCTCAACAAGCTGGGCGTGGTTGGCTGGTTTACCGAGGCCATGAAGGGCGCCATCATCGCGAGTGGAATGGGATGGAAAGCCATCGCCGGCGTGCTCGTCCTGGCCTTTGTCTTTTCCCATTATCTGTTCGCGAGCACCACCGCCCACATCAGTGCGATGCTGCTTGCGTTCCTGGGCGTGGGTGCACTGCTCATACCGCCGGATTACGTCATCCCCTTCATGCTCATGATGACCGCGTCTTCGGCGATCATGATGACACTGACGCACTATGCCACGGGAACCTCACCCATCATTTTCGGCAGCGGCTACGTCAGCCTGGGCGCCTGGTGGAGGATCGGACTGATCATGTGCCTGCTTGAGCTTCTCATCTTCGCTCTCGTCGGCAGCACCTGGTGGAAAGTCCTTGGCTTCTGGTAGATCTTGGATCTCCCCATGAGCAGCCAGGAACACAGCGCCTGACACGCCACCTGGCAACGGCCAACTCATCGCGCAGCGTGGAGCAGCATCTGCGTATCCCGCACGACCTGCGACAGAAAGGCCGCCAAGAAAAACGTCAGGACGCTTGCCTGCATGCCGCGTGGCACACCGCAACCGATGCTGGATAGATGGCATGCGGGCCGGCCGAGCGCGACATCATCAGCGGCGTGGGCAGGATTGATCCCTCTATTGATACCTCAAGGGGGCATCGCTCGGAATCATCAATCGGCCGAAATATCCAGCCAAGTCAGACACTTAGAGACCTGGCGGAAGCTCTGGAGCGGGCGATGGGAATCGAACCCACGTCAGTAGCTTGGGAAGCTACGGAATTTGCCTTCTATTTCAACCACTTGACGGCAATTCCTGCTCCGCAAACTGCGCATTGAGTGGCAACAAATCATCGGGTTTGCGCGACAATGGCAGCGTTTTGCGGAGCGCTATATCCGCCCCTGAGACGGCGATCGGTCAGGCTGCCTGCATGCCTCGTCCTCCCCTCCCTCCTGCATGCCGCTGGGTGCACGTCACCGCCGATGAGGCGCTGATGCACTTCAACTACGGGACCGTGGCGCACATCTCAGGCGGGAAGATCTGGCTGTCTTGGCGTGGCACGCGGATATCGGCGCGCCAGACTGGAAGCACACGGCAGGCGATGCGGTTCGCTGAGTGCTGGATCGCCGCACGCACCGGCCTGCCAGGGGTCAGGAAGTCTCCCAGGAAGAACGGCGCTGGCGAGCGCATCGCATGGGAATCGGTCCAGCGTATCGCCATCACCGCTGCCACCTTGGAACTACCAGATTGGGGGCCAACCGACGCCGAGATGGACGCGATGGAATCCATCGGTTCAACCACGATCACGTGGGGATAGGGCCGGCCTGGTGCTGCTCAGGCCCTACCGGTCGAACAGGTAGCCCATGACCTCGATTTGCACAGTCCCCACCGCCAAGCTGACGACGTTGCCCAGCAGTCCGGTGGTCGACGCAAGCACAACAATGCTCAGGTCTGCATCCAGCGGCATCACAAAGCGCAGGTTGTTCTGCGGCAGGATCGCGCAGTAGCGGTTGCTGGCCGAAAGCAGCGGATTGGCCTGGGTGATCATGCCCGGCCTGCCAATGTAGGTCGTCAGCGGCGACATGTTGCTGATCTGCAGGTCAACATGCGTGGCAGTGGGCGGCACGAAGTTGGTCAGGGGATAGGTGGTCTGAGGTGGCGCCTGCAGCAGCGTCACACCGAGCGCGCCGAGCAGCGGGGGCTGGATGAAGCCACTGCTGCCAACATCGAGCTGGATCAGGTTGCCCTTTGCCAGCGCCTGGGCGTGCCGGCCGGCGCGCAGCTTGCCGACCGTCTCGACCCGGCCGGAACCCAGATAACGCAGGCCATCGTTCGCTGCAGTCGCGCCGGCGCCCTTGTTGCGCGCTGTGCCGCGGTAGACCACCGGTGCGTCTGGTGAAAGCACTAGGCCGGCCACGTTGTTGGAGGCCTCCATCCCGTACGCGTGCAGCCATCCGACTGCCGCCGATGCAGACACTGCCACCGTCGCATCGCCGTCGCTGCGCATGCGCCGCCCGGCCTTGTTGTAGAAGTAGCCCTCGGTGAGGCGTACCGTGTTGTTCGGCCCGGCCACCAACTGGCAGCCCACGATTTCGGAAACTCGGGTCAGGTCGGGCATCAGGGCACCACTGGGCTGGAATCGGACTGGCGCAGGTAGGTCGTGCCGTCGCTATAGATGATGGCCTCGCCGCCGGGCGCGTCGGTGCAGCGGAACTGCCGATTGATGTCGGCGGCCGCGTCTGTGAGCTGGGAGACGGTGCGCACCGGCAGAATAGAAGTGCCCTGCAGCACAGGCGCAGACGCGCCCCAGCCACTGCCGTCGAACACCCACGTCTTGCCGAACTCCACCCACGTCTGCCCGGCAACCGGGCTGAGGGGGAAAGCCATCGCTACACCCCGACCTTGATGGGCGGAATCTCGTTCAACGGCAACGTGACTGCGGCCGGCCAGTTGAAGGCCTCTGGCTGAGGCAGGAGCGGCCTCACCTGGTCCCATGTCGTAACGCCCACCGGCGGCGATAGCGCCAGCGCTTCAAGGCGCTGATTGACGGCATCGCGCCACGCGATCATCGCCAATGCCTCGGTCCTATAGCGTGCGACGCTGCTTTGCGCGTAACTGCAGCAGGACTCAATGCTGTCATAGCCTCGCGCTTTCGGAACCGCTGACATCCACGACCAAGCGGCATCACGAATTGCGTTGTTACGCTCTTTTTCGGTTGGCACGAAAAGCTCAGCAGGAAGCACGGAATGAACCACCTCGCCTGCAACAGCTTCCGAGGCAGAGTTAATGGCCCGATAGCTTCTTCCAGCGACTGCGTACATGTTCACCTCGAAAAAATGTAACCTTGCACATCGACAAATAGCCCGCCATTCCCATCTGTAATATCAGCGTTTAACACTGCATATATAGTGAGTGATGCCAGAGGGACGGTTAAAAATGCAACGCCAGGCGATGAAACATTGTTCATATAATTACCTGAGAGTGCGCCAATCTGGGACGCATTTCCTGCAACTGTTCGGTTAAAAAACTGTCTAACTACGACAGAATCGGCGGTTACAGGCAAAACTGATGCCAAGCTTACAGCCACTTCTGCAGCCATCTGTTTGTTGGAAAGGACGCGAAATGGAATCGTTGAACCCCCAGGATTCGTATACGAAAAAGTACCGTCCGCCCCCATGATGAACCTATGAATATTCCCGGAAGCATCAGTCAGAACGCTACCAATATAACGCCGAGATGTGTCGCCGTTCTTGTTCCTGGCTTTTCCGTTGTATGGAGCTGAGGGGCCAGTTGTCACAACCTCGAAATCGGCAGTTCCAGCATTGAGGTACGCATAAATATGCCCCCACGTGCTTGCGCCGAGGGCGATGCCAGATTTCGTGACTGCGGAAGCGAAGGTCAGCGTAGCAACTGCCGGGATAGAGCAGGCCCCTGAGGTGATGCGAATGCTTGACCCGCTCACCCATTCCAAGATCAGGCCGTCGATGTAGCCTGGCGGCATCGCCAGCCACTGATTGCCAAGCTGGTTGCCTGGCGCGACTTCCTTCAGCCCAACGGGTGTGCCTGCGGTGGTTTTATCGTATGCGAGCGGAATTTCATCTGCCATGTCTAGGCCTGGGTCGGGATGTTGCTGACGGTGCCGTTCGACAGCCGGGCAGGAATGGTGCCGTCAGCGTTTAGGGGGATGGGCGACGCGCTGCCGTTGCTCAGCCGCGCCGGTACGTACCGCGACAACGATGCGGCGTTGTCGTACAACCAGGCGCCGTCCTGCCGGGTGTAGAGCACGCCGTTGCCGGTGTTGCGCCAGCGGTCGCCGTTGATGAGCGCTCGGCCGTAGTCGGCAGCCGTGGGCGCTGTGGCCTTGGACACGAAGTCGGGTACTGCGACGGCGCCGGTGCGGGAGTTGACGCTGGTGACTGCGCCACCGCCGCCAGATGCACTGACGATCGGCCGGCGCGGGTCGGTGTTGTCGATGCTGATATTCGTACCAGCGCGGACTTCCTGCACTGCGCTGTCGGCCTTCACGCCTTGCGCAGCGTTGGCAGCTCCTATGCTGCTGGTCGTGATGCTGACAGAGCCGACTTGTCCGTTGACACTCTGCACCGGCGCGGCAGCGGACGCCTCTGCAGTGGTCGTGTATTGCGGGTGCGGATCTGCTTCCGCCACGTGGGCCGCGACCGCGACGCTGCCCTTGTCAGTGTTGGCACCGTTGATGCGATTGCCAGCATCGTCGTATGTCAGCGTCAGCCCGTCGAAGGTGCCTGCGGCAATCGCGGCCCCCGCCGCGTCCTGCCCGCGCTCAATGGTGAAGTACTGGTTGGTGCCCTCGGGTAAGTCCGAGGTGGTCGCCGCCGATGTGCCGGATACCCTGCCCTTCGCGTCACGGGTAATCTTGCTCAGCGCAGCGCCGGTGCCGCTGTCCGGCAGGTCGGCCAGGCCGAACGTGGCCACACCAGTACCTGTATCCACTGCCTTTGTCAGGTCGGTGCTGACCGCCAGCGCATCGGCGATCGCATACCAGCCCTTCATCCCGTCCGGACCGGTGCCGTAATACCAGCTGGCGCTGGGTGCGTCGTTGTCGCCATCGAGCATCACAAGCACGACATCGATGCCGTTGGTGACGATCGAGCCGAGGCCTTGCACGGACACGTTGCCGCCGGCACCGCCGCCTTCCAGCGCAGCCACGCGCTCGATCAGGTTTTCCAGCTGCTCGCGCTGGGCGAGCGTCAGGCCAGCATTGTTCGCCAGATCCAGCAGGAAGTTGTGCCACTCGCGCGTGATCAACCCTGCATCGTTGACGACGGGCGCTTGCGGGCGCGGGATGGCCGCCATCAGCTGGCCGGATCCGCAGCGACCGGACCCACCGCAATCCACGAGAATGGGACGCCGCTGGTGATGCGTGCGCCATTACGGCCGAAGTCATTAGTGTGGACCTTCACGATAAAACCTGTGCTTGTTGCCTCAGTCTCAAAAACCGGGATCTGACCTTCGGCGGTAGCGGCACTGGTGTTGGAGTTAGCGTTCACCACAGGCGGGGCCGAGAATGCGCGCGCGAAGTTAACACTCCCCGAAGCCACGGTTTGCCCGCTTGCCGCCAAGTTGGACGCGCCCCACTGGATCATCATCGTGCCGATCTTGACCCCGCCGTTGAAGTTCTCCACCGGCAGCACTGGCGCCTCAGGAAGCTCGACCCAGATCAGGTTTGCACCATCGGTGCCCAACACCTTGTTGGCCGATCCGGTCGGGTCCGGCACCTGTCGAATCTCCTCCCAGGACAGGTTGCTGCCGTCGTTGGTGAGGAACCTGCCGACCTGCAGGCTAGGGATCGTTGCACCGGCGCCGGATCCGGAATCGATGTCACGCGTCCACACAGCGGTCCCATCTGCAGCGTGAAGCACGGCAGTGTAGGCGCCATCCAGCCAGATGTTGGTGTTCGCGCGGCCGGACGAATCCAGCGGCACCGGGTTCTGGTTCGGCACGGTCAGTTCGGAGTCCGACCAGGTGCCCTTGGGCGTGGTGGTGCCCTTCTCGTAGAACTGCAGGCGGCCGCCGGCAAGCGGCGCCAGTCCTGGCAGATCCATGAAGACCGGCGCGGGGTTGAAAAAACGGTATCCAGACATGCATGCTCCGGGCACAAAAAAGCCCCGCACATGGCGGGGCTTGGGGTGGTGTTACGATTCCCCGACCACACAGGCCGGGACAGGGATATGGCAGAGGATTGGCGTTACAGGCGGGAGCCGGATGGCTTGGGGTTCAAGGAGTACGCCTTGATCGCCGGAGTGGTCTTATCGCTGGGCGCCACTGCGATCGGCGCGGCTGCTTTCGTGCTTACGCGCCTGCTCTAGAGCGTCTGCGGTCAAGGCAAGATCCTCATCGCCGGTTCGTTGTGCCGCCTGACGCATGGCCTGCAACTCGCCGAGGATTGCGCCTTGGGGTAGCTTCGTGGTCTGGGCCAGTGCGGTTACGACCTTCGGGTTACTCAGAAGCCGGGCGCTCAGGTTGGCGCCAATGCCGCCAACTACCAGAGTTCCGGTGCTGATGAAGCTTGGATCGAATAGCGAGGCCACGAGAGAAGCGCCGTACGTCAGCGCGGCAGCGCGGTTGGCCGTCCCCGATGGGTTCGCGTAGACCTTGGCCCCTTCCTTGATGTTGCTCGCCACCCGCGCCACGCGGTCCATGTTCTGACTGAATCCCGCGCCGTACCGGTCGAACAAGGCACGCTTCGCCTCCGGGCTCACCCGGTTCCAGTTGGTCAAGAACGTGGCGGCAGAGAACACATCGCCCGCGGCATCCTGCGCGCCCGGCGTGGCCAAGCCCATGCGCTTGATGACCGCCGCGCTGACGGCCTGCTGTCCGTTCTTCGGCAGCGCCTGCATCACCGCGCGCAGGGTGGTTCCGCCATCCTGGGTGCCGGACATGGCTGCGGCGTAGACCTTCTCCGGCCCGCCGTTTTTGTCCACCACCCGCTGAATCTGCTCCAGGCGCTCGGACGACACGCGCGTGTAGGTGTTGGCCCGGCGCGCGGCGCGCATCGCATCAGCGCCCTGCGAGGCAGCGGCGGCCTCCATGTCGCGCGACAGCGCCGCGTACAGACCGCGGAGCTGACGCGCCGGCGTATCCGGAGTCATGGAAAAGTCGTTCATGCGCTCGCCGACCTCGGAGCGGATCTTGCGCAACGCCTCGTAGGGAATCTGCCCGCCGCCGGCCTGCAGGTCGGTCGCCAGGTCGCCGCGCAGGCGCTGCAGCCAGGGATTGACCATCGCGCCGGTGGTAGCCGCTGCGCCAGCCGTTGGCTGCGTCATCGCCGCCAGGGCGCTCGTGGTGTTCGCCATCGGGGTCGCGGTGTTCGCCGGGATGAAGCGGTCCGCGTTCCAGTAAAGCGCGCGCCGCGTGGCGCCCACGTTGTTCTCGAACGTCTGCACGCCGGCCTCGATTGCTCGACCCGCGCGCTCCGCGCTGGCATTCCGCGACAAGCTCTCGCCCATCTTCTGCAACCCGGCGCCAACGTCATCGGCCTGACGCTCCGCGAAACGGGACATGACACCCGTGCTCGTCGGCGCGCCGGCCAGCAGATTCTCGACACCCTGCAGTGCCCGGTTGCCAGAGGCCTGGGCAATGGACGGATTGGCGCCCAGCGCGTTGAAGTCATCGATGGTGCGTTGCATCTGCGCACCGCTGGTGCCGCGAACCAGGCCGCGCGCGCCTGCGGCAGCGCCGGTCGCCAGCGCACTGGGGCCGATACCGCCCAGCAGCGAGGCGGCCAGCTGCGCGCCGGCCCCGCCGCCGTTCTCCCGGGTCACCGAGCCGGCCGCGGCGCCAGCTCCCGCCGCCAGCAGTTGCTGCGTTGGTTGCGCGCTCAGCGTATTGCCGATGCTGGTGAGCATGTTGCTGCCGCCGGACTGCACGCCCCGCGCGCCCAGGTTGGTCAGCATGTTGCCCACGCCAATGCCGGTGGCCCCACCGGTGACCGCGCTGGTGACATCGCTGCTGATCCGCTCGGCGGCGTTGGCCGGCCGCGGCGCCCCCACCTTGTCGGCGAGCGAGTCCACCATGCCGGCCAGGTTGGTCTGCTGGTACTGCTCGGGAAGCAGCCGGTTAACGCCCGCCACCAGCGGCGACACGACCATGTCCGGCAGGCCAACCACACCGCGCAGCATCGCGCGGCCGCCCAGTGCCAGGTTGCGGCCGATGCTCTCCTGCGTATCCAGTGACGACCGCCGGGCGTCCAGGTCCAGCGCTTCGTCTGCGGCGGCAATTCGCCGCTGGCGCTGTTCGCGCGTGACGCCGCTCTGGCCGACGCTCGCCGGCCCCGGCGTGCCGCCGGTGATCGGGATTTCCATCGTCCCTGCGTTCGGCCAGTTGACTGTCCGCTGCGTGTCGGCGTCGAACGCCTGGCGGACGGTGCTCTGCTCCTGCTGCGGCACGTTCGGAGCAACCACCTCGCTCCAGTACTGGTTGCGCGCCTCTTCCTGCTGCTCAGGTGCTAGCGCTTGGTAGGCCGGCGATGCGGCCACTTCCACCCATTTCTTCGCCATGCGTCAGTTCCAGAGATTGCTGTAGGTGCCGCCGGGATTGGCCGGCGCAGGGTTGCCGGCTGGCGCCTGCTGCTGATTGGCGTACTTTTGATTGAGCTCGCGGATGGTCTGCAGCGCAGCAAGGCGGGTTTCAATCGGGAGTGATGCGTTTGCAAGATCGCCGGCCATTTGCTGGTACAAAGTCACATCGGCGTTGGACTGCGGACCTTCCATGCGCGGCATTTTTGAGGTGAGCTGACCTGCGATGGTCTGTAGCTGCGCAGTCGCTTTTGCCCCTTCGGTTGCCGTGCCGAATACTGCAGCAGCAGCATCGCCCAGTTGGCCCGCCCTGCTGCCTGTGGCTCTTGGCAAGATCTTCTCAGCCTCTGCAAGCAGCGACAGAACGTCGGCTCCATCGCGACCCCGCTTAGCGACCTGCCCTTCCTGCTCGACACGCTGCTTGGCGCTTGCCTCCGCTGCGGTCGTGGCACCGGCACGCTGCACGGCGTCCTGGGTGCGCATCTGCAGCTCCGGGGCCAGCGTGCCCAACTCCACTGCTCGCTGCGCAGCCGCAGTTGCCGCGGCCTGTTCTTCCGGCGCCCGGCCAACGAAGGCATTCGGCGTGCTCGACATCGGCTGCGCACCACCGCCGAACTGCGCCGCGCGCGACTGCAGGAAGCGATCGACCTGATCCGAGGGGATGCCGGCGGCGATCATCTGGTTGGCCAGGGCCGCGTCCTGCTCCACGACCTGCTGCCCGCCACCCTGTGGCAGCACCATCCCGCCACCGCCCTGCGTTGCAGCCATTGCGCCGGTCTGTGGGTTGAAGCTGGTGCCGTCCGGCAGATCGATCTGACCGGTACGGCCGTTCATCACGCCGATACGCTCGCGACCATCCGGACCGGTGAATTTCACCTGGGTGAAGCCAGACGTTGACGCGCGGCCATCCAGGCCAAGCTGCACCCGCCGCGCCTTCTCGCGGTCTTCCGCAGACAGCCCCGCGGTCATCATCTGGAAGCTACGCACATCGGTGGGCGTCTGCCCGGCGCTGCTGTATGCCTGGTAGAGGGCCGTCGCGGTCTGATCGATCATCGGCGCCGTCGTGCTGTCGTATGCGGCCGGCGCCTCAACACCGAAGCGCTGCAGGTCCGGCAGCATGCGCTGATAGATGCCCGCGCGCGCCTGCTCGGGCGCCTTCACCAGCAGGCCGGCCATGTTGGCAAGCGTCTTGTTGCGGCGATCTTCCGCGCTCTCGAACTGGGTCTGCTGCGCCTGCGCTGCCTTCGGGTCGATCGCCGCCATCTGGCCAAGGATGCCGCTCTGCTGCTCCGGCGCCGCGGTGTAGGCTTGGCTGGCTAGCTGCGTCAGCATGTTCTGCTGGCCGCGCGCACGGCCGGCGTCGCCCTGCTGCTGGACGTAGCTTGCGGCCTCCAGTGGATTGATTTGGGCCAGGAGATTTGCCATCAGACGCGCCCCGCGAAGTTGACCAGGCGATTCCCATTGCCGTTGGCCGTGAAGTTGTCCAAGTTGTTGCCGAAGTTGTAGGCGCTACCCTGCCCTGTGGATGCCTGACCCTGGAACAGCAGTGCGTTGGTTTGCGGCTGGTATGCGCTGGTGCGGCCTGCCGCGTAGTTCTGAAGCGCGTTGTTGCCCAGGCCGGCCAGGCCGGTGAGCATCTGCGCGTTCGCCGCGGCGTTGGTGTTGGCCGCGTCTGCGTTTGCTCCGCCGACCGCGTTGGCGTAGCCGGTGTTGACGCCAGCAATCGCTCCTGCCGCGCTCTGGCCCATGCCGGCCAGCTGCACCAGGTTGTTCCGGTAGCTGCCCAGTTGCTGGGAAGCCAGGCCGGAAGCAAACTGCGCCAGGTCGGCCTGGTGGCCGCCCGAATACAGAGCGCCACGCGCCGCCGCGCTGCGGTCGCCGGCCTGCACGCCCTGGGCCAGCGTGAATTGGTAGTCGGGCGCTTCCATGAAGCCGCTGTAGTCGCCGTTGTTGAGCTGCGTCAGCTTGTTGATCGCTGCCTCGCCCTGGTTGAGATACGGCTGGAAATTCTGCTGGTTGGCATAGCGGGCTTCGCCCTGCGCGGCGGCGGTGGCGTTGGCGGCACCCTTCGCGCCCTTCTTGGCCTGGTTTGCGGAGTAAACGGTTGCGCCAGCGGCAAGCGCGGCACCGGTGATTGCGGCCATCAGTCGATCCTCTTGGTGAAGCTGCTTTCGGAGTGCCGGAACCCGGCGCGTTCGTACAGGGCGGCGGCCTGCGGCGGGCTTGTGGCCAGGTGGACCATCACCACCGCCGATGCGCCGCGCTCAGCACAAGCAGGCTCCACGGCGGCCAGCAGGGCCTTGCCGACACCAGCGCCCTGCGCTTCCGGCTCGACCCACCACACGACCTCGTAGGCCACGTTGATGCTGCGATCGAACATGAAGGGCGCCACGACCAGGCCGACCATGCCGACCACGCGTCCCTCCAGCTCGGCGACCAGCATCACGCTGTCCATCAGCTGGAAGACCAGGTTCGCGACGGTGTGGTCATCCATCGGCGTCAGCGCGGCATAGCTGGTCGTCGCATAGAACTTGCGCGACATCTCCAGGATGGCGGGCAAGTCGTCCTCGGTTGCTCTGCGGATCATCGATTTCCCTCGGGCGTAAAAAAGGCGACTGCTGTGAGTCGCCCGGTGTGTGCATCGGTGCCGAAGGCCGCGAACGGCCATCGGCTGTGGAACAGCGCAGATTCGTAGATGACGCAGCGGCCCAGCTTCATCTCGGCGATGCCGATCTGCTCCCAGCGGTTGGCGTCGTCCCAGTCGCCGCGGATCCGCTCAAACAGCTCCACGTCGCCGGCATCGATCCGGTGCGCACCGGTGGCACGGTGCCGCCAGAAGGCTGTCCCGCCCGGGCCGTCGCTCAGGTACAGCACCGCCGCGTGCGTGCCCCACCCAAGATCCGAATGGATCGCCGCGTTCGGCAGCTCGCCGCCGTAGTTGAGTCGATAGGCCATGCCCAGCATGTTCACCGGCCCCATCGCCCGCTCGATGCCCTCGCGCAGGCCCGGTACATCGACCAGCGCAATGCGCCGATACACCTCGCCATCGTGGCCCGGCCAATCCTCGTAGCGAGCAGCCAGCGCCGCCTGGCGCACCGCCTGTGGATCGGCCAGGAAGTCATCAATGATGAGCATCAGCCCCCCGCCGATTCGATGTATGCCACTGCGCCATATAGGTCGCGCTTCACCGGACTAGAAACCCGGATCTTGAAGACCCACTGCTGCCCTTTTCCCAGGCGCTTGATGCGGATCCGGCGCTGGTATTCGCCAAGCTCACCCAACGAATACTCACGCCAGTTTGTCCAGGTGTATCCCCCGTCCTTGGAGTAGCAAACCTGCACCCTGCGGTCACTCGCTGGTCGCGCCTCTTCGAGCCCCATGCCCACCAGCAACTCGGCGTAGTTGACGCTCAACGCCATTTGATTGTTGTGGCCTACAGGTCCGATGCGCTCAGACACCAGCGGCTGATCACCCTCCAGCATGTAATCCCAGTCCAGCACCCAGAGCCGGCCATCCTGGAAGTCACCTCCGATCCACATTCCATTCCAGCGCACGAGGTGGCTCAAGCGCCAGCGATCAAGGCCGAAAGATGCACGCCGGTGCCAGACGCCGGTCACCACGTCATAACCCCAGGTCTTGCCGTCCGGGAAGGTGAGGTAGTAGACCTTGTGCTTGCCGTCCTCCCAGGTGAAGGCGATTGCTTGCTTCCAGTTGTTCGCGCGGATCGCGGCCTGGATCGGGCCGGTGGAAATCGGCACCGCCGCGTAGCCGTTGAGGCGATACACCACGCCATCGTTGCCGAGCCAGAAGACGCTGTTGTCCAGCTTCTGCACCGTGTCGACGCTCGCGCAGCCGCGGTCGATCACCGTGCGCTTGCTCTGGAACGTGCCCGTGTTGGCGCCGGCGTTGTAGAAGAACTCCGTGGTCGTCTCATTGAAGACCACCACGTCAAACTGGCTGACGACCAGCGTGACGATCTTGTCCGGCGACGCCTCCGACTCATAGCGATCGAGCGTGTTGTAGTCCAACGCGTTAGCGAGCTGGCTATGGAACCAGAATCGGCCAAATGGCTCGACCTGCGGCAGAAATCCGTCCAGGTAATCCACAGCACGCGCGCCCGGGTAGCCCTCGTCCGTGATGCGCAGATAAGTGTTCTTGGCGGTGTTCCACACGTAGCCGGTGCTCTGCCCGTTGACTAGCAGCAGCTCATTGCCGCCGGTGATCTGGTTGTGTGCCATCTGCACGCGGCCCACGCCGGGAATCTGCCCGCGCACCGTGCTGGTCGCCTTCGTGCTGACCTGGTGCAGGTCGTTGCCGCACACGGCGAAAAGCTGGCCCTCGACGTTACGCAGCCCCCGGATCGGCCGATCGCCCAGGCGCATGAACTCGCGTAAGCCAGGCGGCGATCCCAGCTTCATCTGCGTGCGGGTGCCGGGAACCTCTGCCACCTGCGGAAGCCAGTTGACCGTGTCCTGCACAGACCACGGGCGACTGTCGTCGGCGTAGAACCCGCCAATCAGGTCGATCGGTTGAAGTTGCATCACCCGTTGATCCCATCGATATATGACCCGCCGCGCCGGCCAACGCCGCAAGGCAGGTCGCCGTAGCTCAGGCGCTGCGCAAGGCGTTCCCGGAGGCCGTGGGCTCGCAACCGACTGCCGAGGAGATGGAAGGAAAGGACATCATCGACGGCGAAGTGATGCGATCGGAACGTCGTCCATCCGCCTCCGCAGCAATCACGCGACAGGCACCGACACAACCCGAGGACACCGAACAACGCCGCGAGCTGTACGCCAGCCTGCAGGACATCGCCACCGCAGGACTGGAGGCCTACGCAGAGGCGTGGGCAAAGCTCTCCAAGGAGCAGCGGGCCATGATCGGGCAGAGGGCGCACGAAATGCTCAAGGCCACAGCGGAAGAAGCGACCATCAGCGAAATGGATCCGCATGACCACGAAGAGGTGCCGCTGTGATACTTCTGACCTGCGCCCAAGGTAGCCCGGAATGGCACCGCGCCCGCGCCGGCGTGGTGACCGCCAGCATGTTTGCCACCGCGCGCAAGCGCGTTGGTGAGCTGGACGAGCGGCAGCAGGCCTATGTGGATGGCGTGCAGTCGGGGCTGGACGAGAAGGTGGCAGCGAAGGCGGCCGGCTATGCTGCCGTGCCCAAGGCTGCAGGTATCGCCAAGGCCCTACGCGGCGAGCCGGTGGGCGACTACAGCGAAGAGGCCAAGAATTACGCCTTTCGCTTGGCCATTGAGCGCATCAGCGGCGAGCCGCTGGATGAAGGCTTCGAGACATTCGCCATGCGCCGCGGCCACGATCTTGAGCCAGACGCACGCGCCGAGCATGAGGTGCAGTCCGGACTGATCGTGCAGCGCGCCGGCTTCGTGCTGTCCGAAGACGGGTTTGGCTGCTCTGCTGACGGCCTGATCGGTGAGGACGGCGGCAGCGAATACAAATGCTTCATTAACCCGGAAAAGCTGCGCTCTTTCCACATCGACAACGACGCCAGCGAGGTGTTTGAGCAGGCGCAGGGCTGCATGTGGATCACCGGCCGGCAGTGGTGGCACATCGGGCTGTACTGCCCTGCCCTTGCCCCGGTGGGCAAGCAACTGTGGTGGCGCCGCTTCGAGCGCGACGACACCTTCATCGAAAAGATGCGCGACGACCTGCTGGCCTTCCGCAGCATGGTTGATGCATTCGAACGCGACTTGAAGCGGGAAGCCGCATGAACACGGAGAACGAGATGAACGAACAATCCGGCAATCCCGGACAGTTGCAGGGTGATGCGGGGAGCGGTGGGGATGGCCGCCACATCCTGAGCACTAGCGACGGGGCGCGCAGCTTCATTGCCAAATATTTCGCTGGCGAGTTGAAGCGCCATGACTTCGCCGCGTACATCAAGACCAGGCTGGCCGCCGACTTCGCGTGCGCGCTAGCGGTGCACCTCGCCGCCCGCCAGCCGGTGGGGCAGGAGCGACACACAGCGGAGAGCGCACGCGCACTTGCCGACCGCGCGGTGCAGTCCGTTGAGCTGATCGGCACGTTGGCAGGACTTCCGTCGCACGTGCAGGGCGTTGTGCGGTCCTACGCGGCTCTGGTTGCACGAAGCTGCCTGCTTTACGACGGCGGACAGCCCGCGCCTGCTGCTGTGCCGGTAGATGCGCTGCTGGCATCTGATCACAGCGGCATGCGAGTGGACTACTCGGGCCTGATCCGACAGACGCGCGGCGCTCTGACAAGGGGCGAGCGAGATCCGGCTTTGGCCGAAATGCAGCGGCAGCTGGCGGGGCATCTGGAGCAACTGGGTAAGCGCTGGTACGCCGGCGACACTTCGGTTGTCGATGAACTACTTCAGCTGTATTGCATCGAGCCAATCGCACGGGCCGGACTCAAGGCCACCCACCACCAGCCGGCAGCGGCGAAGGATGGTGCATGATGGCTGGCCCAATCCATGATCAGATCGTAGCGGCCGCCGTGCGCTGGCTTCGCCGCAATGGAGCTGCGGCCATCCTGTGCGATCCATTTAAAGCCAATATCACCGAACAGCCGGATGCCATCGGTTGGCTTGAAAGTGCATCGGTCGCCATAGAGGCGAAGGCCAGCCGCTCCGACTTCCTGGCGGACGCGAAGAAGCCACATCGTGCCGATCCATCCAGGGCTGTTGGGGATTGGCGGTTCTACGCTGCGCCGCCCGGCATCATCGCCGTGGATGAGCTGACAGCAGGATGGGGCCTTCTCGAATGGAATGGCAGCTGCCTCAAACCTGTCCACGGCGTACCGCTTGGCAACTGCAACTGGTATCACGCGCCTTTCCGCGAGATATCGAACAAGCGAGCCGAGACCAGGCTGCTGGTCTCGGCGATCCACCGGCCTGAATTCGTACCAAGGCGGGGTGCAAAGCTGCGGCCGGGCATCAACTTTGATTCCTGGGCGAAGCTGGCCGATCAACAGGCTGACCAGCAGGCCAAGCCGGCAGGCGGGGAGGTAGCCTGATGGAGTTCCGATTCGCAGAGTTCAATGCCCGCCGGCACGCACGAGGAGCTGAGGCAGCCAGGCTCGAAATCATAGAGGATGGTGAATGCGTTGACTGGCTCTGGATGAGCAGGTGCGACATTGCTAGAAACATGATGACGTTCGGTAGATGCCCTGAGCTCACCAAAGCCGACGACGCCTATGTAGCGGCTATGGCGCAAAACGCCGCGCCGGAGGTGCCCAATGGCTGAGCTGTGCCTATCCCGCGACGAGGTGGCCGAGCTGTGCCGTACAACCCATCGAGCGAAGCAGGCCAGATTCCTACAGCAGAATGGTGTGCGGCATTACCTCGATGCGCACGGCTGGCCGGTGGTGCTGCGCAGCGCGATCGACCCGAACGAGAAGAAGGCCGGCACAGTCGCGGCCTGGTCGCCCAACAAGGCAGCATGATGAAAGCAGATTGCGAGTTAAGCCTAGATCGTCTGCAGGAGTTGCTTTCCTATGATCCTGTTACCGGAGAACTTATTTGGCTGATTGATCGAAACAGCCGATCAAAGGCGGGAGCTGTTGCAGGTCGCATCCATCCTTCCGGTTATCGGATGATCGAGATAGACGGAAAGGCCTACTCTGCTCACCGATTGGCCTTCGCTCTGCATAATGGCAGGCTGATCGAAGATGGACTTGAGATTGATCATCGTGACGGGAACCGAAGCAATAACGCCGCCTGTAATCTTAGAGAGGTGACACGCTCTGGTAATTGCCAGAATCGGAAAATGCGAAGCGATAACCGATCAGGATATACAGGCGTGAGTTGGCATTCCCAGGCTCAGAAGTGGTGGGCCCAGATAACCCATAACGGGGAAAAGATGTCTCTCGGCTTATACGAAACAGCCGAATCTGCTTCGCGCGCATACCTTGATGCTAAGCGTGAGCTGCACAGTTTCCAACCGGAGCCCAGGAAGTAATGGGCCGAAAGCCAAACACTCCGGGAGCTATACCGCGCTTGAGGAAGCGTCGTCAGAAGTCCGGCGTGGTCTATTACTATTATGACCGAGGGGTCGGAGTAGACGGCAAGCGCAAGGAGACGCCGCTGGGTGCCGACTATGGCGCGGCTATCAAGCGCTGGGCGGAAATCGAGCACGCGCGTGTGATCCCCGCGCATGCGCAGCTGACCTTCCGGCATGTGGCCGACCGCTACCGCGCCGAGGTGATCCCGGCCAAGGCGCCTGGCACGCAGCGGCTGCACAACCTCTGCCTGACCTGGCTGCTGACATTCTTCGATGATCCGCCCGCGCCGTTCGAGGCGATCAAGCCCCTGCACATCCGGAAATATCTGGATTGGCGCGCCTCGAAGGTGATCGCCAACCGCGAAGTGGCCCTGTTCTCTCATCTGTGGAACTGGGCGCGCGGCAAGGGCCTGACCGACCTTTCCAACCCCTGCGAGGGCATACGGCGGAACAAGGAAACCGGCCGGGACGTGTACGTGGACGACGCCACCTTACGCGCCGTCTACGAGCGGGGCGACCAGACCTTGCGCGATGCCTTGGACCTGGCCTACCTCACCGGCCAGCGCGTCGGTGACGTGTGGTCGATGGACGAGCGGCAGCTGGGCGCGGGAGAGCTAGTGGTGCGGCAGGCCAAGACGGGCACCAAGCTGACGATGGCCGTCACCGGCGAGCTGGCAGCGCTGCTGGATCGGATCGCCGCGCGCAAGCGAGGGCTGACCCTGCGCAGCACGCGACTCATCGTAGATGCGGAGGGGCTGGCGATTGGGCGGGCTGCGCTGCGCTACCGGTTCGACCAGGCACGCAAGGCTGCCGGCGTGGACAAGGGCAACTTCCAGTTTCGAGACCTTCGCGCCAAGGCTGGCACGGACAAGGCCGATTCGGCCGGCGATATCCGCCAGGCCCAGGCCCAGCTGGGGCATGCGTCGGTGGCGATGACCGAGCACTACGTGCGGAAGCGGAAGGGCGTCAAGACAACGCCGACGCGATAATTGCGGAGCGCTCCAGGTATTGCGGAGCGGACCGGAACCGCGAAACCCTTATGGGACATGGAGCGGGCGATGGGAATCGAACCCACGTCAGTAGCTTGGGAAGCTACAGCTCTACCATTGAGCTACGCCCGCGTGGCGTTGCGAGAGTGTAGGCGGGTGCGGGTGTCGGGCGCAATGCGCAGACGTGACGAGGGCCGGTTGCCCGGCCCTCGTGTCTTGCAGATCTACCGCGTGCACAGTTGTGCAGCGCGGATCAGAAGTTGCCGCTGAAGTTCACGAACAGCGTCGCATCGCGGGCGCTGCGCTGTGCGGTGGTGGTGCTCAGGCCGATATTGCTCTGCAGGCCCCACAGGCCGGTGCGGGCGCCCAGCACGACGGTCGCATAGTTGCGGTCGAAGTTCTGGCCCGGGACGATGTACATGCCAACTTCCGGCATCGACTGCAGCCAGGCACTGGCTTCGGTGCCGTCCTTGAACTCGTGGTCGTAGGTTGCCTGCAGGTATGGCTTGACCATTGCACCGTCCAGGCGCACCTGGAAGCCGATGCGGCCGACCATCGAATCGATGTCCTGATCGGCGTAGCCCAATGCGGTGGAGCTTGCGTTGCCCTCGGTGTAGCCGTCGAGCTTGAGCTTCTGCCAGGTCAGGCCGACCACCGGGCCGTACTTGACGTTGCCTTCGCCCAGCGAATAGCCGGCGTTGACCGCGGCGGTGAGATTGCTGCCGTCCGGCGAGCCGCTGTGCACACGCGTGGCTGGCCCGAGCTGCACTTCGCGGTCGACGTCGTAGCTGAGCCAGCTGTAGCTGACCTGGGCATTGACCCAGACCGGGCCGGTGTACCAGCCGAAGAAGCCGCCCAGCGTGGTGTCGTCCTGCTTGAAGCTGCCGTTGCGGTTGCCAAAGTCGGCATCCATGCTGCCGAAGCCGGCAAAGCCGCCGAACACGAGATCGCCGGCAGTCCAGTCCACGCCGAACAGGCCGGCCGGGGCCATGCCGTCGTACAGATCGGCGTGGTCGTAGCGCTGCATGTCGCCACGCACGCTGCCCCACCAACGCAGGCCATCGGCGTCCGGCTTGCCGTCCAGATGCCAGGCCACCTGATCGGCGCGCGCGCGGCCGATGGCCTGTGCCGAATGCGTCAGCACCTGCTGCAGGCGCGGCGCTTCCAGCAGCGAAATGGCGTACTGGCCCAGGATCTGGTGGGTGGCGGTGGTCGGATGGATGCCATCGGCGAACACATAGGTGTTGGGCGCGTTGGCGGCGACCAGGCTGGTCGGGTTGCACGCCGGCAGCGGCACGGCCGGGTTGCAGGCGGTGCTGGTGACGTTGCTGAAGCCGTAGGTGCCCGGATCGGCGACCACTTCTTGCAGGATGTGGAAGGTATCGACCGGAATCACGCGCAGGCCGGCCGAGCGCAGGCCATTGAACAGCGCGGTGTTGTAGGCGGTTGCCGCCGCAGTGCCCTGCGCCATCGCGGCGGCACCGCCGGCGCGGAAGCGCGGGGTGATGCCCACGTCCGGAATGGTCGGCACCATCACGTAGCGCGCGCCGGCCGCCTGCAAGGCGCCGACCGCCCCGACCTGCGCGGTGACCGCATTGCCGATGATGGCCTGCGCCTGGGCCGGCGCAGCTGCAGCGGCGAGCAGATCATTGGCGCCGCCCCACACGGTGTAGAGCGCGTTCGGATTGGCCTGGCCGCCGTTGGCGCTCAGGTAGGTGTTGACCTGGCTGGTCACCGACGGCGCGGCGCCGAGCACGCTGGTCGAATTGGCCTGGATACGCGCGCCGCCGGCAGCGTAGTTGTCGCCGGTCTGGCCGTTGCCGTTGGGCGCTGCATTGGTGCCGTAATGGTCGGCGACGTATTCGGCCCAGACCCAGCCCGGGTTGGTGGTGAACTTGCCGGTGACTGCGCGCGAGGCGGCCGGCAGCAACGGGTTGTAGTAGCCGCTGTCGGTGAGGCTGTCACCGAAGAACACGGTCTGGTCGAAGGCAGACGCGGCCATGGCCGGGGTGGCCGCAATGGCGATGGCCACGGCCATCAGGGAACGGATCGGGCGAAGAGTTGAAGCCATGGAAGTGCCTGCTCAAGGTAGTGTGGAACTGGACCGGACCTGCTGACGTACGCCGGCGCATGGCACATGGTTTCACCCTCGCCGCCCGCGCTCACGCTGCATTGCCGCATAACGCAAAAACGCGCGCCCTGACGGCACGCGATGCCACAATGATGACATGAACATTCAACTCAACGGCACCCCGCGCGACATTCCCGACGACTTGCTGCTGGCAACCCTGCTGGAGCAGGAAGGTCTTGCACAGCGGCGCGTGGCGGTGGAAGTCAATGGCGAAATCGTGTCGCGCGGGCGGCATGCCACGCACCGTTTGCGTGCCGGCGATGTGGTGGAGATCGTGCACGCATTGGGCGGCGGCTGATGCGGCGCGAAGGCCGGCGCAGCCGCGCGCGATCGGTGATAATTGCCTGATGACCAATACCGCCCCCTCTGATGCGCTGATCATCGCCGGCAAGCCCTACCGTTCGCGCCTGCTGACCGGCACCGGCAAGTTCAAGGATCTGGACGAAACCCGCCTGGCCACCGAAGCGGCCGCCGCGCAGATCGTCACCGTGGCGATTCGCCGGGTGAACATCGGCCAGGACCCGAACGCGCCCAGCCTGCTCGATGTGCTGCCGCCGGATCGCTACACGCTGCTGCCCAACACCGCCGGCTGCTACACCGCTGAAGATGCGGTCCGCACCTGCCGGCTGGCGCGCGAACTGCTGGACGGCCACAACCTGACCAAGCTGGAGGTGCTCGGCGACGAGCGCACGCTGTATCCGGACGTGGTGCAGACGCTCAAGGCCGCCGAGCAGCTGGTCGCCGACGGCTTCGACGTCATGGTCTATACCTCCGATGATCCGATCCTGGCCAAGCGCCTGGAGGAGATCGGCTGCGTGGCGGTGATGCCGCTGGCCGCGCCGATCGGCTCCGGGCTGGGCATCCAGAACAAGTACAACCTGCTGGAAATCATCGAAAACGCCAAGGTGCCGATCATCGTCGACGCCGGCGTGGGCACGGCATCGGATGCGGCGATCGCGATGGAGCTGGGCTGCGACGGTGTATTGATGAATACCGCCATCGCCGGTGCGCGTGATCCGATCCTGATGGCAAGCGCGATGCGCAAAGCGATCGAGGCCGGACGCGAGGCCTTCCTGGCCGGGCGGATTCCGCGCAAGCGGTATGCCTCGGCGTCCAGCCCGGTGGATGGCGTGATTGGATGAGTGGGTGTGCTGCGTTGACATTGCAGTCGATGCGCAATGCTTGGCGGTGTGAGGTGCCGGATGTGGCCGTTGCCAGATCGCGCATTACTGCGAGTGCCCCCTCACGCCCTACCCTCACCCCAACCCCTTTCCAAAGGGAGGGGCTTTTCTGATGCGACCTAATTCATGACTGATCCTTTCACCAGCGACGGCGCCAAGATGCCGCCCAAGCCCTTCACCATCGAAGAGGGCCGCCGGCAGGTGCGCAGCTTCGTGCTGCGCCAGGGCCGCTTTACCCCGGCGCAGCAGCGCGCGTTCGACGAGCTGTGGCCACGCTTCGGCCTGGACTACAGCGGCACGCCGCGCGACCTGGATGCGGCCTTCGGCCGTCCCGCGCCCAAGGTGCTGGAGATCGGGTTTGGCAACGGGGCGGCATTGCGCTTTGCCGCCCAGCAGGACCCCAGCCGCGACTACATCGGCATCGAGGTGCATGCGCCTGGCGTCGGTCGCCTGCTCAATGCGCTGGACGATGACGGCAGCACGCATGTGCGCCTGTACCACCACGATGCGGTGGAAGTGCTCGAGCACGAGATCGCCGATGGCGCGCTGGACGAGGTGCGCATCTACTTCCCCGATCCATGGCACAAGAAGCGCCACAACAAGCGCCGCCTGATCCAGCCGGCGTTCGCGGCGCTGGTGGTGCGCAAGCTGCGCCATGGTGGCCGCCTGCACGCGGCCACCGACTGGGCCGATTACGCCGAACAGATGTGGGACGTGCTCGACGCCACACCGGGCCTGGTCAATCGCGCCGGCCCGCGCGGCCACGTCGAACGCCCCGCCTGGCGACCGCAGACCCACTTCGAAACCCGCGGCCAGAAGCTCGGCCACGGCGTGTGGGATCTGCTGTATGACCGGGATTCGGGAGTGGGGATTGGGGATTCGTAACAGCGCCTTCCCGCACACTCGACGCCGCAGCAGCTCACCGAATCCCCACTCCCGAATCCCCACTCCCGAATCCCCACTCCCGAATCCCCACTCCCGAATCCCCACTCCCGAATCCCCACTCCCGAATCCCGAATCCCGGCCCCTAATGGATACCGCGCTGACACTGACCAACGATATGAAGCTCGTCCTCGGGCTGGTCGGTTTCACGATGGCGATGTTCCTGTTCGAGCGCATTCGCGCCGATGTGGTGGCGTTGATCGTGCTGGTGGTGCTGGGCGTCACCGGGCTGGTGGCGCCGGAAGAACTGTTTGGTGGTTTTTCCGGTAACGCGGTGATGAGCATCATCGCCACCACCATCCTCGGTGCGGGGCTGGAGCGCACCGGGGCGTTGAATCGCCTGGCGACCTGGTTGCTGCGGCGCTCGCACGGCAGCGAACAACGTCTGATGATGATGACGCTGGCCATCTCCGGCCTGAACTCGTCCTTCATGCAGAACCCGTCGGTGATGGCCTTGTACCTGCCGGTCGCCTCGCGGCTGGCCGCGCGCACCGGGCTGACCCTGCAACGCATGCTGCTGCCGATCGCCGCGGCCATCGTGATGGGCGGCGCGCTGACCATGGTGGGCAATTCGCCGCTGATCCTGCTCAACGACCTGCTGGTGTCGGCCAATAACAACCTGCCCTCGGGCATGGCCAGCATCGAGCCATTGACCATGTTCGCGCCGCTGCCGATCGGCGTGGCCTTGCTGATCGCCGCATTGCTGTACTTCCGTTTCTACGGCGACCGCAAGCTGATCGAGGAAGAACGCCTGATCAACGAAGGCGTCACGCCCTCGCGCACCGAGAGCTATTTCGCCAAGACCTACGGCATCGACGGCGATGTGTTCGAGCTCACCGTCAGCGCCGAAAGCCCGCTGGTCGGCATGACCCTGGGCGAGGCCGAGGCGCTGCACGACGCGCCCTTGCTGCTCGCCTTGAAGACCGGCAACGACACCCGCCTGGCGCCGCCGGCGGACATGCGCATCTGGGTCGGCAGCGTGCTCGGGGCGATGGGCCCACGCCAGGAAGTGACCGACTTTGCGCAGAACCAGTTCCTGCGCATGTCCTCGCGCCTGCGCAACCTGGGCGACCTGTTCAATCCCAGCCTGGCCGGCATTTCCGAGGCGCTGATTCCGCCCAACTCGCGGCTGATCGGCAAGACCGCGGCCGAGTTGCGCTTGCGCAAGCAAAGCGGCATCAGCCTGCTGGCGATCAACCGCGACAAGCAGGTGATCCGCGAGGACGTGCGCAACGTGCCGCTGCGCGGCGGCGACATGCTGGTGTTCCACAGCATCTGGCAGGATCTGGCGCAGGCGGCGGAAAGCCGCGATTTCGTGCCGGTGACCGACTTCCCCAAGGGCGAGCAGCGCCCGCACAAGTTCAAGATCGCCATGGCGATCTTCGCTTTCACCATCCTGATCGCGCTGACCTCGCGCCTGCCGGTGGCGCTGACCTTGATGACCGGCGTGGCCTGCATGCTGGTCAGCGGCGTGCTGCGCATGGACGAGGCCTACGCCTCGATCAACTGGAAGACCATCTTCATGATGGCCGGCCTGATTCCACTGGGCTGGGCAATGGACAGCAGCGGCACCGCGGCCTGGGTGGCCGGCCACACCATCGACCGCCTGCCCGAGGGCATTCCGGTGTGGGCGCTGGAAATCAGCCTGGCGCTGCTGACCACCGCGTTTTCGCTGGTGATCAGCCATGTCGGCGCCACCATCGTGATGGTGCCGATCGCGGTCAATCTGGCACTGGCGGCCAACGGCAACCCGACCGCGTTTGCGCTGATCGTGGCGTTGTCGGCGTCCAACAATCTGATGACCGCCTCCAACCCGGTGATCTCGATGGTGGCCGGCCCGGCCAACTATCAGCCACGCGAGCTGTGGCGCGTGGGCGCACCGCTGTCGCTGATCTACGTCGTGGTCATGGTCTCGATGATCAACCTGATGTTCTGGTGGGCAGCGCGCTGAACCGGCGTCGTGGCCGGCGACGGCGATCGCTGCAGATATGCGCGCAGATGGATCGATCATCGATGGTGCACCGTCAGGCGCATTGCACGCCCGATCGCCAGACACGAGACGCGGCGACGGCGCCACCTGCTGCTTGAAGCTGGCCGACGACTGCTGGCGATGTCCTGCCAACCGCGCTTTGCTCCAGCCTCGGCACACGGACGTTGTACTGGATCGGTGACGCGGCCTTAGAGCGGCAACCTAGCCAAGGACCACCTGCGTCCCCTCGATGCGTACCGGCACCGCCAGCAGCGATTGACCGCGGCACGGCCCGCTGATGCATTCGCCGCCACTGAGCTCGAACGCCGCGCCGTGTGCCGCGCAGACCAGGTGGCCTTCCTTGGTCTTGAGGAACTGGCCGGGTGCCCAATCCAGCCGCCTGCCGGCATGCGGACAGACGTTCAACCAGGCGCGTACCTGTGCACCATCGCGATACAGCACCAGCGACTCCGCGCCGCCGTCCCACACCGCTTCGACTTCCAGAAATCCGGCATCGGGAATCTGCGCCAGGTCGGCAAGCGTGGTGGGCGATGGCGAAGACATGCGGTCTGCTATGGGAGAACGGACTGCGATTGTGGCACGCGCCTGCATCGCGCCGACGCCATGCGATGCCGCCACGCATGCATCTACTGCGCTCACGAATGCGCATTCCTGCCGACCGGACGCCCTGCTTCTAGCCCACTGGATGTGATGGACTTAACAAAACAGGTCATTGTTTAACGAAGTTTTCACTCAATGACATGAAACCGCAACGATACTGCGGGCCTGTTTCCTGCCCGGCAGCCCACCGCCATGCCTGCACGTCTCTTCCAATTCGGCAACCTCCACCACCTGTTTGCCCCGCGCAAGCCGCGTCACCCGCTGGTGCGCGTTGCCGCTGGCCTGGCCGGTCTGGTCATCCTTGCCGTGCTGATCTTCTTCAGCGTGTTCGTGGGCGCGGCGATGATCCTGGGCGGCATCGCCTGGAAGCTGCTGAGCAAGTCGAACCGTCGCACGCAGCAACAGACACGCGTGGTCGAAGCCGAGTACCGCGTGGTGCGCAAGCCCGCGTTGCCGTTGTCGCACTGAAGCACCACGCCACCGCCATCCGGCGCGGTAGGCATTGAATCCTGATATCACTGCGCGCATGAGCTGACCGGCATGCGCGCTTTCGCCTGCGCCGACGCAGACCGTGATCGCACGCACTGCCGGCCAGGCGGCGCGATGCACTCAACGCGCAGCACGGCGGTTCCGTCATGCACGGCCAAACGGCTAGACTCAGCTGCCCCGTTCCCCAAGGATGCGTGCATGACCCACGATGTGATTCCCGCCGCCGACGTCCCGCGCATTCCGGTGGTTGGTGGCGGCAACTTTCCGGTGCACCGCATCTACTGCGTCGGCCGCAACTTCGCCGATCACGCGCGCGAGATGGGCGCCGCAGCGCCTGCCTCCAGGGCCGAACGGGGCCAGCCGACCTTTTTCATGAAGCCCGCCGATGCAATCGTGGTCGGCCATGGCGACCACATTCCGTACCCGCCCGGCACCAAAGAACTGCACCACGAAGTGGAGCTGGTGGTGGCACTGGGCAGCGATGCGCCGGCCGGCGAGTTGCCGGTGGATCAGGCAGAGGCGCTGATCTATGGCTACGGCGTGGGCCTGGACCTGACCCGACGCGATCTGCAGGCCGCCGCCAAGGCCAAGGGCCTGCCGTGGGACATCGCCAAGGGCTTCGATCACTCCGCGCCGATCAGCGAGCTGGTGCATGCCGGCGAAGTGGGTGCGCTGGAGGCCTTGAACCTGTCGCTGGAGGTCAACGGCCAGGTGCGTCAGCAGTCGTTGCTGGACCAGATGATCTGGAACGTGCCGGAAATCCTGCATGAGCTCTCCAAACTCTATGCGTTGCGCGCGGGCGATCTGATCTTCATGGGCACGCCGGCCGGTGTCGGCCCGCTGCTGCCGGGCGATCAGTTCAGTGCACGCCTGGAAAACGTCGCCGAGCGCCACGGCATCATCGCGGGCTGACACGCCGCCCGCTACGATCACGCCGCGGCAGTTGGTCCGCGACCGCATCTGGAGTGCGCTATGGGAATGGTCAGCGAATTCAAGCAATTCGCGATGCGTGGCAATGTCATCGACCTGGCGGTCGGTGTGGTTATCGGTGCAGCGTTCGGCAAGATCGTCACCGCGCTGGTGGAAAAGATCATCATGCCGCCGATCGGCTGGGCCATCGGCAATGTGGATTTCTCACGCCTGGCCTGGGTGCTCAAGCCTGCCGGCGTCGATGCCACCGGCAAGGAAATTCCGGCGGTGGCCATCGGCTACGGCGATTTCATCAACACCGTCGTGCAGTTCGTGATCATCGCCTTCGCGATCTTCATGGTGGTCAAGTTGATCAACCGCCTGACCCACCGCAAGCCGGACGCCCCCAAGGGCCCGAGCGAAGAAGTGCTGTTGCTGCGCGAGATTCGCGATTCGTTGAAGAACGACACGCTGAAGACACCAGGCGTGCCGTAAGCGGGCACATCCATTGCGCAACGTCGCGCACGAGGATGACCTTTCGCACGCAGACGGGGGACCTCGCGCTGATAAGCTCGGGGTCCCCCTTGTCGTTGGAGCCGCCCTGCATGCGTCGTCTCGCTGTTGCCATCTCTGCCCTACTCGCTTGCGCACCCGCGCTCGCCGCACAGACCACCATCGCCGATAGCGCACTGCGCACCGCCGCGCAGCTGCGCGAGCAGGCCTTGGCCGACGACACCGGCTTTGCGGTGGTGGAATCGTTGACCACCGAAGTGGGCCCGCGCATTGCCGGTGGCGAGGCCGATCCGCGCGCGGTGGCCTGGGCCAAGGCCAAGTTCCAGTCACTGGGCTTCGACAAGGTGTGGACCGAGCCGGTGCGCTTTCCCAAGTGGCAGCGGCGCAGCGAACAGGCCGCGGTGATCGGTGCGCATGCGCAGCCCCTGCACATCACCGCCCTGGGCGGCAGCCCGGGTGGCACCGTCGAGGGCGAGGTGGTGCGCTTCGACAACCTGGCCGCACTGCAGGCCGCACCGGCCGGATCACTGGCCGGCAAGATCGCATTCGTCGATTACCAGATGACCAAGGCGCGCGACGGCAAGGATTACGGCAATGGCGGCGCGGTGCGCAGCAAGGGCCCGTCGGAAGCGATCCGCAAGGGCGCGATCGGCTTCGTGATGCGCTCGGCCGGCACCGACTCGCACCGCGTGCCGCATACCGGCATCACCCGTTTCGACGAAGGCCTGACGCCGGTGCCGGCAGCAGCGTTGTCGGTGCCCGATGCCAACCAGCTCGCGCGCCTGGCCGCGCTGGGCAGCACGCGTGTGCGGCTGGCGCTGGATTGCGGCTGGGATGGCACGGCGACTTCGTACAACGTGATCGGCGAAATCACCGGACGCAGCAAGCCCAAGGAAGTGGTGGTGATCGGCGGGCACCTGGATTCCTGGGATCTTGGCACCGGCGCGATCGACGATGGCGCCGGCGTGGCGATCACCATGGCCGCGGGCCACCTGATCGGCCAACTCAAGCAGGCGCCCAAGCGCACGATTCGCGTGGTGGCCTTCGCCAACGAGGAGCAGGGCCTGTACGGCGGCAAGGCGTATGCGGCCGCGCACGGCAAGGATGCCAAGGACATGGCGCTGCATCAGATCGGCGCAGAGAGCGACTTCGGTGCCGGGCGCATCTATGCGTTCAACACCGGCTCGGCGGCACCGGAAGACTCGCGCGCCGCGACCAAACAGATTGCCGAGGTGCTCGCGCCGTTGGGCATCGCGTATGTGCCGGACAAGGGCGGCCCCGGCCCGGATGTCGGGCCGATTTCCGCCAAGGGCGGCGCATGGGCATGGCTGGCGCAGGATGGCACCGACTACTTCGACCTGCACCACACCGCCGACGACACCCTGGACAAGATCGACCCCAAGGCGCTGGCGCAGAACGTGGCGGCCTACACGGTATTTGCATACCTGGCGGCCGAGGCCGATGGCGATTTCGGCAGTCGCGCGAAAAGCGTGCAACCGCCGAGCGAGTAACTGCAACGGAAGACGTCGCAGGCGCCTTGTTGAGGCGAGCGGCACGGATGACGCGCATGCTGCGCGTTGCCTGTGCCGATACCTCCATCGACAGCGAGTGCCAGCGGCCAGGCACTCGCGGTTGCTGCAGGCCTCGCGCGTACCTGCTGCCCCTTCGCTTCCACTCCAGGACGAGCACACACAATGGCGGCCAAGCGCCAACGCAGTGCCAACAACGCAGCGACCTTGCTGGATGTCGCCAAGCACGCCGGCGTCTCGCCGATGACGGCCTCGCGCGTCATCAACCGTCACCCGCATGTCGGCGAGGACATGCGCGTGCGCGTGGAAGCCTCGGTGCAGGCATTGGGGTACCGGCCCAATCTGGCAGGCCGTTCGTTGCGCACCAGCGGCCTGTTGCGCATCGGCGTGCTGTACAGCAATCCCAGCGCGGCCTACCTCAACCAATTCATGCTCGGCCTGCTCGAGCAAAGCAGCCTCAATGGCAGCCAGGTGCTGGTGGAAAAATGCGGTGCCATCCGCAGCCAGCGTGCCGCCACCGAACGCTTGCTGGCAGCCGGCGTGGACGGCGTGATCCTGCCACCCCCGTTATGCGATTCGCGCCAGACCATCGCCGAACTCGATGCACGCGGCATCCCGGTCGTGGCGGTGGCGAGCGGCGCACCGATGGCGCAGATCAGCTCGGTGCGCATCGACGATTACCAGGCCGCGCGCGCCATCGTCGACCACCTGGTTGAACTGGGCCATCGCCGCATCGCACTGATCAAGGGCGACCCCAAGCACACGCCAAGCGCGTTGCGTGCCAATGGCTATCTCGACAGCCTGCAGGCCGCTGGCCTGCCCGTGGCCGAGGAATTGATGGCAGAGGGTCTGTTCACCTATCACTCCGGCCTGCTCGCCGCGCGCAGCCTGCTCGCGCAGGCGCAACCGCCCACCGCCATCTTCTGCAGCAACGACGATATGGCGGCTGCGGCCGTTGCGGTCGCGCACGGCCTGGGCTTGCGCGTACCCGAGGATGTCTCGGTCGCCGGCTTCGACGACACCCCGGTGGCCACCACCATCTGGCCCGAGCTCACCACCGTGCATCAACCGGTCACTGCGATGGGCCGCGCCGCGGTGTCGTTGCTGGCCGATGCGATCCGCCAGCGACGCAAGGGCGATCCCGCGCAGGGCGTGCACCAGGTGATGAAGTACACCGTGGTCAAGCGCGGCTCGACGGCCGGGCCGCCGGCGCGGTAAGTGCTGCATCGATCGGCATCGTGTAACGCCTGCGCCATCACACACAAAAAACGGCCACATCGCTTCCCGACGATGCGGCCGAATGGGAGGGTGCCTGACGTTGCCGTCAGGCGTACTGCAGCGCCGCAATCAACGGCGACGGGAAGAAAGCGCAATGACCGCTTGGAGAGTGACAACAGCGAAACATGTGCGACACGGCGCGGGGGTGCGCCATGTCGCACAACGCACAGCCGGATCAGAAGCGCAGACGCAGGCCGGCGTAATAACGACGCTCGAAGATGTTCTGGTCGTAGTAGTGGTTGGTCCACTGCGCGTAGCGCCGCTCGCTTTCGCCGGTCAGGTTGGTTGCCTGGGCGTACAGGGTCAGGTGGTCGTTGACGTCGTAGCTGAAGGACGCATCGAGATAGCCGACGTCGTCGTTCCAGATCGCCAGCTCGTCGCCCCACGCACCGCTGTTGACCTGGCTGAAGCGCTTGCTCCGCCAGTTGTAGGCCACGCGTGCCTGCAACTTGTCCTTCTGGTACCACAGCACCGCGTTGGCCTGGTGCTTGGAGTTGTCGCCGATCGGCAACGTATTGCCTTGGATATCGGTGTTGTCGGTGTCGGCATCGGAGAAGGTGTAGTTGATGTTGGTACCGAAGCCACTCAACCAGCCGGGCAGGAAGTCGAAGGCCTGTTGATAGCCGACTTCAAAGCCCTTGATCTTGCCGCCGCCGCCATTGACGATGCGCTCCACCGGGCCGCCCAGCCGCGCCACGCCATCGGCGTCGGGCAACAGTTCGATGTTGGTCACCGTGGTGGGGAACGACTTCACGTCGATCAGGAACGCACCCACGCTGACCAGCGACGCATCGGAGAAATACCATTCCCACGAGGCGTTGTAGTTGGTGGCGCGATACGGATCGAGATCCGGGTTACCGGAGCGGCCATTGAGGAACAGCACCGCATCCGAGGGCAACGCAGGGTTGCGCGGCGGCGTGCCATTGACCGCGTAGAAGCTCACCAGCCCGCGCCCGAGATCGGGCAGGTCCTGGCGCGCCACCGCCTTGTTGTAGGCAAAGCGCAGCTTCTGCGCGTCGGTGATGTCCAGCGACAGGTTGGCGGTGGGCAGCACGTCGGTGTACTGACGGTTCAGGCGATTGGTGCCGATCGCCGGGCTGACACCGTTCCATTCAACGTTGCCGATGAACACGTTGCCGCTGCTCAGGTACTGATCGATCGCCAGCTTGGTCTGCACGATGCGCGCGCCGATGTTGGCCGTCCACGGCACCGCGCTGCCGGTGCCGCCTTCCAGGTTTGCCAGGAAGTACGCCGCGGTGCTCTTTTCGGTGACCTTGTAGGAATCGGCGGCCTGCTGGTAGGCCACGTTGCCCGGGTACAGGCTGTTGAGGTAGCCCACCGGGTCCTTCATGACCTGCGGGTTGATCGCCGGCAGGCCCTGGCTGCCCAGGCCGGTGACCCTGAGCGGATCGAAGTCGTTGAAGTAGGCCCAGTAACCGGGGATCGAATTGAACGGCAGCAGGCGCGCTTCGGAGACGCCGCTGCAGGTGTCCACAATCAGCGGATCCTTGAAGTAGTACAGCGAGCGGTTCGGGTCGGCACAGCTGGTCGACACCGGCGACAGGTAGCGATAGGTGTCCAGCTTGACCTCGCGCTCACCGTAACGGATGCCGAACTGGAAGCCGCGCACCACACCCTCGTCGAACTCGAAGGTGCCATCGGCGCGGAACGCGTCCATCGTCGCTTCGATCTTGTTGCCCTGCGCCCAGGTCGACATCAGCTGCCAGTTGTCCGGGTTGGACACATCGGTGCCGAGGTTGACCGCCGGATAGGTGCCACGGAAATCCACCGAGGCATCCACCGTCGGCAGGCCATTGGCGTTGGCCCATTGCGTCACGCCGCCGGCGCGGGTGATCTGGTCGCCACGCGTCACCACCGCATCGGCACGCGCTTCGTCGTAGGTGCGCTGCGCATCGCCATGCACCCAGCGGAACGAGGCACGGAAGGGGCCACCGTCGTCGAAGCGCAGTTCCAGATTGGTGTTGAGCGCGTCCGAGTCGGCGACGCCGGCCATCGAGTGGGCCTGGAAGCGGTTGTAGCGGAACTGGCCGTATTCCAGCACGCCATTGGAATCGACCACCGATCCGGGCTGCAGCTGGTTGGTGGCCCAACCGGTGTGCAGCTGCGCGGCGACCGAGGTGTCCTGGTCTTCGAGCTTGGTGTAGGCCGCATCGGCCAGCACCGTCCACGAATCGTTGATGTTGAACTGGAACGAGCCGTTGATGCCGGTGCGCTGGCGGTCGGTGCTGCGGTTGTCCAGCTCGGTGGCGACCCAGTTGTAGAAGTAGTCACGCGGCAGGTTGGACGGATCGGTATTGCTGCCGATGCGCCCGTCGCCATTGAAATCAAAGCCCACGTTCTGCTCGGTGGATTTCTGCGCGCCATTGGAATACACGCTGGGATGCTTGTTCTCCAGCGTGGCATCGGAGTACGACACCGCCAGCAACGCGCCCCAACGCTCGGTGCGGAAACTGGCCAGGCCCGAGTACAGCTCGTTGAGTTCCTGCACGCGGTCGCCGTAGGAGCCTTCGGCCTGGCCGCTGAAGGTCCAGCCTTCGGGCAGGTCGAACGGGCGCCGTGTCTTGAGCGAGACGGTACCGCTGATGCCGCCATCCAGGTCCGCGGCGGTCGGCGATTTGATCACGTCCACGCCGCTGAACAGCGTCGGCGGGATGTCCACGAAATCCGGCTGCGCGCGGCCGATGTTCGGCTGGCCGTACTGGTCGCCGCCACCGGCGCTCAGGTACAACTCGCCGTTCATGGTGGTCTGCACCTGCGGCATGCCGCGGATATTGAGCTGCGAGCCCTCGCCGGCCGAACGCCGGATCTGCACGCCGGGCACGCGTTGCAGCGAGTCGGTGATGGTGACATCGGGCAGCTTGCCGATGTCCTCTGCAGAGATCGAGTCGATGATCTGCGCGGCGGTGCGCTTGTTCTCGATGGCCTCGGCCTGCGCGCCGCGCACGCCCTTGACCATGACCTTGTCCAGGTCGGTGACCCCGGCGGCAGCGCTGGCGTCCTGTGCGTTTGCGCTGCCGGCCAGCAGGGTGAGTGCAGCCGCCAGTGCGGCGACCAATGGGGTGTGGCGGGTGTTCGCATGCAGCTTGTTCATGGTCCCCTCCCAGGGATGACGACAATCCACGACCGTTTCGAATGGCATTGCAGCAACGGCAATGCGGTATTGGCTGACGCGCGATCGGCGCATCAGTGCGACCGCCGTGCGGACACGGCGTGGCAACCTGTCGGCGCCGCTACGGAAGCCCGCTGGCGACGCCTGTTGATGGTTCGACATTCCAGCCGCGCACCTGCAGCGTGGCGTTGCGCAGGCTCGCCGCGGACGGGCCGCGAATCTCGACCTCGCGCTGCTCGCCCGGCACCAGGCTGAGGTAGTTGTCGCTGTAGTACGCCGGCAGGATGCGTTGGCCCTGCGCGTCCACCAGGGTCAGCTTGGTGTTGAGCGCCACCTGCTGCGAGGCATTGCGCACGGTGGCGCGCAGCACCGGCTCGGCACCCTCCTGCAGTTGCGTGCTGAGCTGCACCGGCACTGCCGCCAGCGCATCCAGGCCACGCATGGCTGCCGCATCGCGCGCCACCCAGTAGAAATTGCGCGAACGCACGACCGCATCGCGATCGAGCAATTGCAGCCGCACAAAGCCCAGCCCGTTGGTGTCCTTGAGCAACGGCGCCAGTTGCAGCACCGGTGCCGAGACCGCAACGGGCGCGGCGTCCACGGCCTGTTCGCGCTGCTGCAGCAATGCGCCATCGCTGCTGTAGACCTCTGCACGCACGCGCAGGCCACGCACCGGGGCGCTGGCGTTGTTGACCACCACCACGTCGTGGCCGGGCAGGTTCATCTGCACATGCAGCATCTCTGCCGCATTGCGCACACCGTAATAGGCCGCATGGGTGTCGTAGTCGTGGCTGTAGATCTGCCACATGTTGCTGGGCCAGGCCGGATGGCTCATCCACAGCAGGCGCCCGCTGTTCTTGGTCCACAGCTGCGCGTTGAAGCCTTCGAAGATGGCGCGATGGGTGTCGTAGTTGAGCAATTGCGCCTTGCGCTCAAAATCTTCCAGGCTGGTGGGCGCACCAAGCTTGTCGGTGAGCGAACGCATGAAGCTGGCGGTGTCGCCGTTACCGGACTGGTGCCAGTCGTGATAGGCCCAGGCATCGCTGATCGGCCACTGGTCCTGCGCCGCCGGGACGGAGGCCTTGAACGACTCCAGGGTGGAGAACGACGGCGTGCCCACTTCCACCGAAAAGCCCTGTGCCAAGGCGTTGAAGTACCCCACCGGCTCGCGGTAGTTGTACGGACCGCTGCCCTGCAGATTGACCTGGTTGGAACTGCCGGTGTACCAGCGCGTGCCGTCCAGTTCGGCCACCAGTGCATCCAGGCCTTCGTTGAGGATGGGTGCGGGCACGCCCTCGTTGCGGCCGAACCACAACACGATGGACGGATGGTTGCGGAAGCGCTTGATGACCTCGGCGGCATTGTCCAGGAACAGCGCCGCATCGGCCGGCTCCATGTTGTAGTTCTGGGTGGACTGCCAGAAGTCGTTGAGCACCAACATGCCGTATTCGTCGGCCAGCTCGAAGAAGCTGGCTTCGGTGTTCTGCCCCACCCAGTTGCGCACCACATTGAAATGCGCATCGCGCTGCAGGCGGAAGTACGGCTCCAGCCGCTCGCGCGAGACGCGCTTGCGCCAGTCGTCCATGCCCCAGTTGCCGCCCTTGACGGCAATGCGTACGCCATTGATGCGGATGGCCAGGTACGGTGCCAGCGCGTCGTCACTCAGCGGCGTGACCGCCGGCGATGCCTGCGCGCCGGGATAGAACGATTGCGCATCGCCTCCGGGCACGGGGCGGATCGCACTGTGGCGGGCATCGACAATGCGTTCACCACGCTGACGTGCCTTGTTGAAATCCACCAGCACGCGGCGCAGCGCGCCGTCCTGGTCGAACAGCGACAGTTCGTAACCGACTTCGCGAATACCAAAGCGCAGCTGCTGCGTATCCGACGGCGTACCGGCCACCTCGACGCTGGCCTGCAGGGTATACAACGCAGGCTCGCCATAACCGTTGGGCCACCACAGGCGCGGATTGGCGATGACCAGCTGCGGCGTATCGGCGGCACTGAGCGTGAGCGTGGTACCACCGGCCGGCACGTTGACCTGCCGCTGGATGCGCACATCGCCGATGGCCAGTTGCAGGGTGCCCTGCACCGCCGCGGCACTGTCGTTGCGCAATGGCACGCTGATTTCAAGCTCGGCACGCCGGTGATCCGGGGCCAGCCGCGTCGTCACCACCCGGGTGTCGCCAAGCGCCAGCGGCCCGGTGGCGTGCAACTGCACGTCCTGCCACAGCCCGGCATTGCGATCGCGTACCGCCGGAATCCAGTCCCAGCCTTCGCTGGCGATGAAGGTCGGCCCATCCAGCGCCTGCACACCGCCATTCTCGCCCACGCCTGCGGTCATCGACTGCTCGTGCGCGATGCCAGGATGCGGCGGCGGCGAGACACGCACTGCGATGATGTTGCGGCCAGCCTTGAGCTGCTTGCTGACATCGAAGCGGCCGCGTGCGAACGCACCGCGCGTACGCCCGACCTGCGTACCGTTGACCCAGACCTCGCCCGCATAGTTGATGCCGTTGAACAGCAGTTCCAGCCGCTTGCCCTGCGCTGCAGCAGGCAGATCGAAACGGCTGCGGTACCACCAGTCCTGCCGGCTCAGCGATTCGGGAATGGCCATGTTGTTGAGACCGATATCCGGATCCGGATACACGCCCCGATCGACCAGCGTGGTGAGCACCGTGCCCGGCACGGTGGCCGCGTGCCAGGCCGCGGCACCGCCGCTGTCATCACCGCGCGACAGGCTGGCGCCCGTGGCCTGCCCCAGTTCCGGCGCAGCAGCCAGTTCCCACGCACCGACCCGCCATGCCGCCGCATCCAGCGGCTGCAACGCGGGCGTCGGTTGTACCGGCTTGGCGACCGGCGCAGAGAAGGCTGCCGCACTACGCGGCAGCGTTGCCGGCGGCTGCGGTGCGACCTGGCCAGCCATCTGCTTGACCTGGACCTGCCAGGCCGGCGAGGCGTCTTCGAAACGCTGCAAGGCCTGATCCGGCGCCTTGGCCGCAAGCTGCGCGATGGCCGGCGCATCCAGTGCAGCGGCGTGCGCGAGGAAACCGGCAATCTCGCCACCGAAGTGCTGCGTATAGGCGGCGGGCTGCTCGCGCGGACCAAACATCAGCACGGGCGCGACCGCGCTCTGGCGTACCGCACCGCTGGCGACCTGACGGCCATTGGCGTACAGCGTCAACCGCCCCGCCTTCGCCACCGCAGCCACCTGCGTCCAGGTCCCCGCAGGCAGCGCCTGCTTGCTGCGCAACACCGTATCTGCGCCCTGCACGAAGGCGAGCCTGCCGTTGTCGATTGCGAAGTAACGCCCGGCCGATTTCGCATCGCCCAGACCGGCGATCAATGCCGGGCCTGCATTCGCGCGCCAGGGACGCACCCAGCCGGACACACTCCAGTCTGCGTCGGCAGCCAGCAACGGCGCATCGGCGGCAAGCTTCTTGGACAACCCCATCCCGCCCGCCAGTACGCGGACATCGTAGGGACCGGTCGATCGCACATCGACGGGCGCAGCCTCCACTGCAGCCCAAGCCATGCAACCACACACCACCCACAGCGCTCCACGGCGGAACGCCTTGCGAACCATCAGCATTAGAGGCCTCTCCCAAGCTCTACTGCCAAGCAACGGTACACATCGCGACAACGCAACTGCCAAAACGACGTGTAGCCGCCTTGTCATTGCCTCTGCCGTGATGCCGCCCGTGGCTGCCGCCCCTGTTTCAGCGGCCATGGTGCGAGGTAACGTTACCCCAGCTAGATATCGACGACAACCGTTCTGCGTTAGGGTTGGCGCTCCCAGGAGGAGGGACTCATGCGAAACCTGATCCAGTCCGCAGTACCGGCGGCGTGCGCGTTGCTGTATTCGATTGCGTTGCCTGCATCCGCGCAGCGCCTGCAGGTGCAATCGCCCGATGCACGTACGCAGGTGGAATTCACGCTACGCGAGGGCGGCGTGCCGAGCTATCGCGTGCTGTATCGCAACAAAGTCGTGCTCGACGACGCGCCGCTCGGGCTGGACTTGGGCCGGGCCAACACCCTCGGCAAGGCGATGACGCTGCAGGGCAGCACGACCGAAACGCATGACCGCCCATTCGAATTGCCCGTGGGCAAGACACGTCAGGCGCGCGATCACTATCGTCAATTGCGCGTGCAGTTGTCAGACCCCAAACAGCGACGCCTGACGGTGGAATTGCGTGCCTACGACGACGGCGTTGCGCTGCGTTATGTGCTGCCCGACGCCGGTGAGGTGCGGATTCGCAACGAGCTCACCGGCTTTGCATTCCCCAGCGATTACGCATGCTGGACCTTGAACCTGGGGCGCTTTGGAACCAGCCACGAGGGCGAATACGATGCGATCGCCGCATCCAGATTGCGCCCGCACAATCTGCTGGAGTTGCCGCTGGTCTGCCAGACCGATGCCGGCGGCACCACGCTGGCGATTGCCGAGGCAAACCTGCGCGACTATGCCGGCCTGTATCTCACCGGCCGCGAGGACGGCAGCCTGGGCGTAGGGGCGAAATTATCGCCACGCCTGGACGACCCCACGCTGGCGGTCAGCGTCGATGCCAAAGGCCAGGATTTCGCCACGCCGTGGCGGGTGATCATGCTGGGTGACAGCCCGGCCAGCCTGATCGAATCCACCCTGATTTCCGCGCTGAACCCGCCGCCTGCCTTCGATGCGAGCTGGGTGCGCGCGGGCAAATCGGCATGGGACTGGTGGTCCGGCGGGCTGGCCGGCGGCGTGGCGCAGCCGGGCATGAATACCGCCACGATCGAGCGCTATATCGATCACGCGCAGCAATTGAAGCTGCAGTACATGCTGATCGACGACGGCTGGTATGTCGGCAGCACCGGCGATGGCCAGTACAACGTCGATGCCGATATCCGCCGGCCGGTGGAGCAGCTCGACCTGCCGGGCCTGGTGGCCTACGCACGGCAGCGCGACGTCGGGCTGTGGCTATGGGCGCATTGGCGCGCGCTCGATGCGCACATGGACGAAGCGCTCGCCTGGTATCAGCAGCTCGGCATCAAGGGCATCAAGGTCGACTTCATGGACCGCGACGACCAGCAGATGGTGGACTTCTACCATCGCCTGCTAGGCAAGGCTGCCGAACACAAACTGCTGGTGGACCTGCATGGCGCCTATCACCCGACCGGCCTGACCCGCACCTACCCCAATTACCTCACGCAGGAAGGCGTGCTCGGCGCCGAGTACAACAAGTGGACCAAGCGCATCACCGCAACCCACAACCTCACGCTGCCATTCACGCGCATGTTGCTCGGCCCGATGGACTACACCCCGGGCGGCTTTCGCAATGTGCGCCCGGCCGAATTCACGATGCAGCACATCGCGCCGCAGGTGATGACCACCCGCGCGCAGCAACTGGCGATGTATGTGGTCTACGAAAGCCCATTCGCGGTGGTCGCCGACAGCCCGGAGCAGTACGAAAACGTGCCGGCCGCGCAGTTCCTGCGCGATGTGCCGGCAAGCTGGGATGAGACACGCGCACTCGACGGCGCCATCGGCGAGCACATCGCATTGGCGCGGCGCAGCGGCAAGGACTGGTACGTGGGCGCGATGACCAACGAGCAGGCGCGCACGCTGACGGTGCCGTTGGCGTTCCTGGGCAAGGGCCGCTGGACCGCCACCATCTACGCCGATGGCCAGGCCCCGACGGACGTACGCATCGACACGCGCCAGCTCACCTCCACCGACAGCCTGCAGCTGCCATTGGCTGCAAACGGCGGGGCTGCCGTGCGACTGCAGAAAAAGTAAGAACAGCCATGCTGATCGCCCAGGCAAGCGGATGCCACCCGGTCGCGGCGTCGGTGAGGCATGGTTACTCCATCCCGTGCAGCGGCTGTCGTCGGTGAGCGTGGCGCAGCCGTGCTGCCATACGTTGGCGATGGCCGGTTACGGGTATCCGTATGCATTGACTCCGGCGTCACCTGCACCGGCCTGTCGGCGGAAATGCGCAACGGCGGTTTCTACTTCTGCGGGCCGGGCAGCGCACGTTGAGCTGAGTTGAGTTGGCTTGAGTCGATCGCGCGCACCGTTTTTCAGTGCGCGCGATCGATTACGGCAGGTCCACGCCTGCGCACACGTCCGGGCGCGCGTCCTTGAGCGGGTGCACGCCACTGGCGTCGAACTGCAACGCCGCATGCCCGGGTGCGAACCCAGGCCAGGCCGGCAAGCCCTTGGCATTCGGATTGCCCCGCTGCACGAACGCGGCCCAATAACGTTGCAGGCTCACCGGCGGCTGGCCGATCGGCAGGTCCTTGAACAGGAACGGCAGCTCGGCGCTGTGCGTGACCTGCCCGCCCGGTGCGGCGGTATCGAACACGTAATGCCACACCGGCACGCCGAGTGCGGCCTGATGCTGGGCGACGGTCACCGCCGGGCAACGGAAGGTCAGGTCGGTGGACAGCTGCATCGCCGCATCGCCCTGACGCGCCGCACGCTGCGCCGCATGCGTGCGCTGCGCCTGCAGCACCGCATCGGCCTGCGCCGGATAGTCGCGCCGCAGCCGCGCCTGCGCACCCTGCTTGCCACCGTATTCCAGCTCCTGCGCCACATAGCCGATCAACAGCGGCACCTTGGCCTGTGCCCCCTCGGCCAGCAACGCGGCCGGCGCACGTGGCAGCACGCGTCCATCGACGACCGCCTGCAGCCAGATGTAGCCATCGTCATCCAGTGCCGGCACGTCGACGCCCTGTCCGGCCTTGATCAGCTGCTCCACCGACAACGCGCGCAGCTGTGCCAGGCGTGTCGCAGCATCCTCGATGCCTGCGCGCCTGGCGATCTCCACACCCAGCGCGCGATTGTCCTCCAGCGAACGTGCCGGCAATCCGAAACCAGCGGTGCCGCTCTGCTCGATCGCCGCCGAGAACAGGCCACGTGCCAGCGGGCTGAGCATCAGCAAGCCCACGTCCTGGCCGCCGGCCGACTGTCCGGCGATGGTGACCCGCGCAGGATCGCCACCGAATTGCGCGATGTTGTCGCGCACCCACTGCAGTGCGGCGATCTGATCGAGCAGGGCGTAGTTGCCCGCGGCTTGGTTGTCGCCATCGCGCAGTTCCGGCAGCGACAGGAAGCCGAGCGCGCCAAGCCGGTACTGCAGCGTCACCACCAGCACGCCCTGTGCGACCAGGTTGGTCGGCAGGTGGCCGTCGGCGCCGCCGGCCACATTGGCGCCGCCATGAATCCACACGAACACCGGCAGCGGCTTGGCCGGCTGCAGCGTTGGCGTCTGCACCTCGACGTAGAGACAGTCTTCGCTGCCGCGCCTGGCCATCGCATTGTTCCAGCCCAGCGCCGGTTGCACGCATGGGGTGGCGGCCTGGGTGGCATCGCGCACCTCCGACCAGGCCGCCGCCGGTTGCGGCGGCTGCCAGCGCAATGCGCCCAATGGCGGGGCGGCAAACGGAATCGCGCGAAACACCGCACTGCCGTCGTCCTGCCATTGCCCGCGCACCACACCGTGATCGGTACGCACCTGTGGCGGCGTGGCAGGCGTGGACGCGGCGGCGGCGTGAGCGCCGGCGCTCGCTGCGCAGGCGGTGGCAAGCAGCCAGGCAGACAGGCGCATCACGGCGTTCCGCCCATCGCACGGGCACGCCAGGCGGCCTGGAACACCGCGGTGGCCGAGGCCACGTTGAGGCTTTCGACCTTGCCGCTGCCGCGGATCGACAACTGCAGGTCGCAATCGCGCGCGAACTGGCGGTCCATGCCCTCGCTCTCCGCGCCCATCACATACACCAGCCGCTGCGGCAGCGCGGCGGCGAACACGTCCTGGCCGCCTTCCACCAGCGTGGCGGCCACCGCAAAACCGGCCTGACGCAGCTGCGCCATCGCCGTTGCCGTCTCGGGCAGCTGCACCAGCGGCACCGCTTCGGCGCCACCTTCGGCCACGCGCGCGGCTGCACCGGACAGCCCCAGCGTGGCGCCGGCAGGCAGCAGCAGGCCGGCCACCCCGAAGTGTGCGGACGAGCGCAAAATCGCGCCGAAGTTGTGTGGGTTGCCCACGCCATCCAGCCAAAGTGCCAGCACCGGCCCGGCCGGCAATGCAGCCAGCCAGTCCTGCAACGGTTGCGGGGCGACGCGCAGCACATCGGCCACCACGCCTTCGTGGTGCGTGCTGGCAGCGAGCTTGCTGAGATCGGCCTCCTCGACCACGCGGTAGCCGATGCGCTGGGCCACGCACCAGGCCAGCAAGGCCTTGAACTGCGGAATGCGCGCCTGGCTCAGATACAACTTGCGCACCGCCTCCGGGCGCGCCTTGAACACCGCCTGCACGGCGTTGATGCCGTACAGCCGCAGCTCGCGCGCATTGCCGCCGGACGACGCAGCGACGGCAGGCGTGTCGGCCGCTGCTGCCTGCTGTGCCGGCGGGCGGCCTGCAGGTGCGCGCGGCGCGGCGCGGCCCCAGGGATTGTGCGCGGCGCCGGAGCTGCCGCCATCGCGCGGCGGTCGTGCGCCCCGTCCATCATGCTGTGTCATCGTCGTATCCAAGGTTCGTGTTGCCTGCCGGGTCTGCAGGCACCGTATCGCCCTTTCACCACCCAGCGGTGTTGGTCATCTGCACGCCGATGCAGCCGGCGGTGCAAACGCATGGCGACGATGGTAAGCCACTGGCATAGCCAGCCGTACACGCGGCAGCGGAAGCATGGCGTTCAAGGCCCGGTAAGGGGCGACTCGGGGTGACCTCGACGCCGTGCAGAACACGCCCGGGATCGGCATCACTGTCGGTGATGGATCTGCGCGCATCAGCAGCGCGCAGACCCGCTCGGCCGATGCGTTCGCCGTGGCACGCAGACGCGGCTCACACCAGCGCGGCCGGCCGCCCCACCCGCGCGAACACGCGCAAATCGTGCAATCCATCCGGCTTCATGATCGCGCAGCGGCTGACGCCTTCCTCGACGAAGCCGTTGCGCAGCAGCACCCTGGCCGATGCCGGATTGGTGTCGAGCACGGTGGCCTGGACGCGATAAAGCGGCAGGGCCTGCATCGCCCAGGCCACATAAGTGGCCACAATGCGCGTCATCCAGCCACGGCCCCAGCACGCGCTGCCGATCCAGTAGCCCAGCTCGGCCGAAAAGCGCCGCTCGCCCTGCCCTGGACGCACCGCGATCGTGCCGCAGGCCTGGCCGTCGATCTCGATGGCCAGCACCGGGTGCTGCAGATCGACCACGCGTCCGGCCAGGAACGCCTCACCGTCGGCGCGCGTATACGGATGCGGAAACCGATCACTCAATCCGCGCGGCACCAATGGGTCGTTGGCGTGCAGCAACAAGGCGCCCAGGTCGTCCTGGCGCCAGCGGCGCAGCACGAAGCCCTCTCCGTGCAGCATCAATGATTCGTCCATCGCTTCGTCCCTGGAGTGGCTGACAAAACGTAACGGGCAGTCGCCAGGTGGATACGCAAGGCGCGCCCGGAACCGGAGTGTACACGTGGCACATGCCGATTCCAGGCACCGGCTGCGCGCCTGACGGTGAGCGCAGTCGTTTCGTTCGCCGCTCCGGATCGCGCAGCATCGACACCGTCGATACCGCGCACCCCGGCCGCAAGCCGGCGACTCAGCGCCTGGCGGTCTGCGCCTGCTTGAGCGCGGCGCACAGGCGGATGGTCTCGCCGGTCTGCGCCATGCCACGGTCGGCACCGCTGAGCGTGGCCAGGCGCGGCTTGAAGAACGCATCCAGGCGGTCGGCTTCTTCCACGCTGCAGCCACCGGACGCGCCCAGCGCCGGCAACCCGCCGCCATCGAACGAGCCGCTGCGCTGCACGATGCGGTCGAAGTTGGCGGTAAACCACGGCCACATCGACGCGTGCGAGGTCTCGTAACTGTGGCCGCGTGTCAGCAGGCTCCTCATCTCGCCCACCTTGATCGCATCGGTCAGCGCGAAATCACGCACCTGGGTGAGTAGCGCCGGGTCCTGCACCGCACCCAGGGCGGCGATCATGGCGTTGCGCTGCGCCGGGTCGGCGTGCGTGCGCAGCGCAGCGATCAAGGCCTGCACCGCCGGTGCGCCGCGCTCCTGCGCGGTCACTGCCAGCGCGGTGCCGAGCAGATCCGGATTGGCCTTAGAGAAGTCCAGTGCGCCGTTGCCGCCGGCCAGTACCGCATCGCCCTGCGCGAGCAGTGCCTTGCGCACCTCCGCGTTCTGCAGGCGCAGCGCGAACAGGCCGGCCAACGCCGAACGCAAGCTGGTGTCGTCGATCGATTCACCGCTACGCCGCGCGTAACCCAGCTGGCGCAGACGTGGCAGATACGCCTGTTCGGCCACCTTGCGCAAAGCGCCGCGCTGGGCCTCGCTGGTGGCCTGGTAGCGCCAGATCCACACGAAGCGGTTCAGCAGCGCGGTGGACACATCGGCCGACGCGGACGGCGCCAATTGCTCGAGCGCTGCCAGCACCGCGTCGCTGTCGGCATCGCCATGGCGGTAGGCCGCATCGATCGCATCGGCATAGGCCAGCTGTTCGTTGTCGTCGAGTTGGCCGACCTGCTTGCCCAGTGCGGCCAGCTGCTTCTTCGGCAGGCTGAAGCGGTAATAGCCGGCGCCACGCGCATTCGGGAACACCCAGGTGTTCTTGCCGGCCCCGTCCAGCACGATGCTGCCGCTGGCGCCGTCGAGCATCTGGCAGGCGGTGCCGACCTGGTCCTTGCCCTTGCCGTACTTGATGCACACCGGCACGCCCCATTGCTGCGCGGCCGCGCCGGTGGAGCCCAGCGGCAGGTAGCGCTGCTGCTGCAGCCTGACCACGGTCTTGCCGCCTTCGCTGGCGAGCTGGGTCTGCAGGTACGGCACGCCCGGCTGATTGAGGAAGCTGCGGAATGCGGCCTTGAACTCCTCGCCCTTGCCGGCGGCCTCGGCGATCGCATCGACCAGATCGTCGGCGGTCGCGTTGCCGAATTTATGCTTGGCGATGTAGGCGCGCATGCCTTCGCGGAACACATCTTCGCCGACGAAGGCCTCGAACATCGCCAGCACCGCCGCACCCTTCTGGTAGGTGATGCCGTCGAAGGCGGTTTCGATATCGCCGTTGCCGGTGATCGGCTGGCGGATCTTGCGCGCGCTGACCAGGCTGTCGTTGTCCATCGCATGCTGGGCACCGGCGATGCGGTCCAGGTTGGCGCGGTATTCCGGGTGCAGCTGCATGGTGATCTTCTGCTGCATCCAGGTGGCAAACGCCTCGTTCAACCACAGGTCGTCCCACCATTCCATGGTGACGGCGTCGCCGGTCCACTGGTGGGCCAGCTCATGGGCATTGGTGTTGAAGGAGCGCTGCACGTTCTCTGCCGGCGAGTCCTTGTCCAGCAGCAGCAGCCAGTCGCGGAAGGTGACAAACCCGGGGTTTTCCATCGCACCGGCGCTGAAGTCCGGGGCGGCGACCAGATCGAGCTTGTCGAACGGATACCCGAAGGCGTAATAGTCCTCCAGCGCGGCGATGATCGCCGGGGTCTGGTCCAGCGCCGGGGTGATGCGCGGCCCCTGGCCCTTGGCGGCAATGCCGCGCAACGGGGTCGGATTGGGGCGCTGCGGGGTGGCCGGCATGGCCGGCACGTCCACCACGTCCCACGGGCCGGCGGCGTAGGCGACCAGGTAGGTCGGCAGCGGCACGGTCGGGGCGAAGCTCACCGTCTTCCAGCCTTTGCCGGCCGGCTTGGTCGAGGTGGCGATGGTGTTGGCCAGCGCCTGGTCGTCGGTGGGCACGGTCAGGCTGAGGTCGAACGGGGTCTTGAACGCCGGCTCGTCGAAACCGGGGAACGCATAGCGCGCGCTGATCGGCTCCATCTGCGTCATCGCATAGGCCTGGCCCTGGTACTTCACCTGGTACAGGCCCTGCAGCTGCTGGTTGAGCGGCGCGCTGTAGACGATGTCCACGGTAAGCGTCTGCGGCTGCAGCGTGCGGCCGAAATCCAGGCGCACCACGCCGGTCTGCGCATCGGCTTGCACGTAGCGTGCGGTCAGCGCCTTGCCCTTGGCCGGCTGGACCGTGGCCTTGCTGACCTTCAACTCCTTGCCGTGCAGCCACAGATGGTCGGAGGCCTGCTTGAGCTGCACGCGGATGCTGCTGCGGCCGCTGAACTCGGCCTGGTCCGGGTCGATCTTGAACGCCAGGCTGTAGTGCTCGGGCACCGCCCAGGTCGGCAGGCGGCCATTGGGGACCGGCTCGCCGGAGGACTGCGCCAGCGCGGTGCCGCAGCACAGCGCAAGGAGAGAGGGAGCAAGCAGGCAGGCAAGACGACGCATTGGCGATTCCGGTCAGGATAACCGCAGGAGTCGACCATAGCCGGGCATGACTGTCATGTGACCTTAGTCATTGCGCAACGACGCGGCGGCTGCGCAGACACCTACACGGCAGGCACGGGCATGGCACTGCAGCCCGTCAGCAGCCTGCCGTGCTCAGGCGTGCCCGCCCACCGACGGCGTCTGCGCCTCCAGGGTTTCCAGCTCGCGCGCCACCGCTTCGGGCGACTTGGTGAATGGCGCAATCAGGCTGTAGAACGCCGGCACCACGTACAGCGACAGCAACGTGGACAGCGACACGCCGAAGATCACCACCACGCCGATCGTGGCGCGGCTGGCCGAGCCGGGCCCACCGGCGACCACCAGCGGAATCGCGCCGACCACGGTGGCGATCGAGGTCATCAGGATCGGACGCAGGCGCACCGATGCCGATTCCACGATCGCCTCATGCACGCTGCGGCCTTCGTCGCGCAACTGATTGGCGAACTCCACGATCAGGATGCCGTTCTTGGCCGCCAGGCCCACCAGCATCACGATGCCGATCTGGCTGAACAGGTTGAGCGTGCCGCCGGTGAGCCACAGGCCAACCAGCGCGCCGAGCACTGCCAGCGGTACGGTGAGCATGATCACCAGCGGATGGGCGAAGCTCTCGAACTGCGCGGCCAGCACCAGGTACACCACCAGCAGGGCCATGCCGAAGGTCAGCAATACCGCGCTGCCGGATTGCTGGTACTCGCGCGATTCGCCCTTCCAGTCCACCTGCGCGTACTCGGGCAGTTCCTCGCGCGCGGCCTGCTGCGCCCAGGCAATCGCCTCGCCGAGCGGGTAGCCCGGCGCCAGGCCGGCACTGATGGTGATCGCACGCAGGCGGTTGAAGCGATTGAGGGTACCGGCCTCGGCCACTTCGCTGAGCGTGACCAGGTTGGACAGCGGAATCAGCTCGCCACGCGTGGAGCGCACGCGGATGGCGGTGAGGTCTTCCGGCGCCATGCGGCCCTCGCGCCCGGCCTGCAGCATCACGTCGTACTCCTCGCCGTTGTCCACGAACGTGGTGACGCGGCGCGAGCCCATCATCGCTTCCAGCGCGCCACCGATCGCGGTCACCGGCACGCCCAGGTCGGCTGCACGCAGGCGGTCGATGTTCACGCGCATCTGCGGGCGGGTTTCCTTGTAGTCCGAGTCCGGGCCGACCAGGCCAGGATTGGCTTCCATGCGCTGCAGGATGCGGTCGCGCCACTGCGCGATCTCCGCATAATCCGGCCCGCCCAGCACCAGCTGGAACGGCTGCCCGCGGCTGCGCACCAGGCCGCCGCTCACCTGCGTGCGTGCACGCACGCCGCTGAGCACGTTGAGTTTCTGCTGCAGTTCGTCGGCCACTTCGGTGGTCGGGCGCGTGCGTTGCTCCCAGTCCTGCAGGAACACGCTGACCCGGCCGGTGTGCATCTCCTCGCTGCTGCCAAAGCCGCCGGGCACGCGCGGGTTGGCGCGCACGATCGGCTTGTCCGGCCCCACGTAGGGGCCGAGGATCGCCTCGACCTGATGCATCTGACCCACGGTGTAATCGAAACCCGCGCCTTCGGGCCCGTCGATCATGATCTGGAAGTTGCCGCGATCCTCGGCCGGTGCCAGCTCGGAGGGAATCCTCCCCATCAACCACGCGCTGGCGCCCAGCGCCAACAGCATCAGCAGCGCGAAGATCCAGGTGCGATGCACATGCCGCTCCAGCGAGCGTCCGTACGCGCCGGACACCGCCTGCATGCGGCCATCGAACCAGCGATGGAAGCGATTGGGTTTGGCCTGCCCATGCGAGCGCAACAGCTTGGACGACATCATCGGCGTCAGCGTCAGCGCCACGAAGGCCGAGATCGCCACCGCCGCTGCCAATGCCACCGCCAGCTCGCGGAACAGGCGCCCGGTATTGCCCTCCAGAAAGCCCACCGGCAGGAACACCGCCACCAGCACCGCGGTGGTGGCAATCACCGCGAAGGCAACCTGCCCGGTACCGCGCCTGGCGGCCACCAGCGGCGGCTCGCCCAGGTCGATGCGGCGCTGGATGTTTTCCACCACCACGATCGCATCGTCCACCACCAGGCCGATACACAGCACCAGCGCGAGCAAGGTCAGCAGGTTGATCGAAAAATCGAACGCGTACAGCGCGATGAACGCGGCGATCAGACACACCGGCACCGTCACCGCCGGAATCAGCGCCGCGCGTGCGCTGCCCAGGAACACCCAGATCACCACCAGCACCAGCACCACCGCTTCGATCAGCGTGTGGTACACGCGCTCCACCGCCGCATCGATAAACGTCGTGGTGTCGAAGGCGACGAAGATGTTGGTGCCCTGCGGCAGCGACTTCTGTACCTCGTCGGCCTGCGCGCGCGCCTCGCGCGCAACGTCCAGCGCGTTGGCGGTGGAATTGCGCACGATGCCCAGGCCCACATTGGGCACGCCATTGCTCTGGAAGTAGGCGCGGCGCTCGGCCGAGGTCAGCTCGACCCTGGCCACGTCGCCCAGGCGCACCACATAGCCGCCCTCGCCCTTGCTGAGCGGCAGCTTGGCAAAGTCCTCGGGCTTGAGATAACTGCGCTCCACGCGCAGGGTGAAATCGCGCTGCGCCGATTCGATGCTGCCGGCCGGCAGCTCCACGTTCTCGTTCTGCAGCGCCGCTTCCACATCGGCCACGGTGAGTTCACGCGCGGCCAGTTGATCGCGGTCCAGCCAGATGCGCATCGCATAGCGCTGGCGCCCGCCGATACGCACCTGCGCCACGCCATCCAGGCTGGAGAAGCGGTCCACTACGTAGCGCTCGGCGTAGTCGGACAGCTGCAGCGTGTCCATCGTGCTGGAGCTCATGTTGAGCCACAGGATGGGGTCGGCGTCGGCCTCGACCTTGGAAATCTCCGGCGGGCGCGCCTGGTCGGGCATGCGGTCGGAGACGCGGCTGACCGCATCGCGCACGTCGTTGGCGGCCGCTTCCACATCGCGCGACTGCACGAATTCGATACTGATGTCGGACGAGCCATTGCGGCTGCGCGCCTCGATGGTCTCGATGCCTTCGATGCCGGCCAGCGCGTCTTCCAGCACCTGGGTGATGCGGCTCTCTACCACCGCCGCCGACGCGCCGGTGTATTCCACATCCACCGACACGATCGGCGGGTCGATCGCCGGCAACTCGCGCAAGGTGAGCCGGGTGAACGACATCACCCCCAGCACGATCAGCAGCAGGCTCATCACCACCGCCATCACCGGGCGGGTAATGGACAGGTCGGAGAGTTTCATCGGGCTGCCTGCGGGCGCGCGGCTGCCGGTGTCGATGCAGGCACGGGCGCGGCCTGGTCGACCACCTTCAGCCCCGGACGCAGCTTGCCGGTGCCGTCCACCACGATGCGCTCACCGGCCTTGACCCCGTCGAGAATTTCCACCTTGCCGTCGCGGCGCTCGCCCAGGCGCACGTCGGCGCGCTCCACGCTGCTGTCGGGCTTGACCCGGAACACGTAGGACTCGCGCCCCACCTGCACCACCGCGATCTCCGGGATCACCACCGCCTGCCGCGCCGGCTGGAACAGCCGCACATCCAGCAACATGCCCGGGCGCAGCCGGCGATCGCCGTTGGGGAAATCCGCCCGCACCGTCACCGAACGGGTGGTCTCGTCGATACGCGAATCGATCGCCGCCACCACGCCTTCGAACTGCTGGCCCGGGTACGCCGCCGCGGTGCCGTTGACGGTATTGCCGAGCTGCACCAGCCCGAACTGCGATTCCGGCACCTGGAAGTCCACGTACATGCGCGCCACATCGTCCAGCGTGGCGATCACCGTGCTGGAGGTGATCAACGAGCCCGGGCTGATCTGGCGGATGCCGAGCACGCCGGAGAACGGCGCACGCACCTCGCGGTCGGTGATCTCCGCGCGCATCTGCTGCACGCGCGCCTGCGCCGCGTCGCGCAGTGCGCGTTGCGTATCGACGGTGGACTTGGCCACCAGCTGCTGGCCAACCAGGCTCAACTGGCGCCGGTACAGCTGGTCGGTTTCCTCGAAGGTGGCCTGGGCCGCGGTCAGCGCCGCCTGCTGCGAGTTGCCGCGCAGCCGCAGCAGCAGCTGCCCGGCCTTGACCTCGTCGCCACTGTCGAAGTTGACCTGCTCCACCACATCGCTCACTGCGGCGGTCAGCGCCACCGATTCGCGCGCGCGCACGGTGGCGATCGACTGCACGGTCGAGTTCCAGGGCTGGGTGGTCACCGCCTGCACAGAGACCGGGATGGGTTTGGCGGCGGCCGGCGCGGCGGCCTGACGGCTGCAACCGGCCAGCGTGACGGCCAACAAGAGCGCTGCGCCGAAACGCGCGCTGGGTCGAACAAGCATCAGAACATCCTGGCGGGGTACGTCGAAAGTTTAACGACCTAGCCGCCATGGAGTTGACAGAAAGGGCGTGCTTTGCACCATGACCAAAGACCCTTGCTGTCGTCGGCGCGATGCGCTGGTCAGCGTTCCAAGTCGAGGAACTCGAGCACATGGCGCGCCAGCGCCTCCACGTTCTCACCATCGGCGTGAAGATGGATCTCCGGCGCCTCCGGTGCCTCGTAGGGCGAATCGATGCCGGTGAAGTTGGGGATCTGCCCGGCCCGTGCCTTGCGGTACAGCCCCTTCACATCGCGCGCCTCGGCAACCGCCAGCGGCACGTCCACGAATACCTCGACGAATTCCCCGTCGTCGAACCGCTCGCGCGCCAGTTGCCGCTCGGCACGGAACGGCGAGATGAAGCTCACCAGCACGATCAGGCCGGCATCGGCCATCAGCCGCGCCACCTCGGCCACGCGGCGGATGTTTTCCACCCGGTCTTCGTCGGTGAAGCCCAGGTCGCGGTTGAGCCCGTGGCGCACGTTGTCGCCGTCCAGGATGAAGGTGTGATAGCCCAGCGCATGCAGGCGCTTGTCGACCAGGTTGGCAACCGTGGATTTGCCCGCGCCCGACAAGCCGGTGAACCACAGCACGCGCGGCGCCTGGCCCTTGATGCGCGCACGCGCGGCGCGATCCACATCCAGGTGCTGCCAGTGCACGTTGCCGGCGCGGCGCAACGCGAACTCCAGCGTGCCGGCGGCCACGGTGGCATTGCTCTGCCGGTCGATCAGGATGAAGCCGCCCAGCACGCGGTTGCGCGCATACGGCGAGAACGCGATCGGCTCGTCCAGGGCCAGATTGCAGTAGCCCACTTCATTGAGCTCCAGCCGCTTGGCGGCCAGCCGCTCCTGCGTGTTCACATCGACCTTGTGCTTGATCTCGCTGATGCTTGCGGTGACGTTACGCGTGCCGATCTTGAGCCAGTACGGGCGGCCCGGCAGCAAGGCGGCATCGTCCATCCACAGCAGATGCGCGGCGAACTGGTCGGCCACTTCCGGCGGGTCGTCGACGGCGGCGATGATGTCGCCGCGGCTGATGTCGATCTCCTCGCGCAAGGTCAACGTGACCGCCTGGCCGGCGCGTGCGCTGTCCACCTCGCCGTTGGCATCCAGCACCGAGGCCACCTGCGTGCGGCGCCCGGACGGCACCACCACCACGGCATCGCCCACGCGCACCTGCCCGGCCGCGATGGTGCCGGCATAGCCACGAAAGTGCTGGTGGGGACGATTGACCCACTGCACCGGCAGCCGGAAGCCGCTACCGGCTTCCGGCGCCTGCACGTGCACGGCGTCGAGATGCTGCAGCAGATGCGGACCGCGGTACCAGGGCATCCGCGTCGATGGGCTGGACAGGTTGTCGCCAGCCAGTGCCGACAACGGAATGCACTGCACATCGGCAATGCCCAACTGTGCGGCCAGCGCGCGATAGCCCTCGGCGATGTCGGCAAACACCTGCGCGTCGTAGTCCACCAAGTCCATCTTGTTGACCGCCAGCACCACGTGGCCGATACCCAGCAACGACACGATGTAACTGTGCCGGCGCGTCTGCGCCAGCAGCCCCTTGCGCGCATCCACCAGCACCACCGCCACATCGGCAGTGGATGCGCCGGTGGCCATGTTGCGCGTGTACTGCTCATGCCCGGGGCAGTCGGCAACGATGAACTTGCGCCGGTCGGTATCGAAATAGCGATACGCCACGTCGATGGTGATGCCCTGCTCGCGCTCTGCGGCCAGCCCGTCCATCAATAACGCATAGTCGATCCCTTCGCCCTGCGTGCCATGCCGGCGGCTATCGCTCTGCAGCGCGGCAAGCTGATCGTCGAACAGGCGCTTGCTGTCGTACAGCAACCGCCCGATCAGTGTGCTCTTGCCATCGTCCACGCTGCCGCAGGTGATGAAGCGCAGCAGCGGCTTGGATTCGTGTTGATGCAGGTAGGCGCCGATGGCGCCGGGAATCGGGATTGGGGAATCGGGAATCGCAAAGGCGTCCTCCTCCGTCGTAACGTCTGCAGCAAACTGCTGTTGCGAATCCCCAATCCCCAATCCCGATTCCCTGCCCATCAAAAATACCCCTCAAGCTTCTTCTGCTCCATCGACGCACCGGGCGCATGGTCGATCATGCGGCCCTGGCGTTCGGAGCTGGTGCTGACCAGCATTTCGGCGATCACCGCTTCCAGCGTGTCTGCGGTCGATTCGATCGCGCCGGTCAGCGGATAGCAGCCCAGCGTGCGGAAGCGCACCGAGCGCAGTTGCGGCGTCTCGCCCGGGTGCAACGGCAGGCGGTCGTCGTCGACCATGATCCAGGCGCCGTCGCGCTCCACCACCGGGCGCGGCGCGGCGAAATACAGCGGCACCACCGGGATCGCCTCGCGGTAGATGTACAGCCAGATATCCAGCTCGGTCCAGTTGGACAGCGGAAACACCCGCACGCTTTCACCGGGCCTGGTGCGCGCGTTGTACAGGTTCCACAGCTCCGGGCGCTGATTCTTGGGGTCCCAGCGATGCCGTGCATTGCGGAACGAGAACACGCGCTCCTTGGCGCGCGATTTCTCCTCGTCGCGGCGCGCCCCGCCGATCGCCGCATCGAAACCGCCCTGCTCCAGCGCCTGCTTCAGGCCCTGGGTCTTCATGATGTCGGTATGTACCGCCGCACCGTGGCTGATCGGGCCGACGTCCTGGGCGATGCCGTCGGGGTTGATGTGCACGCGCAGGTCCACGCCGGTCTCGGCCGCGCGGCGGTCGCGGAAGGCGATCATCTCGCCGAACTTCCAGCGCGTGTCCACATGCAGCAGCGGGATCGGTGGCGGCGACGGCGCGAAGGCCTTGAGCAGCAGGTGCAGCAGCACCGAGCTGTCCTTGCCCACCGAATACAGCATCACCGGGGCCCGGAATTCGGCGGCGACCTCGCGCAGGATATGGATGCTTTCGGCCTCGAGCCGATCCAGGTGTGACAGGGGCAACAGGGTCATCGGGGTGTCATGGGCGTCGGCGGGGCAGACCAGCCGATGGTAGGGCAAGGCGCCGCAGTGTGTGACGCCGGCTGCCCGCACCCAAATAAGCGGCCGGCATAACGCGATAACGGCTCATCCTTTCTGGCCGCGGCAACGCATCCCTAACATCGCTGGTCTCATCAACCGCCCTGGATCCGAATGACCGCCGCCAGTTCCGCGCTACCGCCCAGCCCCTTGCCCAACGAGCGCAAGGCGCTGCTGGAACGGTTGGTCGACGGCCTGGATGCCGCGTCGCTGTGGTGGCTGTCCGGCTATACCGCCGGCCTGGCGCAGGGCCAGCCGCCGCGCTCGCTGGCGGTGCTGCCGGGCGGCCAGCCGCATGCGCCGGCGCAGGAGAGCCAGCGCCTGACCGTGCTGTACGGCAGCCAGACCGGCAATGCCCGCCGGGAAGCCGAGCAGCTGGTAGCCGAGGCCGAAGCCGCCGGCCTGAGCGTGCGCCTGCTGCGCGCCGACCAGTACCCCACCCGCGAGCTGGCCAGCGAACGGCTGCTCTACGTGGTCATCAGCACCCAGGGCGAGGGCGACCCGCCGGACGATGCGATCGGCCTGGTGGAATTCCTGGCCAGCCGCCGCGCGCCCAAGCTGCCCGAGCTCAAATACGCGGTGCTGGGCCTGGGCGATTCCAGTTACGCGGAATTCTGCGGCATCGCCCGCCGCATCGACGACCGTCTGGCCGAACTTGGCGGCAGCCGCGTGCAGCCACGCGGCGAAGCCGATCTGGATATCGACAGCGTCGCTGCGCCCTGGCGCGCACAAGCGCTCAAGCACGCACGCGAACAGCTCAAGAGCGGCCCGCCGTCGGCCACCATCACGCCGTTGCGCAGCAGCGCGGCCGCGCCGGTGTGGTCGCATCAGCAGCCCTTCCCTGCCGAATTGCTGGCCAACCAGATCATCAGCGGGCGCGACTTCAAGGGCCCGCAGTTCCGCGTCTACGCCGTGCCGAGCAAGCGCGTGCGCCATCTGGAATTTTCGCTGGAAGGCAGCGGGCTGAGCTACGAGCCCGGCGATGCGCTGGGCGTCCGCCATCGCAATCCGCCCGCGCTGGTGGATACGGTGCTGCAGACGCTGCGCCTGGATGGTCATGCCGCGGTCACCGTCGGCGAAGAAACGCTGGCCCTGCATGAGTGGCTGGCCACCCGGCGCGAACTGACCAAGCTGTCGCGGCCGCTGCTGGCCGCCCATGCCGAGCGTGCACGCGCCGACGAGCTGCAGGCGCTGCTCACCCCGACCCAGACCGCCGGCCTGGCGTCACTACTCGCCGATCACCAGCTGATCGACGTGCTGCGACGCTGGCCGGCGGATTGGGACCATGCCAGCCTGCTGGCCGCGCTGCGTCCGCTCACCCCGCGCCTGTACTCGATCGCCTCCAGCCGCAAGCGCGTGGGCGAGGAAGTGCACCTGGTGGTGGACGAACTCACCTACCAGGCGCACGGGCATGCGCACCTGGGCTCGGCCAGCGGCTTTCTTGCCGCACTGCGCGAAGGCGATACCGCGCCGGTCTACATCGAGCCGAACGCGCGCTTCCGGGTGCCGGCCGATACCGATCGCGACATCCTGATGATCGGCCCGGGCACCGGCGTGGCGCCGTTCCGTGGCTTCGTGCAGGAACGCGCCGAAACCGGCGCCAAGGGCCGCAACTGGCTGTTCTTCGGCGCCCAGCATTTCAATACCGATTTCCTCTATCAGGCCGAATGGCAGCAGGCCTTGCAACGCGGCGAACTGCACGCACTGGAAGTCGCGTTCTCGCGCGACCAGGCGGAAAAGATCTACGTGCAGCATCGCCTGCGCGCGCGCGGCGCCGAGGTCTATGCCTGGCTGCAGGGCGGCGCGCACCTGTACGTCTGCGGCGCCATCGGCATGGGCAAGGATGTGCACGCCGCCCTGCTCGACATCGTCGCCACCCACGGCGCCCTGGATGCGGAAGCCGCCGCGGCGTATCTCACCCAGCTGCAGGTGGAGGGGCGGTATGCGCGCGATGTCTATTAGGGCCGGGAATCGGGAGTGGGGAATCGGGAATCGGTACAGCCCGCAACTGAATTCTCCCGGCAGACCAAGCCGCTTCTTACGATTCCCCATTCCCGACTCCCGATTCCCATGACCCATTCTGTCGAAGACATCAAATCCGAAAGTCGCCGTCTGCGCGGGTCGCTGGAACAGAGCCTGGCCGATGCGGTGACCGGGGCGTTGCGCGAGGACGATCAGACCCTGATCAAGTACCACGGCAGCTACCAGCAGGACGATCGCGATATCCGCGATGAGCGGCGTCGGCAAAAGCTCGAACCGGCGTATCAGTTCATGATCCGCACGCGTACGCCGGGTGGGGTGATCTCGCCCACGCAATGGCTGGCGCTGGATGACATCGCCACGCGGTACGCCAATCATTCGCTGCGCATCACCACGCGCCAGGCGTTCCAGTTCCATGGCGTGATCAAGCGCGAACTCAAGGCGACCATGCAGGCGATCAATGCCACATTGATCGACACGCTGGCCGCCTGCGGCGATGTCAATCGCAACGTGCAGGTCGCCGCCAATCCACTGCTGTCGCAGGCGCATGCCACGCTGTATGCCGATGCCGCGCGGGTGTCCGAGCATCTGTTGCCCAATACCCGGGCGTATTACGAGATCTGGCTGGACGAAGAGCGCGTGTCCGGCTCCGGCAGCGAAGAAGAGCCGATCTACGGCGACCGTTATCTACCGCGCAAGTTCAAGATCGGTTTCGCCGCGCCGCCGCTCAACGATGTGGACGTGTTCGCCAACGACCTGGGCTTCATCGCGATCCTGCGCGAGGGCGAGTTGCTCGGCTACAACGTCAGCATCGGCGGCGGCATGGGCGCCAGCCACGGCGATGCGGAAACCTGGCCGCGCGTGGCCAATGTCATCGGATTTGTCACCCGCGACCAGTTGCTGGAGGTGGCCACCGCCGTGGTCACCACCCAGCGCGACTTCGGCAACCGTGCGGTGCGCAAGCGCGCGCGCTTCAAGTACACCATCGACGATCATGGCCTGGACACCATCGTGGCCGAGATCGAACGCCGTGCCGGCGTTGCGCTGCAACCTGCCAGGCCGTTCGCGTTCGAGCACAATGGTGACCGCTACGGCTGGGTCGAGGGCGACGACGGCCTGTCGCATCTGACCCTGGCCTTGCCGGCCGGGCGCATCGCCGATACCGACACCGCCGCGCATCTGAGCGGCCTGCGGGCGATTGCGCAATTGAACGTCGGCCAGTTCCGCATGACGCCCAACCAGAACCTGGTCATCGCCGGGGTGCTGGCCAGCGAGCGCGCACGCATCGATGCCCTGGTCGCCCAGTACGGCCTGGATGCCGGCAATCGCGCGCCCACCGCGCTGGCACGCGGCGCAATGGCCTGCGTGGCGCTGCCGACCTGCGGCCTGGCGATGGCCGAGGCCGAACGCTACCTGCCCGACTTCAGCGCGGCGTTGCAGCCGGTGCTGGAACAGCACGGACTGGCCGACACCCCGATCGTGCTGCGCCTGTCCGGCTGCCCGAATGGCTGCTCGCGCCCGTATCTGGCCGAGATCGCGCTGGTGGGCAAGGCACCGGGCCGCTACAACCTGATGCTGGGCGGCGATCGCCGCGGCCAGCGCCTGAACACGCTGTACCGCGAAAACATCACCGAAGCGGACATCCTCGCCGCGCTCGAGCCGCTGCTGGCGCGTTATGCAACCGAACGCGACCAGGCCGGTGACGAAGGCTTCGGCGACTTCCTGCACCGCAGCGGCCTGATCGCGCTGCCGCCCTATCCCACACACCGTCACCTCGACCTGGAACTGCTCGCATGACCGCGCTGCCCGCTGCATCGATCACTGCATCCGCGCTGGACGACCTGGACGCGCTCAACGCACAGCTGGAGGGCCTGCACGCCGACGAGCGCGTGGCCTGGGCACTGCAGCACGGCCCGCAGGAGGCAGCGCTGTCGTCCAGTTTTGGCGCCCAGTCGGCGGTCACCTTGCACCTGCTCACCCGGCAGCGCCCGGACATTCCGGTGATCCTGGTCGATACCGGCTACCTGTTCCCGGAAACCTACCGGTTTGCCGACGCGCTGGCCGACCGGCTCAAGCTCAACCTCAAGGTCTACCGCCCGCTGGTCAGCCGTGCCTGGATGGAGGCGCGCCACGGCCGCCTGTGGGAACAGGGCATGGTCGGCATCGACCAGTACAACAACCTGCGCAAGGTCGAGCCGATGCGTCGCGCCTTGGACGAGCTCAACGTGGGCACCTGGTTCACCGGCCTGCGCCGCAGCCAGTCCGGCGGACGTGCACAGACGCCGATCGTGCAAAAGCGCGGCGAGCGCTATAAGGTCAGCCCGATTGCCGACTGGACCGACCGCGACGTGTGGCAGTACCTGCAGGCGCACGACCTGCCGTATCACCCGCTGTGGGAACAAGGCTACGTGTCCATCGGCGACTTCCACACCACGCGCCGCTGGGAACCGGGCATGCGCGAAGAAGACACGCGCTTCTTCGGGCTGAAGCGCGAGTGCGGCATCCACGAGGACATCTGAGCACCACGCATCGCGCGCTCATTACGAAGCTTGCATGCACCACCATGCGTCGAGTTTCCCGATACACCCACCGCCGAGCGCGTCCCTGCCTCGGCGAGTCCACGGTGCATTGAGGTGACGCGCACGTGCTCATGGCGCGGGGGCACGCGGCTGGTTGCGCTGCATCCAGTAGCGATCCAGCAACCACATCAGCACCAACGACACCCCGACCAGCGGGAAGATCAGCCCGCAGATCGCCAGCAGCACCAGCAGACCGCGCAGCGTGCGCGGATCTGCCGGCAATGGCGGCACGCCCAGGCCGCCGACCGGGCGACGTTTCCACCACATCACCGCCGCGCTCACGCACAGCAGCACGATCGCCGCGCACGCCAGCAACAGGATCAGCTGATTGGCCGTGCCGTATTGCTGGCCCAGATGCACGTTGATGCCCCATTCCAGCGCGCGTCCGACCGGCCCGTAATCGCGATAGCGCATGTCCAGCAGCACCGCGCCGCTGTACTGATCCAGATGGATCACGCGCTGGTGCTGCAGGTCCGCCGGATACACCGAAGCGGTGTACACGCCGGTGGCACCATGCGGCGGCGAGACGCTGTAGCCCGGCACGATGCCGAGTGCGTCGAAGCGCGCCATCGCCGCATCCAGCCCGATTGCACCGCGACCCGGCGCTGCGACATGGCCGGTGCCACCGTGGGCGGCATGTTCCGACTGCACCGCGTGTTCTGACGGGCTTGGCTGTTCCGAGTGTTCCGAGTGTTCCGAGTGTTCCGAGTGTTCCGAGTGTTCCGAGTGTTCCGAGTGTTCCGCATCCGCCAGCGTCACACCCGCCCGCCCGTCATGCAGCCCC
>NZ_QEZJ01000003.1:0-2784 GCF_003992965.1 Xanthomonas sp. BRIP62409 | reverse complement strand
GGGGGAGGGCCTGCAGCAAAGTCGCAGATCATCGGCGCTACGGCTGATCTACTAGGCCGTATCAGTTGCTCTATCTGCGGCCACTGATCGATGGCCGCAGTCGTCGCGTCAAGGCCGCAGCACCGCGTCAGCCGTTGGAACTCTCCGGCAGCGGCTCGGCACATTGCCGGCAATAACGCGCATCCGGCGCGTGGCCTTCCAGCCCGCACCGCGGGCAGTTGCGGGTATCGCGCTTGCCGGCGTGGCCGCCTTCGCGCAGCGTGCTGGCCAGTTCGGCGGTGTAGATGCCGGTGGGCACGGCGATGATGCTGTAGCCGATCAGGATCAGGGCCGAGGTGACGAAGCGGCCCAGCGTGGTCTGCGGCACCAGGTCGCCGAAGCCCACCGTGGCCATGGTCACGATGGCCCAGTACATGCTGGTCGGAATGCTGGTGAACCCATGTTGCGGGCCTTCGATCACATACATCGTGGCGCCGGCAATCACGGTGATGGTGAGCACGCTGAACAGGAACACCAGCACCTTGCGCCGGCTGCGCCAGAGCGCGTCCACCAGTTGCCCGCTTTCCTCGATGTAGCGGGTGAGCTTGAGGATGCGGAACAGGCGCAGGATGCGCAGCACGCGCACCACCAGCAGCGTCTGCGCACCCGGCACGAAGAACGACAGGTAGCTGGGCAGGATCGACAGCAGATCGATCACGCCCCACACGCTGAGGGCGTAATGCAGCGGGCGCCGCACCACCGCCAGGCGCAACCCGTATTCGACCGTGAACAGGACCGTGAACGCCCATTCCAGCGGCACCAGCCAGTGCGCCGAATGCGAATGGATGCGCGGCACGCTGTCGATCATGATCACCATCACGCTGGTGAGGATCGCCACCACCAGCATCAGGTCGAAATTGCGCGACGGACGGGTGTCGTGCCGGTAGATGATGTCGAACCATTGCCGGCGCCAGCCGTGGTCGGTGGCGGGAGTGAGTTGGGGATCGGAGAAAGGGCGCATCCGCGCATTGTGCCGCAGGCCGGCGAATGCGCGAGAATGCGTGTTCTCCCTCCGCTTCTGCGACCCACCATCATGAGCACCGCTGCCGATTCGCCCCTGTCCCTCGCGCATTACTACCTGCCGGTGTACCGCCCGCGCCAGGTGGTGCTGGAGCGTGGCCAGGGCAGTCGCGTGTGGGACGACCAGGGCCGCGAGTATGTGGATCTGTCCGCCGGCATCGCGGTCAACGGGCTGGGGCACAACGATCCGGATCTGATGGCCGCGCTGACCGAACAGGCCGGCAAGCTGTGGCACACCAGCAACGTGTTCTTCAGCGCACCGCCGCTGCAGCTGGCCGAAGAGCTGGTGACCGCTTCGCGCTTCGCGCACAAGGTGTTCCTGTGCAACTCGGGGACCGAGGCCAACGAGGCGGCGATCAAGCTGGTACGCAAGTGGGCCAGCAGTCACGGCCGCCTTGCCGACAAGCGCGTCATCGTGACCTTCCGCGGCAGCTTCCACGGGCGCACCCTGGCCGCGGTCACCGCGACCGCGCAGCCCAAGTACCAGGAAGGCTACGAGCCGCTGCCCGGCGGGTTTCGCTATGTGGACTTCAACGACGTGGCGGCGCTGGAGGCGGCCATGGCCTCGGGCGATGTGGCCGCGGTGATGGTCGAGCCGATCCAGGGCGAAGGCGGGGTGATGCCGGCCGCGCCGGGTTTCCTGCGCCGCGTGCGCGCGCTGTGCGACCAGCACGATGCGCTGCTGGTGCTGGACGAGATTCAGTGCGGAATGGGCCGCACCGGCACGCTGTTCGCGCATTGGCAGGAGCAGGTGACGCCGGACATCGTGACGCTGGCCAAGGCGCTGGGTGGCGGCTTCCCGATCGGCGCAATGCTGGCCGGCCCGAAGGTGGCCGAGACCATGCAGTTCGGCGCGCACGGCACCACCTTCGGCGGTAATCCGCTGGCCGCGGCGGTGGCGCGGGTGGCGCTGCACAAGCTGGCTTCGCCGCAGATCGCCGAGAATGTGAAGCGTCAGTCGGCGGCGCTGCGCGCCGGCCTGGAGGCGCTCAACGCCGAGTTCGGCCTGTTCGCACAGATCCGCGGACGCGGCCTGATGCTGGGCGCGGTACTGGCGCCGGCGCATGCCGGGCAGGCCGGCGCGATCCTGGATTTTGCGGCCAACCATGGCGTGTTGCTGTTGCAGGCGGGGCCGGATGTGCTGCGCTTCGTGCCGGCACTGAATCTGACCGATGCCGAGTTGGCCGATGGCCTGGCGCGCCTGCGCCTGGCCGTTGCCGAGTACGCCGCGCAGAAGTGATCGACCTCTGCGCTTCTTTGCGCCATCGCGGCCGGCGCTGTGCCGGTGAGCGCGGTTGGGGAGGAGGCGCAGGTCGTTGTGTTTCCCGATTTGCGCCAGGCCCTGTCAGGGCACGTGGTGTTGCTGCCGCACGTACCTGCGCGGCAGTTGCAGGATCTGCATGAAGACCGCGGTGCGTAGCTGATGTGGACTGCGTAGCGCGCGATGCAGCCCTCTTGCAGCAGCGATTGGATAACGGCGGGGGGCATGGAGGTTTGGGTTTTATCGCTCTACCGTACCCTCACCCCAACCCCTCTGCCGACGGGAGAGGGGCTCGCTTCTGCGTTCGTCGTTAACCCGACACCGACTCAAGGCGCCAACGCTGTCCCTGATCGTGGACGCCGACGCGTCAATGCTGCGAGCGCCGTCTTGCGTAATCGGAGAGAGTGACAGGTGTTCCGCGATGCTCAACGATTCCCGATTCCCGATTCCCCAATCCCCAATCC
>NZ_QEZJ01000026.1:0-201235 GCF_003992965.1 Xanthomonas sp. BRIP62409 | reverse complement strand
ATTCCCCATTCCCCATTCCCCGCTTGCGGCAACGAAGCCGCATGCGCGAAGCTGCCATGTCCCCCCGGCATGAGACGCCCGCATGACCCGCATCCGCCGCGCCACACCGGACGATGCCGAAGCCTTGTCGCTGCTGGCTGCGCAGACGTTCACCGAAACCTTCGGGCATCTGTACCCGCCAGAGGATCTGCACGGCTTCCTGCAGGAGACCTACGCGGTCGAGCGCGCACGCATCGTGCTGGCGCATCCGGACTATGCGATCTGGCTGCTGGAAATGGACAACCTGCTGGTCGGCCACGCCGCCGCCGGGCCCTGCGGGCTGCCGCACCAGGACGTGCGTCCCGGCGACGGTGAGCTCAAGCGGCTGTATCTGTTGAAGGACTACCAGAACAGTGGCTGGGGCAGCCGCCTGTTCGAGACCACGCTGGAATGGCTGGAGCGCGACGGCCCGCGCACGCTGTGGATCGGCGTGTGGTCGGAGAATTTCGGCGCACAACGCTTCTACGCCCGCTACGGTTTCGAAAAGGTGGGCGAGTACGATTTCCCGGTCGGCAAGATCCTCGACCGCGAATTCATCCTGCGCCGCAATCCGCGCATTGCGGCCGACTGAGCGGCACGCCGATGCCAGCGGGTGCGCGACGTGCGACCGCAACCGCCGACGTGCTGCTGGTGCACGGCGTCTGGAATACCGCGCACTGGCTGTTGCCGCTCGCGCGTCGGCTGCGTGCCGAGGGCCTGGCGCCGGCGCTGTTCGGCTACGCCAGCGTGCTCGGCGGTCCGGCGCAGGCGGTGCCGCGGCTGATCGAACGCCTGCAGGCGACCGGCGCGCAGTGGCTGGTCTGTCACAGCCTGGGCGGGCTGGTGGCGCTGCAGGCCCTGCGCGCCGCGCCCGCATTGCCGGTGCGCCGGGTGGTCTGCCTGGGCTCGCCGTTATGCGGCAGCGCCGCCGCGCGCGGCCTGGCCCGTCGCGGCGGGCGCTGGGCGCTGGGGCGCAGCGCGGCCTTGCTGCAGCACGGTGTCGCGCACTGGGAGGGCGAGGCGGAGATCGGCCAGGTCGCCGGCACCGTCGCGCGCGGGGTGGGGCGCTGGCTGGCGCCGCTGGACGGCGGCTCGGACGGCACCGTGGCGCTGGCTGAAACCCGCCTGCCGGGGCTGCGCGACCATTGCGTGGTGCAGGCCAGCCACAGCGGTCTGTTGCGCTCGCCCGAGGCCGCGCAGCAGGTGCTGCGCTTCCTGCGCCACGGCCGGTTCGGCCACTGAACGCCGCCGCCCCGGTGCGGGCGAGCAATCAGGTAAAATTCGCGCCCTGTCATTCAAGCCAGTCTGGAACCACCCATGGGTAGAGGCCCCTCCATCGAAGGCCGCAAGAACGCCTCCGACGCCAAACGCGGCAAGATGTTCACCAAGATCATTCGCGAGATCAGCGTCGCCGCGCGCGGCGGCGGTGGCGATCCGTCCAACAATCCGCGCCTGCGCGTGGCGGTGGACAAGGGTCTGTCGGCGAACATGTCCAAGGACGTGATCGAGCGCGCCATCAAGAAAGCCACCGGCGAGCTGGAAGGCGTGGAATACGAGGAAGTGCGCTACGAGGGCTACGCCCCCGGCGGCGTGGCGGTGATCGTGGACTGCCTGACCGACAACCGCGTGCGCGCGGTGGCCGACGTGCGCCATGCCTTCAGCAAGTGCGGCGGCAACATGGGCACCGACGGCTCGGTGGCCTTCATGTTCAAGCGCCTGGGCGTGCTGAGCTTTGCCGCCGGCACCGACGAAGACACCCTCACCGACGCGGCCATCGAAGCCGGCGCCGACGACGTGGTGGTCTATCCGGAAGACGGCGCCATCGACGTACTGACCGCCCCGGAGGCCTTCGCCCAGGTCAAGCAGGCGCTGACCGCCGCCGGCCTGGAGCCGGCCCACGCCGAAATCACCTTCCGCGCCGAAAACGACATCGCCGTCGACGGCGACACCGCCGTGCAGGTCCGCAAGCTGCTCGACATGCTCGAAGACCTGGACGACGTCCAGGACGTGTATTCGAACGTCGATCAGTCGAGTCTCGGCGCCTGATGAAGGCCGGGATGGCGGGATTCGGCATTCGGGATTCGCAACAGCAATGCGATCGCCGTACTGCATGCGCATCACCAATCCCGAATCCCCAATCTCCATTCCCGGCCGCGCGATGACCCGCATCCTGGGCATCGATCCCGGCTCGCAGCGGACCGGGCTCGGCATCATCGACGTCGATGAGAGCGGTCGCAGCCGGCATGTCTATCATGCGCCGCTGGTGCTGCTGGGCGAGGGCGACTTCGCCCAGCGGCTCAAGCGCCTGCTGCACGGGCTGGGCGAGGTGATCGAGACCTACCGGCCGCAGGAAGTGGCGATCGAGAAGGTGTTCATGGGCAAGAGTGCCGATTCCGCGCTCAAGCTCGGCCACGCGCGCGGGGCGGCGATCTGCGCGGTGGTGCTGCGCGACCTGCCGGTGCACGAGTACGCTGCCACCGAGATCAAGCTGGCGCTGGTCGGCAAGGGCGGGGCGGACAAGGTGCAGGTCCAGCACATGGTCGGCATCATGCTCAACCTGAAAGGCAAGCTGCAGGCCGACGCCGCCGACGCACTGGCGGTCGCCATCACCCACGCCCACGTGCGCGCCACCGCGCAGCGCCTGGGCGTCAATACCCAACAGGCCTGGAGCCGTAAGAAATGAGAATCGGGATTCGGGAGTCGGGATTGGGGATTCGAAAAAGCGGGTCCGCCTGTGCTGAGCTGATGGGGCTGTACGCGGCAGTCGTTAACGGCCGCGCGGGGAATAACCATTCCCCAATCCCCAATGCCCAATCCCGGCACCTCCTTGGAGGTGCCCAATGATCGGCCGCCTGCGCGGGATCCTGGCCTACAAGCAGCCGCCGTGGCTGGTGATCGACGTGGGCGGGGTGGGCTACGAGCTGGAGGCGCCGATGAGCACCTTCTACGACCTGCCCGATGTCGGTCGCGACGTGATCCTGTTCACCCACTACGCGCAGAAGGAAGACAGCGTGTCGCTGTACGGATTCCTGCGCGAAGGCGAGCGCAGGCTGTTTCGCGACGTGCAGAAGGTCACCGGCATCGGCGCCAAGATCGCGCTGGCGGTGCTGTCCGGGGTCAGCGTGGACGAGTTCGCCCGCCTGATCACCAGCGGCGACATCACCGCGCTGACGCGCATCCCCGGCATCGGCAAGAAGACCGCCGAGCGTATGGTGGTGGAGCTGCGCGACCGCGCCGCCGACTTCAGCAGCGGTGCGCCGATCACCGGCCAGCTCGGCCCGGATGCGGTGTCCGAAGCCACGGTGGCGTTGCAGCAACTGGGTTACAAGCCGGCCGAGGCCGCACGCATGGCACGCGAGGCCGGGGCAGAAGGCGACGAAGTCGCCACGGTCATTCGCAAGGCCCTCCAGGCCGCGCTCCGCTAGGCTGCGCTGTCTTCCTCTCCTTCACGCCACTTGGCGATACCCTGCCCACTTCATGTCCCAGACCCCCACTTCCGCAGCTGGCCACGGCCATGCGCCTGCCAATAGCCATATGGCCTTGGTCATCGGCGCCATCGGCGTCGTCTTCGGCGATATCGGCACCAGTCCGCTGTACACCCTCAAGGAGGCGTTCTCGCCGCACTACGGGCTGACCAGCGATCACGACACCGTGCTGGGCGTGCTGTCACTGGCGTTCTGGGCGCTGATGGTCACGGTGACGCTCAAGTACGTCACCATCATCATGCGCGCCGACAACGAGGGCGAGGGCGGCATCATGGCCTTGATGGCGCTGACCCAGCGCACCATGCGCAACGGCTCGCGCTCGGCGTACGTGGTCGGCATCCTCGGCATCTTCGGCGCCTCGCTGTTCTTCGGCGATGGCGTGATCACCCCGGCCATCTCGGTGATGGGCGCGGTGGAAGGCCTGGAAATCGCCGCGCCCAGCCTGCATCCCTTCATCGTGCCGATCACCGTGGTCGTGCTGCTGGTGGTGTTCATGGTGCAGCGCTTCGGCACCGAAAAGGTCGGCAAGGTGTTCGGGCCGATCACCTGCCTGTGGTTCCTGTCGCTGGGGGCGATCGGCGCCTGGAACATCGTCGACGCGCCGGAAGTGATGAAGGCCTTCAACCCCTGGTGGGCGATCCGCTTCTTCATGGAGCATGGCTGGCACGGGGTGTTCATTCTCGGCGCGGTGGTGCTGGCGGTGACCGGCGGCGAGGCGCTGTATGCGGACATGGGCCACTTCGGCGCCAAGCCGATCCGCCATGGATGGTATTTCTTCGTGTTGCCGATGCTGCTGCTCAACTACCTGGGGCAGGGCGCGCTGGTGCTCAATCACCCCTCCGCACTGAAGAACCCGTTCTTCGAAGCGGTGCCGGGCTGGGCGCTGTATCCGATGATCATCCTGGCCACGCTGGCGGCCGTGATCGCGTCGCAGGCGGTCATCACCGGCGCCTATTCGGTGGCCCGCCAGGCGATGCAGCTGGGCTACATCCCGCGCATGCTGATCAAGCACACCTCGCGCACCACCATCGGTCAGATCTACGTGCCCGGCATCAACTGGCTGCTGATGGTGATGGTGATCGCGCTGGTGCTGATCTTCCGCAGTTCGACCAATCTGGCGGTGGCCTACGGTATCTCGGTGTCGATGACCATGCTGATCGACACCCTGCTGCTGGCGCTGGTGGCGCGCTCGTTGTGGCCGCGCTGGCGCAACTGGGTGCTGTCGCTGTGCGTGGTGTTCTTCTTCATCGAGCTGGCCTTCGTCATCGCCAACGGCGCCAAGCTGTTGCAGGGTGCCTGGTTCCCGCTGGCGCTGGGCATCGTGGTGTTCACCCTGATGCGCACCTGGCGCCGCGGCCGCGCCCTGCTGCGCGAGGAAATCCGCAAGGACGGCATCCGCATCGACAGCTTCCTGCCGGGCCTGATGCTGGCCCCGCCGGCGCGCGTGCCGGGCATGGCGGTGTTCCTCACCGCCGACCCGATGGTCGTGCCGCATGCGCTGATGCACAACCTCAAGCACAACAAGGTGCTGCACGAGCGCAACATCTTCCTCAACGTCGACACCTTGCCGATCCCGTACGCGCCGGCCGACAAGCGCCTGCAGATCGAATCGATCGGCGACGAGTTCTACCGCGTCTATGTGCGCTTCGGCTTCATGGAGACGCCGGACGTGCCGCTGGCACTGATGCGCTCCTGCGACCAGGGCGGCATCCATTTCGACCCGATGGACACCACCTTCTTCGCCAGCCGCGAGACCATCGTGGCCAGCGCCAACCGCGGCATGCCGATCTGGCGCGACAAGCTGTTCGCGCTGATGCATCGCAACGCCGCCCCGGCCACCGGCTTCTTCCGCATCCCCGGCAACCGCCTGGTCGAGCTGGGCGCCCAGGTCGAGATCTGAGGCCGCCTGCGGCGGCCCGGGATTGGGGATTGGGGAGTCGGGATTGGCAAGAGCGTAGCGCCGGAGGCGCCTCGCAGCCCATACTAGCTAGCTGCCAATCCCGAATGACGAATCCCCAATCCCAGCTCTAATGGACCGCATCATCGCCAGCAATGCCACCCGCGAAGACGATGCCGCCGATGCGAGCATCCGGCCCAAGCGCCTGGCCGACTATCTCGGCCAGCAGCCGGTGCGCGAGCAGATGGAGATCTACATCGAAGCGGCCAAGGCGCGCGGCGAGGCGATGGACCATGTGCTGATCTTCGGCCCGCCCGGCCTGGGCAAGACCACGCTCAGCCATGTCATCGCCAACGAGCTGGGCGTGAACCTGCGCTCGACCTCCGGCCCGGTGATCGAAAAGGCCGGCGACCTGGCCGCGCTGCTGACCAATCTGCAGCCGCACGACGTGCTGTTCATCGACGAGATCCATCGCCTCTCGCCGGTGGTGGAAGAAGTGCTGTACCCGGCGATGGAAGATTTCCAGATCGACATCATGATCGGCGACGGCCCGGCCGCGCGCTCGATCAAGATCGACCTGCCGCCGTTCACCCTGATCGGCGCCACCACCCGTGCCGGCCTGCTGACCGCACCGCTGCGCGACCGCTTCGGCATCGTGCAGCGGCTGGAGTTCTATTCGCCGCAGGAACTGACCCGCATCGTGATCCGCTCGGCGGCGATCCTGGGCATCGACTGCACGCCCGAAGGCGCGGCCGAGATCGCCCGCCGCGCGCGCGGCACCCCGCGTATCGCCAACCGGCTGCTGCGGCGGGTGCGCGACTTTGCCCAGGTCAAGGCCGCCGGGCATATCGACCTGCCGGTGGCGCAGGCGGCGATGCAGATGCTCAAGGTCGACCCGGAAGGCTTCGACGAGCTCGACCGGCGCATGCTGCGGGTGATCGTCGAACACTTCGACGGTGGTCCGGTCGGCGTGGAATCGCTGGCCGCCTCGCTGTCGGAGGAGCGCGGCACGCTGGAAGACGTGATCGAGCCCTATCTGATCCAGCAGGGCTTTCTGATCCGCACCGCGCGCGGCCGCATGGTCACCACCAAGGCCTATCTGCACCTGGGCCTGAAGCCGCCGCGCGATCGCGCCCCGGGCATCGGCGAGCCGGGAGAGCTGTTCTGATGGTGCTCCGTTTGTCGCTCGCCCGGCCCGTCTCGACCAACCCTCCGTGCCCATGACCGCCGACGCCCGATTCCCGTCTCCCGATTTCCCGCCAGTATTCAGTTGGCCGACACGCGTGTACTGGGAAGATACCGACGCCGGCGGGGTGGTCTACCATGCGCGCTACGTCGCCTTCATGGAGCGTGCGCGCACCGAATGGATGCGCGCGGCCGGTTACGGGCAGGAACGCCTGCGCCAGCAGCACGAGCTGGTGTTTGCGGTTCGCTCGATGCAACTGGATTTCCTCAAGCCGGCCCGGCTCGACGATGCGCTGTCAGTGTCGGCAGTGTTGCTGCGATGCAGGCGGGCCAGCCTGCTGTTTGCGCAGTCGGTACGTCGCGAGGGCGAAGTGCTGCTGACCGCCGAGGTGCGCATTGCCGCACTCGGCACCAGCGACTTCCGCCCGCGCGGGATGGACGATGCGCTGTATGACGTGTTGAAAGCTCTAGAAACCCCAGAATCCGATTACTGAGGAACAAACGGATGTCGATTGCATTGCTCCTGGCCCTGCAGGACACGGTAGTGGAAGCACTACCGCAGGACGTTGCCGCCGCTGCGGCACAGACCGCCAGCGTGGCGCACAACAGCAGCATCAACTATGTCGATCTGATCCTGCGGGCGAGTATCCCGGTCAAGATCATCGTGCTGCTGCTGCTGATCGGCTCGTTCATCAGCTGGGTGATCATCTTCCGCAAGGCGCGCGCCTTCAAGCAGGCCAACCGCGAGGCGGACGAGTTCGAAAACCGCTTCTGGTCCGGCGCCGATCTGGCCAAGCTCTATGCATCGGCCACCGACCGCAACCGCACCGTCGGCGGCCTGGAGTCGATGTTCGAGAGCGGCTTCCGCGAGTTCTCGCGGCTGCGTGACCGCCGCCGGCTGGACGGGCGGGTGCAGCTGGAAGGCGCGCAGCGTGCCATGCGCACCGCCTTCACCCGCGAAGTCGACCAGCTCGAGCGCAATCTCGAATTGCTGGCCAACATCGGCTCCACCGCGCCGTACGTCGGCCTGGTCGGCACCGTGTTCGGCATCATGGTGACCATGCACGACATGGTCAGCAGCGGTGAGCAGGCCGGTATCGCGGCCGTGGCGCCGGGTATTTCCGAAGCCCTGTTCGCCACCGCCATCGGTCTGTTCGTGGCAATTCCCGCGGTGTGGGCCTACAACCGCTTCACCACCCGCGTGGAACGGCTGTCGGTGCGCTACGAGACCTTCGCCGACGAGTTCAGCTCGATCCTGCAGCGCCAGGCCGGCGCGGACGAGTGATGCGCGCGCCCTGCGACAGCCGGCAGGTAGGCCAATCCCCTGCCATGGCCCGCACACCCCGGTGCGCGGACGTGGCCGGTGCGGCAGCCGCTCATGCCCGTTTCCCGCTGCGCAGGGACTGGGCAGGCCAGCCACGCGCGACAGCTCGCACCTACGTGTGCGAGGGATTGGATGGGCGAGTCCGCCGCAAGAGCCCGCACATCCATGTGCGGGGGATCAATAGGAACGTTCCGCGATGATTTCCGGTATTTCCCGCCGTAAGAAGCGCAAGCTCAAATCCGACATCAACGTCGTGCCGTACATCGACGTGATGCTGGTGCTGCTGATCATCTTCATGGTGACCGCACCGCTGCTGACCCTGAGCACCGACGTGAACCTGCCGAGCTCGCGCGCCAAGGCGCTGGAGAGCAAGCAGGATCCGGTCGTGGTGGTGGTCGCTGCCGACGGCCAGCTTGCCCTGCAGCTGCCCAAGGGCAAGCCGCAGGCCATGGACGTGGCCGCGCTGCAGGCGCAGCTGGCCGCGATCGTGGCGCAGGACAAGGACGCGCGCGTCGTGGTGGCCGGCGATCGCGCCGCGCCGTATCAAAAGATCATGGACGCCATCGACGTGCTCAAGCAGGCCAAGGTCGAGAAGGTCGGCCTGATCTCCGACTCCGGCGGCACTGCAGGCAGCGATGCACGCTGACGCACTCCCCACCCAGACCGCACGCGAGGATGGCTGGCTGCGACCGGTCATGCTTGCCCTGGTCGTGCACGTGCTGGTCGCGCTGGTGTTCATTGCCGGCTGGCTGTGGTCGCCCGAACGCTCGGTCGAGCCGGCGGCGGGCGATCCCAGCATGGAAGCCTCGCTGGACGTGTCTGCGGCCGAAGCACGCGTCGCGCGCCAGGCGCTGAAGGCCACGCCGGTGGAGGCACCGCCACCGCCCGCGCCGCTGCCCGAGCCCGCGCCGGAAGATACCGTGCCGCCGCCGCAGCCGATTCCCGAGCCGCGTCCGCAGGATGCGCCCACGCCGCAACAGGCGCAGGCACAGGAGCGCGTGGCGCAGCCGGACAAGGTCGACCAGGACCGTGTCGATGCGCTGGCACTGTCGGCGGAAAAGGCCAAGCAGGAGCAGGAAGCCAAGCGCCGCCAGGAGCAGATCGACCTGACCGAGCGCAAGCGCCAGGAAGAGGCCGAGCAGAAACTGCGCCTGGCCAAGCAGCAGGAAGAAGCCGACGCCAAGAAGAAGCAGGCCGCCGCGCAACAGGCTGCCGCCGATGCCGAGCGCGAGAAGAAGATCGCCGAGATCCGCCGCCAGCGCGAGCAGGCCACCAAGGAGGCCGCGCTGGCCGAGCAGAAGCTGCGCCAGGTCGCCGCCGCGCGCGCGCAGCAGGCCTCGTCGGCTGCCGCCGCCAGCGCGCAACCGACCGCAGGGCAGGGCGGCACCAGCACCGATCTATCGGCCAAGTACGCCGCGGCGATCCAGCAGAAGGTGCTGGCGCAGTGGGTGCGCCCGCCGTCGGTGCCGCCGGGCCAGAAGTGCACCATCAACATCCGCCAGTTGCCCGGCGGCAGTGTGATGGAAGCCAAGGTCGCGCCCGGCTGCCCGTACGACGAGGCCGGCCAGCGCTCGATCGAGGCCGCGGTGCTGAGCGCCCAGCCATTGCCGTATCGCGGATTCGAGTCGGTCTTCCAGCGCAACCTGACGTTTGTGTTCACCGCCCAGGACCAGTAAGCACAGGTCACGGGTGGCCGGGGTGCGGCAGCACTGCCTGCGCTGCGCCTCGGAGGGAAAGCGGTAGCGATCCACTGCCTGGTGCAGGTTTGCCGGGCAACCGAGCGGGCACGCCACCGCAAGCCCGCTGTCTCTAAACTGACGCAAGCGCCTGCTGGTGGACCACTCGCTCCGTTTTCACGCTGTCTCGTTCACGATTGCGAGTATGTTCACTCGCTGATTGGTATCCCTTGCACACTTTTCCTGCCCGATCCGAGCCGTCCATGAAAAAACCGCTGCGTTGGCTAGCTGCCTTGACCGCCCTGTTGTTGCCGCTGAGCGCACTTGCGCAACAGCAAGGGCTCACCATCGATATCGTGGGCGGTAGCGCCTCGGCGACACCGATCACCGTCGTGCCCATGCCGTACCAAGGTTCCGGTACTGCGCCACAGACCGATGTGTCTGCCGTCGTCGGCGCCGATCTGGACCGCTCCGGCCAGTTCCGCACGCTGCCGGTTGCGCAGATCGTCGAAAAGCCGACCCGTGGCACCGAGGTGCAGTTCCAGACCTGGCGCACGCTCAAGCAGAACTACATCGTGGTCGGCCGCGTCATGGATGCCGGCGAAGGCGCCTACCGCGTGGAGTACGAACTGTTCGACGTGGCCAAGGGCGAGCGCCTGCTCGGCCTGGCGATGACTGCGCGCGCCAACGCGATGCGCGATGTCTCGCACCAGATGGCCGACGCGATCTACGAGAAGATCACCGGCGTGCGCGGCGCGTTCTGGACCCGGATTGCCTACGTGACCGCCAGCGGCAAGGGTGGCGCGATGCGCTATGCATTGATGGTGGCCGATTCGGATGGCTACAACCCGCAGACCATCGTGCGTTCGGCCGAGCCCCTGCTGTCGCCGAACTGGAGCCCGGACGGCAAGAAGCTGGCCTATGTGAGCTTCGAGCGCGGCAATTCCTCGATCTACCTGCAGGACATCGCCACCGGCGCGCGTGAACTGGTGTCCAGCTTCCGCGGCATCAACGGTGCGCCGTCGTTCTCGCCGGACGGGCGTCGCCTGGCGCTGGCACTGTCGCGTAGCGGCAACCCGGAAATCTACGTGATGGATCTGGGCAGCAAGCAGCTGACCCAGCTGACCAACCACTTCGGCATCGACACCGAGCCGACCTGGGCGCCGGATGGTGGCAGCATCTACTTCACCTCCGATCGCGGCGGTCGTCCGCAGATCTACCAGGTCTCTGCCAGCGGCGGCAGCGCCAACCGCGTGACCTTCCAGGGCAACTACAACGCCACCGCCAGCGTGTCCTTCGATGGCAAGAAGATCGCCGTGGCGCAGGGCAGCGGCAACAGCTACCGCATCGCCATGATGGATCGCAGCCTGGGTTCGCCGAGCTGGAGCACGCTCTCGCCGGGGTCGCTGGACGAGTCGCCGAGCTTCGCGCCGAACGCCAGCATGGTGCTGTACGCCGCACGTGAGGGTGGCCGTGGCGTGCTCTACGCCGTCTCCGCCGACGCTCGCGTCCGCCAGCGTCTGGTCCTGGCCGATGGCGATGTGAGAGAACCCGCATGGGGGCCTTACCGAACCGCGCATTAATGTTAATATTTCGCTGCGTTAAACCACTCATTGGCCCAGAGCCTCCATAGGTATCCCATGAACAAGTCCACCCGCGTCTTGCTTGTCTCCCTGTTGTCCGTTGCCGTGCTGGCCGGTTGTTCGAAGAAGGTGAAGGAAACTCCGCCTCCTGCGACTGACACCACCGCTGGTTCCTCCGTTCCCACCGGCCCGTCCACCTCTGGCCTGTACGGCCCGGGCGACCTGGATACCGATGCCTGCCTGCGCCAGCGCGTTGTCTACTTCGATCTGGATCAGGACTCCCTGAAGCCGGAATTCCAGGCGATCATGGCGTGCCACGCCAAGTACCTGCGTGACCGTCCGTCCTCGCGCATCACCCTGCAGGGCAATGCCGACGAGCGCGGTTCGCGCGAGTACAACATGGGTCTGGGCGAGCGTCGCGGCAATGCCGTGTCGTCCTCGTTGCAGGCTGCCGGCGGTTCCGCCAGCCAGCTGACCGTGGTCAGCTACGGCGAAGAGCGTCCGGTCTGCACCGAAACCAGCGAAAGCTGCTGGTCGCAGAACCGTCGCGTTGAAATCGTGTACACGGCTCAGTAAGAAGCGATGCGCTTTCGAGTGACATCCCTGTTCGTCGCGGCGGCCCTTGTGGTCGCCGCGCCGGCGCACGCGCAGCGAGCCAGTCTCGCTGATCGTGTTGCCGTGCTTGAGCAGCAGCAGGCCAACAGCCAGGCCAACAACGATCTTCTCAATCAGCTGCAGCAGGCGCGTTCGGACCTGCAGGGCTTGCGAGCGACCGTGGAGCAGCTGCAGCACGACAACGAACAACTCAAGCAGCAGTCCAAGGACCAGTATCTGGATCTGGACGGACGCCTGAACCGGCTGGAAGGGGCAGGTGGCGCAACGCCGCCATTGCCATCGCCCACCGGCAGCGTTACACCGGCCCCGGCTCCTGCCGCGCGGCCTGCAGCGGCGGCAACTTCCGAGAAGCCGCCCAGCGTGCATGGCGATCCAGGCACGATGGCCGTCAGTAATGACGAACGCACTGCCTACAACGTCGCCTTCGATGCACTGAAGAACGGCAAGTACGACGATGCCTCGCAGTTGTTCCTGAGCTTTCTGGAGCTGTACCCAAACGGCGTCTATACCCCCAATGCCTTGTACTGGTTGGGCGAAAGCTATTACGCCACCCGAAATTTCCAGCTGGCCGAGGCGCAGTTCCGCGATCTGGTCAGCCGCTATCCCACGCATGACAAGGCCTCTGGCGGCCTGTTGAAGCTTGGCCTGTCGCAGTATGGCGAAGGCAAGAACGACGAAGCCCAGCAGACCTTGCAGCAGGTCGCAACGCAGTATCCCGGCTCCGACGCAGCGCGCGTGGCCCAGGAGCGTCTGCAGTCCATCCGTCTCGGCCAGCAACTGCGCTGAGCCGTGTTGCGTTCGCGCCTTCGGGCGTGGCGCATACTTTGCCCATGAACGCCGCCGCCGTCCCCAGCGAGATCGTCCAGTCGCCGTTGCCGCGATTGAAGATCACCGAAATCTTCCTGTCCCTGCAAGGCGAAGCCGAGGCCGCCGGCTGGCCGACCGTGTTCGTGCGTCTGACCGGTTGCCCGCTGCGCTGCCACTACTGCGATACCGCCTACGCCTTCCACGGCGGTGAATGGCACGACATCGACGCGATCGTTGCCGAAGTCGCCGGCCACGGCGTGCGCCATGTCTGTGTGACCGGCGGCGAGCCGCTGGCGCAGAAGCGCTGCCTGGTGCTGCTGCAGAAACTGTGCGATGCCGGCTTCGATGTCTCGCTGGAGACGTCCGGCGCGCTGGACGTGTCGGCGGTCGATCCGCGCGTCTCGCGCGTGGTCGACATCAAGACCCCTGCATCCGGCGAGCAAGCGCGCAATCGCTGGGAAAATCTGCCGCTGCTGACCGCACGCGACCAGATCAAGTTCGTGATCTGCAGCCGCGCCGATTACGAATGGGCGCGCGAGATCGTCGCGACCCATGCGCTGGACCGCCGCTGCACGGTGTGGTTTTCGCCCAGCAAGAGCGAAGTGACGCCGCGGCAGCTGGCCGACTGGATCGTGGCCGACCGCCTGCCGGTACGCTTCCAGATGCAGCTGCACAAGCTGCTGTGGAACGACGAACCCGGGCGCTAGGCCCGAGCGCTAAGCTGAGCGATAGAGCGACTGCGCTCACCTAAAAAAGGCGGGCGCGGCCGGGTGCTTGCAATCGGCATGTGCCAGGCATCCACTGCAGTTGCTGGCTGCCATCCGCACCCGCCTGCCGACCACCCGCGACGCTTCGTCGGCCGCGCCCCGATCCCGGGTGCAAGGCGCGGCCTGCCAGGAGGCAGCCGCTGCGTCTATGCGGCGATCCTGTTCAATTCCGCGACGGCATCGGCCGGCAGTTTCAGTTCCGCTGCGAACAGATTGGCGCGCAGATGCGCCACCGACGAGGTTCCCGGAATCAGCAGGATGTTGGGCGAGCGCTGCAGCAACCAGGCCAGTGCCACCTGCATCGGGGTTGCGGCCAGGCGCCCGGCAACAGCGGCGAGCGTGGACGATTGCAACGGCGAGAAACCGCCGAGCGGGAAGAACGGCACGTAGGCGATGCCATCGCGCGCGAGCGCGTCGATGAGGGCGTCGTCGTGCCGATGCGCGACGTTGTACATGTTCTGCACGCAGACGATGTCGGTCATGGCGCGTGCCTCGGCCACCTGCGTCGCGGTGACGTTGCTGATGCCGATGTGCCGCACCAGGCCATCGCGCTGCAGCGCGATCAGGGTCTCCAGCTGTTCGGCAATCGAGCCTTCCGCCGGTTCCTGCGTCTTGAACATCACGCGCAGGTTGACCACCTCCAGCGTTTCCAGCCCCAGATTACGCAGATTGTCGTGCACCGCCTCGACCAGTTGCTGTGGCGAGAAGGCCGGCAGCCAGGAACCATCCGCGCCGCGGGCGGCGCCGATCTTGGTGACGAGGGTCAGCGCCTGCGGGTAGGGATGCAGTGCCTCGCGGATCAGTTGATTGGTGGTGTGCGGCCCGTAGAAATCGCTGGTGTCGATGTGGTTGACGCCGTGCGCCATCGCGTCGCGCAGCACCGCCAACGCGCCTTCGCGATCCTTGGGCGGGCCGAACACGCCGGGCCCCGCGAGCTGCATCGCGCCGTAGCCGATGCGGGCGACGCTGCGATCTCCAAGAAGAAACGTGCCGGCTTTTTCGATGTTGCTCATGGCGTTGCGCTCGCGTGTCGTTGAGCCGACAACGATAGGAAACGTGGCGCGGCATGTGAATTCGCATTTGCTGCGGCGCCGGTTCGCTCCCGCCAGGGCGTGTGACATATGGGCGCAGCCGCATCGGCCCAGCCCATCGTCCAGCGGGATGTGCCGAAGTTTCAGGTTTTGCTGGCGCGGCGGGCAGTGCTTTCGCCGCGTTGCGTCGCAACCGTCGCGTCGTCGCGGCGGTGTGTCTTTACGTTGACAGGCGCCAAGCGGCGGAGCGAGTATTCCAGCGTCGCCGCCCATTCGGCGACCGGGATTGGTCTCCCGACGACTCAGGCGCACCAGCGCCCATCGATCGATGCAAGGCGCTTTTTTGTCGCCCTGCATCGCGCGGGGGCGCGTGCTTGCCATCTTTATGGCGGGCGGTACGCGGGGGGCTTCGGCCCCGCCGGTCCCTGAGTCCGGTAGACCAACCCGTACCGTCCGCCACCCCGCTTGGTCTCGGGTTGGCGAACTCCACTCTACTCAGGAGTTCTGCATGTACTACGACACCCAAGAAGCATCCGCGTCTGCGGCAGACCGAATCGCCCACCGTTTCGATCCGGCCGCCAACGCATTCGAATGGAACCGTGCAGCCTCTTTCAACCTGCCGCCGCGCGGCGAAGGCGGCCCCAGCACACCCGTTCACCCGCTTACGTCGGCCTATCGTCATCTGGCTGCGGTGATCGTTGGCGTCGATGGCCCCTCGGAGATGCAGCGATGAGCGCCAACAGGCAATTCCGCGTCTGTGAGGGCGTGGTTCTCAGCGTCGAGGCGATGCAGGGCTATGTGCTGGCGATGCTGCATTCCGACGCGCGGCCCGATGCGTCGCCTGTCCTGATCGCCTGCGAAGCCACTGGCTTTGATGAGGTCTTGCCGGGCAGCGATGCGCAGAGCGTCGTGCTGGGCCGCCTGCATGTCTGCATGCGTGTGGACGCGGCGGTGGACGTGCTCACGTGGCTGCGCAAGCAGGCGCGCGCCGTCGGGGCCGCGCAGCGAACGCGGCGCGTGCAATCGCGTGTCCAGAAGACGCGGGCCAGGTGATCAGCGGGAACGACACGGCCGCCAGCGCCGGGCCCGGGACCTGACGGCCGGCGCAGCGTGATCGGGCGGGAGGTGCCGGCTTGGGCGGCGCCGCGCGCGCTGCGATAGGCGCTGCACCCCATCCAACCGCGCGGCCGTGCAACACGTTCCATGGCTGCGCAGTTGCCGGTGGATTGTCCGCAGGCACAAAAAAAGCGCCCTGGGCGCCCTTCACGTTGTTGATCTGATTGGTGGGCCGTGATGGATTCGAACCATCGACCAAAAGATTAAAAGTCTTCTGCTCTACCGACTGAGCTAACGGCCCACTGTCCCGGCAGCGCGCCGGGGTGCGCATTCTACCCTACACCGGCGTCAAGGCGAAATGGCGTAGTGGGTGGGGTCCGGGACGCCGGCGTCGGCGAAACCGGCCGCGCGCAGGCGGCAGGCGTCGCAGTGGCCGCAGGCGCGTCCGTCGGCGTCGGCGCGGTAGCAGGACACGGTCAGGCCGAAGTCCACGCCCAGGCGCACGCCTTCACGCACGATGTCGGCCTTGCTGAGGAACTGCAGCGGTGCATGCACGCGCAGGCCGGCGCCTTCCACGCCGGCCTTGGTGGCCAGGTTGGCCAGCACTTCGAAGGCGCGCACGAATTCGGGCCGGCAGTCCGGGTAACCGGAATAATCGACCGCGTTGACGCCGCAGAACAGGTCGTTGGCGCCGATCACCTCGGCCCAGCCCAGCGCCAGCGACAGCATGATGGTGTTGCGCGCCGGCACGTAGGTGACCGGAATGCCGTCGCCACCGGCGTCGGGCACGTCGATGTCGTCGGTGAGCGCCGAGCCGCCGATGCTGCGCAGGTCCACGTCCACCACCTTGTGCGCGATCACCCCCTGCGCCGCGGCCACGCGCGCGGCGGCGTCCAGCTCGGAGGTATGGCGCTGGCCGTAGCGCACGCTCAGGGCATGCACGGCAAACCCCTGCTCCTGCGCAAGCGCGATGACGGCAGCGGAATCCATGCCCCCGGACAACAGAACAACGGCTTTTTTCATGACGGATCGGCAATCACAACGGAATAGGCGGAAAGGCTAGCAGGCTCGGCGTGGCACGGCGAGCCGGTCGCTGCTGCGGCGGCAGCGCGATGCCGGGCAACGCGGCTGTGCCAAGCGCGCGCGGGCAGGGTAGCGACCGTATCTGCACGTCAATTCGGTGCGACATCCTGCCGGCAGTTGCGCGCCTCGGGCTTCGGAGGTGCCTGCCCGCTTCGCGTGCGGCACGGCCGGTCTCAGCGCAGGCTCGCGGCCGCCGCCTTGCGCAAGGCCTGGCCAAGTTGCTGCAGGGCGCGCGAGCGCACTGCTGCGCACTGCCAGTACAGCGGCACATCGAGCCAGCGGCTGGGATCGATGATGACCACCTGCCTTTCACGCACGGCGGGGGTGACCATCGATTCTGGCGCCAGACACCAGCCGAGTCCGCGTGCAGCAGCTTCGACAAAGCCGGTCGAGGTTGGCAGGTAGTGGATCGGCGGCGCCACCTGCACGCGGGTGACGCGGCGGACGAAGCGGGTTTGCAGCGTGTCCTTTCGGTTGAACACCAGCATCGGGGCGCGCGCGAGAGCCGCTGCGCTCAAGCCCTGCGTGAAGTGCGTCGCAACGAATGCGGCCGATGCGATGGCGTGATAACGCATCACTCCCAGCGCTTGCACGTTGCAGCCCTGCAACGGCTTGCGCTCGGCAGTGACGGCGCCGAGCACCGCGCCCGATCGCAACAACTCCAGGGTGTGGTCCTGGTCGTCCATCTGCACATCGAACAGAAAACCATGTGCGCGATGCAGCGCCGACAAGGCCGCCAGGAACCAGGTCTGCAGCGAGTCGTCGTTGACGGCGATGGCCAGCGTGCGCGGATGCCCGGCGCTGCTGTCGTCGGGAAGGAAATCGGCAATCGCTTCGGACTCCAGCACCTGCATCGGCTTCACGCGGCGCAGCAGGCGCTCGCCGGCCGGAGTAGGGCGGCAGGGAGCCTTGCGGATCACCAGTACCTGGCCGAGCCGGTCTTCTAATGCCTTGACCCGCTGCGAAATTGCCGACGGCGTCACCGACAGCCGCCGCGCAGCGGCGTCGAAGCTGCCTTCCTCGAGAACGGCAGCGAATGCAGCCAGTTGCGGATGCAGCAGATCCATGGCGTTCGGCAAGATTAGAAGTTCTAAGAAGGATACAGAAAATTTAGTTTTCCTAATTGCAGCGGAACGCCCAGCATTGGCGCCTGTGATCCGGGAGGTGCTCGTGTTACTTCAAGCCGCAATCTCTGGCTTTATCGCCAGCGCAGGTCTCATCATTGCAATCGGTGCGCAGAATGCATTTGTGCTGCGGCAGGGACTGCAGCGCCAGCATGTCGGTCTGGTGGTGGCGATCTGCGCGTTCGGTGACATCGCGCTGATCGTGCTGGGCGTGGCCGGGATTGGCGTGCTGGTAACGCAATGGCCGGAGTTGTTGCAGGGACTTCGCTATGCGGGAGCTGCATTTCTTGCGGCATATGGCGCGCTGGCTGCACGCAGGGCCTGGCGTGGCACCAGCGCACTGGCGCCGGCGAAGACCGGCGCGCAACGCTGGCAGCGCGCCATGCTGGCGTGCCTGGCCTTTACCTTTCTCAACCCGCATGTCTATCTGGACACGATGCTGCTGCTCGGCAGTCTGGCCGCGCGTTACCCGGGTCCGTTGCGCTGGGCGTTCGCGTCGGGCGCGTGCCTGGCCAGCATCACGTGGTTTTCCGGGCTGGGCTATGGCGCACGTCTGTTGCAGCCGGCCTTCCGCGATCCGCGCGCATGGCGTGTGCTGGATGCGGCGATCGCGGGATTCATGCTGGTGCTGTGTGGATTGGTGCTGCTGCCCTCGCAGGCGCTACCCTGAGGCCTCACCGTCCCGGAGCTAGTGTCATGTCGCCGCTGCATGTCTCCACCGATCCATCCACGCTCGATATCGCGCTGATCCATCGCTACCTGGCGCAGCACACCAGCTGGGCCAGGGGCATCCCGCTTGCGGTGGTACAGCGCTCCATCGCCAATTCGCTGTGTTTTGGTGGGTTCTTGGAGGGCAGGCAGGTCGCCTTTGCGCGCGTGGTTTCCGACTACGCAACCGTTGCGTACCTGGGCGATGTGTTCGTGTTGCCCGAGCACCGGGGCAAGGGCTATGGCAAGCAATTGATGGACGCGGTCATGGCGCACCCCGATCTGCAGGGGCTGCGCCGTTTCAGCCTGGCAACCAGCGATGCGCACGGCCTTTATGCGCGCTACGGCTTCACCCCGCCGCTGTCTCCGCAGTCGCTGATGGAGCGCTATTTTCCCGGGCTCTATACGCGCTAGCGTTGTCGTGCCGACTGCCGCGCGGCCGCAACGGCATGGTGCGGCGCGCGGCAGAAGGGCGCCTCAAGCTGCTGCCGCGCTGCGTGAGGCGAGCCGCGTAATGCGACCGACCTCGCCATGGTGCAGTGCCGACCGCTGGCTCAGGCGTGGCGGGCCTTGCTCAGCAGCTGTGCGACCGGTGCCGCTGCGTGCTGCCGCGTCTGCCGTGCGTCGATCTTGAAGATCGCCACCGCATCGGTGAGCTGCACCGCCTGCTCTTCCATCGCACGCGCGGCAGCAGTGGCTTCTTCCACCAGTGCGGCGTTCTGCTGCGTGGTTTCGTCCATATGCGTGATGGTCTGGTTGACCTGCTCGATGCCGGCCGACTGCTCCTGGGAGGCTGCAGAAATTTCGCCCATGATGTCGGTGACACGTTGCACGCTGGCCACCACCTCGCCCATGGTTTCGCCGGCGCTGTGCACCAATGCCGAGCCCTCGGCCACGCGTTGCACCGAGTCGTCGATGAGGTCCTTGATCTCCTTGGCGGCGCCGGAGGAGCGCTGCGCGAGCGTACGTACCTCCGAGGCCACCACGGCAAAGCCGCGCCCCTGTTCGCCGGCACGTGCGGCTTCCACTGCCGCATTCAAGGCCAGGATGTTGGTCTGGAAGGCGATGCCGTCGATGACGCTGATGATGTCGGCGATCTTCCTGGACGAGGCCTCGATACCGCTCATGGTGTCCACGACCTTGCCGACCACTTCGCCCCCTTGCGAGGCAACGCGTGCGGCGCCGATCGCCAGCTGATTGGCCTGGCGTGCGCTTTCGGCATTCTGCCTGACGGTGGAGGTGAGTTCTTCCATTGATGCTGCGGTTTCTTCGAGATTGGCCGCCTGCTGTTCGGTCCGTTGCGACAGGTCCTGGTTGCCGGCGGCGATTTCGCTGGCCGCGGAGTTGATCGACACGGCCGATTGCTGGATGTTGCCGACGATCTGCGCCAGCTGGTTGGCCGTGGCGTTGGCGTCATCGCGCATCTGTGCGAAGACACCGCGGAATTCGCCACTCATGCGTGCGGTGAGGTCGCCTGCGGCGATGGACTGCAACAACGACGACAGCGACTGCAGGTTGCCGTCGGCCGTGGACATCAGGTGGTTGAGGCTTTCGACCATGATGCGGAAGTCGAACTGGAAGTGCTCGGCATCGCCGCGCGCGCTGAAGTCGCCATTGGCCGCGGCCTGGGCGAGATGCTTGATCTGGTGATTCATCGCCGACAGGTTGAGCTTGACCTGCGACATGGTGTCGCTGAAAACGGCCTTTTCGCCGGGCAGCGGCTGCATGTCTTCGGAGAGTTCGCCAACGGCATACCGCCCCATGATGCGTGCCAGATCGGTCTGCACTGCCACATGCGAGGCAACCAGCAGGTTGGTGTCGTTGGCCATGCGCCCGTAGTCGCCCGGGAAGGCCGCTGCATCGATACGGAAGCTGATCTGGCCGTTGTCGTGATGCCTGGCCATGTCGGTTTGCGCGGTGATCAGGTTACGCAGCTGCAGCTGCATCTTGTCCATGGCCTTGAGCAGGCGGCCGGTTTCGTCGTTGGCGCTGGTGTGCACATCGTTGTGCAGGTTGCCGGCTGCAATGGCCTCTGCAGTGCGTGTGGCCTGGCTGAGCGGCTGGGTCAGGCTGCGGGTGATCAACCAGGCCAGCAGTGCACTGATGGCCAGCGCGGTGATGCCGCCACTGGCCAGGATGACCTTGCCACGATGCATCGAGGCAACGGCGGTTTGATAGGCTTCCTTGCTGAGCCGGCGCTCCAGCTCGGCATTGGCGCGGATGGCCGCCTGCTGTGCGTCCATCGCCACGGCGGCGTCGCCCTGCAGCAAATCCTGCGCTTGCTGGTTCTGGTCGTGAATGCCGTACTGGAGAATCTGGTTGTTGAACTTCACCGACACGTCGCGCTTTTCCTGCAGCAGCTGGAGCGCGTTCTTTTCAGGGGCGCTGCTCGGCAAGGCCGTCAGTGCGTCATGCGCCTCCTTGTAGCGTGCACGGTTTTTTTCGATCATCTCCATGCTGCGGCGGTTGGCGGCATCGCCGGACACCATCACGATGTCGCGCAGGCCGATCGCCACATTGGTATTGGCGTCGAGCATCTCCGAGGACAGCTGGATCTTCTCCATGTTGCTGTTGACGATGGTATCCAGCTCGAAACGGGCGTTGGACATGGTGACCAGGCCGGTCGCAACAAGCAGGCCCGACAATAGGATCAAGATGCCAAAGGCCATGCCCAGGCGACGGCCGACATTGAGGCGTTGCAGATATGTATTCATTACCGCATCCAGGTAGTGCAGCTGAGGGGCTCGATGAATGGGTCATCCACCAGAGCGTCTTGCCCAGCTAACGGCCGGATCGCGACGAGCTAAAGGTACGTATCTGAAATGACTTAGATTGAATTCATCGTGCGGAAGAAATTTCCCGACAGCCGTCCGCAGCGGCCTGACACCCGTGCATGCACTGCGTGTTTGTGGCGTCTATCGCTGGATCGAAGCATGCCAACCGCAGAACGATTTTCCGACGTTTCGCCGACATGTGGCGACCCCCTGGAGCGCAGCGGATGCTTTGACAGGATCGCATCTGCTATGCATCGCAATACCTGCAATCCGCTTGTCTTTGGTAAGCGCCGGTGCTGGTGCAGCGGCGTGTTCCGGCGATGCGATCTACTCTGATGCCATGCGGTAAGGGCCTTGCCACGTGCACCTTGCAAGCCGGCATGGCCGGCTGTTGAAGCGGCGCCGCGCATCGCGCGTGAGGCGTCACGCGCATGGCGGCACTGTGGCTCTTGCGCTCAACCTTCCAGCGCAGCGAGTACCTCGGCATGAAGCTGCTCGGCGCCGCTTTCGGTATTGAAGCGTGCAAAGATTTCCTCGCCGGAGAGCAGGCCGACCCGGACCGAGTGGCAATACGATCCGAAGTTTTCGCCTGCGTTGAAGGGATCGCTGATGACGGAGATGTGGTTGAGGCGGACCCGGGTGGTGCCAAACTTGATGAACATCTGCAATCTCCTGTGTGAGCGCCCAGTTTCCCACTTTGTCGGGCAGCGCAGAAGCCGGCCTCACGCATCCGTCGACCCAGCACGTACACTGCCGTCCCCTGAAGCCGAGCCCGCCCGATGTCCGATCCGATCCGTCTCGATAAATGCATGGCCGCGCGGTTTGGCTGCTCGCGTGGAGAGGCGCAGCAATACATCGAGGGCGGCTGGGTCAGTGTGGACGGGGTCGTAGTCGAAGAGCCGCAAGCCCTGGCGACCGCGGCGCAGGTGACGCTGGCGGAAAACGCCGTGCTCGAACCTGCCGAGCCTGCCACGCTGCTGCTGCACAAACCGGCAGGCATGAGCGCCGAGGCGGCGCTGGCACTGGCCACTGTGGAAACGCGCAGCGCCCTGGACCAGCTCGAGATGCGTGTGCTCAAGCGGCACTTCCTGCGTCTGCAGGCGCCGCTGCCGTTGGAGGACGCGGCGAGCGGTTTGCTGGTACTGAGCCAGGACGGCCGCGTCCTGCGCAGGCTCAGCGCCGACGCCACCTCCATCGAACAGGAATTCCTGGTGGAGGTGCGCGGGGAGCTGCGCCCATACGGCATGGCGCGGCTTGCGCATGGCCTGGTGTATCAGCAGCGCAGCCTGTCGCCGTGCAAGGTGAGCTGGCAGAACGAGGAGCGTCTGCGCTTTGCGATCAAGCACGTGCAACCCGGCCAGCTGCGTTACATGTGCGGGGAGGTCGGGCTGGAGGTGGTCAGCATCCGACGCCTGCGCGTGGGCCGCGTGTCGCTGGGCAAGCTGGCCATCGGCCAATGGCGCTATCTGCCGACAGGCGAGCGTTTCTGACGGGCAGCGCGTGTTGGATGCGCGTGGCTGCCATGCGGCGGCATGCCGCTGCTGCCGACATGCATGCAGCAAGCATTGCGTAACGGCACCATGGCGGTGTCACTGCCCGGCGCCGTTGTTCAGGCCATTGCGGCATTGATGCGCTGTCAGGCCCACACGTAAAACGTAGCGACCGTGCCGGGCAATAGCGGCGCGCGTCGGCCGAGTCTTGCGCGCTCGGCAATGCACTGCGATTGCGCGGTGAGCGCAAGCTGCGTTGCGCATCCCGATGCCGGGGTCGCCTGGTTCGTGGCTTACTTCTTGTTGCGTTTTTTCTTGGCGCGCGTCACCAGCCAGAACACAACGGCAATCACGCCGACGACCAGAATGATGAAGGCCGGTGACAGAAACGAATTGTCGCCCATGGGAATTTCCTGAAAATCTTCGCAGCCGAGTGCTGCACTGACGTCAGCCTAGCGAGCGGCCTGCTTGATGGCGTGAAATACGCTGCATCGGCCGCGCGCAACCGCGCCGCGTCGCCTGGCCGCGCAAGCGCGCGCGACGGCTGCAAGCGCGCTCGCGTGCATCTGCCTGCCGACGCAGCGGCTGCAATACAGGCGCGACCGAGCACGTGTTCGCCTGCCGGCGGCAAGCTGACAGGTCTGCAGCCGGAAGCGCAGGAACAGCAGCGATCAGCCACCTGCTAGGGAGAGGCTGGCAAACCAATGCATCCGACGGCGTCGCGCAAGCTCAGCCAAGGCGGATATCGGCACGGATCCAGCTGCAGGTTCGGGAATCTCGTAACGTCCGCTGGAGCGCAGGCGCAGTGGTCGCACACGCATGAGATGGTTCGACGGCGCACTCGAGCGAGCCGCCTGTGCGTGCGCACGGCTGACTTCTTCGCCTGAAAGGCGCGCGCATCTACGCTGGTGGACGAACGACCAACCACGACCCGTGCGCGTCACGATGCCGGCGATGTTCCGGCGGGGGGCGTGCTCAGCGCCTCGCGAGTTGAGCGGCCCAACAGGCCTCGCGTCCGGTGGCTGCAGTTTAAATGGGGCGTGCGGCACGTAAATCGGGACTGCGCCGACAGCGTGTCGGGTCATCCCCGACGATCGTCAAGCCGTCGGGCTGCGCTCGTCCCCGAGCGCAGCCATGTCAGGTCAGGGGAAGGTCGCGCTGCAGCGGAAGCCGGCGCAGTCGATCTGCACCGTACTGCCGCCACTGCAGGCGGCGGTGAAACGCGTGGCGCTGTGTGCCTGCACCGTGCCGCAATTCAGGCCGCTGCTGATGCCCTGGGCGCGTGTGCTGGCCGATTCGGTGGACATCGCCGGGCCTGCGGGCGCAACCGCGGCTGCGACCTTGCTGGCCGGTGCTGCTGTGCCGGCCTGCACAGGCGGGGCGACCTCGCCTGCCAGCGGCAGCGTGACGGCTTCGCCAGGCGCACTTTCGGCGCCGGAGGCGGTTGCCGCGACGTGTGCGTTGTCGCCCTGTAACGGCTGGCCGCGGTCCTCGCGGTTGCGGTCGAAGCTCAGCGTCTGTCCGAATACCAGCTGGATCCAGCTCGGGTAGGTGTAGCCGGTGCCCTTGCTGTGATCGACGATGGCGCCGATCGCGCCGCCGATCAGGATGTTGCCCCAGATCCCGATGTTGGCGCGCGAGATGGAACGACCGGCGGCATTGCGCTGACCGGGCAGCACGCAGCTGACCTCCAGGTCGCGCGAGGACCGGCGTACCTGCACGGTCTGCCCGGACTTCAGGGTGAAGCGTCCCTTGTCGTTGCTGAGGGCGCAGTCGGCGCCAGCGATGAGGTGCCCATCGGCGGTCTTGGTATCCACTCGGATGGGCTGGGTCGCGTCGTTCATGACCGTCGCGCAACCGCTCAACGCAGCCATGGCCATGGCTGCGGTCACTAGGTGTTTCATGTTGTCCCCTGGCGTAAGGCATGGTCGGGCCAGGCGGGCATGGCGCCGCGTCCCTGGCACAACCGTGTCGTGATCAATCCCCGTTGCCGACGCATCGCGTCGGCCGCCACTTCATACCGGGATTGTGGGTCGCCGTCCAGTCGCGACCCTCTGCATCAGGCGACCGGAGTGGGAAGTATCCGGTGCTTGGCCATCACGCTGCGGATCGCGCTCAGCAGCTGCTCGGGGGTATAGGGTTTCTCGAGGAAGGCCACGCCGTCCGGCAGGATCTCTTCCACATACTCCACCGCCAGCCCGGAGGTGAGCAGCACGGGCAGGTTGTAGGGGGCGTGCGCGGTCTTGAGCGCCAGATCCACGCCGGTCAGGCCGCCCGGGAAATGGATGTCGGAAAACAGCACATCGACGCGCGGGTCGCTTTCGATCAGGGCCAGGGCCTCTTCGACCGAGCCGGCGCTGCGGCAGGTAAAACCATAGCTTTCCAGCACAAGGCAGCTGAGTTGTCGGGTGCCATCGCCGTCTTCGACGACGAATACAACTGGCCGTTCCTTGTTCTGTGACATGAGCACGTCTCGTAAGGCAGGCCACATTCTCAGCGATGCGGCAGTGAACCCTCTGTCAACGCAGACGGAGCCGTACGGTTACCAGCCGAACGGGCCAGGACCATAGCCGCCGGGGCCGTAGCGCGGCCCGAACAGCGGGCCTTCGCCGCGCCCGACACTGATGCTGACGCCGATCTGATGCGCCTTGCCGTCATCGTCGTAATAGGTCTTGCAGGAGTTCAGGTTGACGGCCTGCCAGTTGCTGTTGCCGCCGCGGTTGGAGTAGCCCATGCCGGTTTCGACCGCGCCATGCAGCTTGCCCTGGCATTGTTCGGCGCGTTCAGCCGCAAGCGAGGCCGCGCTGGGGCGGGTCAGCGCAGGCTTGGGGCCGCTCTTGTCGCCGTAGAAGGTGCCCGGCGGGTCGGTGCTGTACGCGGGGTCGGAGCGGTACTGCACCGGGGCTTGCGGAACGCTCAGGTCCAGCGACTGCGCCGACCCCGGCTCGGCGCTGCGCTCGCCGGCCTGGGCGAGCGCGCTGCCGGCGGCAAACAGAGTGGCCAGGAGAAGCAGGCTGCGTTTCATCGGATGGACTCTACCAGGAGGGACTGACAGCGCGTGCCAGATCGCCTTGTGAAACTAGCAACGGCTGATTGAATGCGCGCTGTCGATTGCGCGGATTTTTATGCCGGCGCGTCACCGCGATGGCACACGCTGCTGCATCAGCCCTGCTCGCGCACGATCTCGATCAGCTGCGCCCCATAGCGGGCCAGTTTGCCGCCGCCGATACCGCCGACACGCGAGAGTGCGTCGATGCTGGTGGGCCGCTGTTCGGCGATATTGCGCAGCGTGCTGTCGTGGAAGATCACGAAGGCCGGCACGTTCTGCTCCTTGGCCAGCTCCGCGCGCAGGCCGCGCAGGGCGTTGAACAGCACCAGGTCCTGCGGCTGCACCGGCAGGCCGGTGCGTTGCGCGCTACGCTCGCGCCCGGCAGCCGGGTTCTCGCGGCGCATCATCACCTGGCGCTCGCCCTTGAGCACCTGGCGGCTGGCGTCGGTCAGGCGCAGGCCGCCATGGCCCTCGCTGTCGACCTCCAGCAGGCTGGCCGCCACCAGCTGGCGGAACACCCCGCGCCAGGTGCGCTCGTCCAGGTCGCGGCCGATGCCGTAGGTGCTCAGCTGGTCGTGGCCGAGCTGCTTGATGCGCTCGTTCTCGCTGCCGCGCAGGATGTCGATCAGGTGGCCGACACCGAAGCGTTGCCCGCTGCGGTACACGCAGCTGAGCGCCTTCTGCGAGGCCACGGTGGCGTCCCAGGCGGCAGCGGGCGTCAGGCAGTTGTCGCAGTTGCCGCAGGGCTTGGGATAGGTCTCGCCGAAGCCGGCCAGCAACACCTGGCGGCGGCATTGCATCGATTCGCAGTAGCCGAGCAGGTGATCGAGCTTGGCGCGCTCCAGCCGCTTGCGCTCCTCGGCTGCCTCACCCTGTTCGATCATCTGCTTGAGCAGTACCACATCGCCCAGGCCGTAGCAGAGCCAGGCCTCGGCCGGGTCGCCATCGCGGCCGGCGCGGCCGGTTTCCTGGTAATAGCCTTCCAGCGACTTGGGCAGATCCACATGCGCCACGAAGCGCACGTCCGGCTTGTCGATGCCCATGCCGAAGGCGATCGTGGCGGCCATGATGATGCCGTCCTCGCGCAGGAAGCGGCGCTGGTTTTCCGCACGCACCTCGGCCGGCAGGCCGGCGTGGTAGGGCAGGGCGTTGAAGCCTTGCGAGCACAGAGACTGCGCGGTCTCTTCGACCTTGCGCCGCGACATCGCATAGACGATGCCGGCCGAGCCGCGGTGACGGCCCAGGAACTCCTGCAGCTGCTTGCGCGCGTTGTCCTTCTGCACCACGGTGTAGCGGATGTTGGGGCGGTCGAAGGAACTGACGAAGTGGCGCGCGTCGACCAGGTCCAGGCGCTCGGCGATCTCGCGCTGGGTCGGCGGGTCGGCGGTGGCGGTCAAGGCCATGCGCGGGATATGCGGCCAGCGTTCGTGCAAGACGGTGAGCTGGCGGTACTCAGGGCGGAAATCGTGGCCCCATTGCGAAACGCAATGCGCCTCGTCGATGGCGAACAGCGCGATGCGGCTGCGTTCCAGCAAGGACAGGAAGCGCTGGGTCAGCAGACGCTCCGGCGCGACGTAGAGCAGGTCAAGGTCGCCGGACAGCAACGCACGTTCGACCCGCTGGGCGTTCTCCGCGTCCAGCGTGGAATTGAGGAATTCGGCGCGCACACCGAGCTGGCGCAAGGCCTCGACCTGATCCTGCATCAGTGCGATCAGCGGCGAGACCACAATGCCGATACCGTCGCGCAACAGCGCCGGCACCTGGTAGCACAGCGACTTGCCGCCGCCGGTGGGCATCAGCACCAGGGCATCGTTGCCTGCCGCGACGTGTTCGACAATGGCTTGCTGTGGGCCGCGGAAGTCGTCGTAACCGAAGACGCGGCTGAGCAGTTCGTGGGCGGGGGAAGACATCCGCCTAGGATACCGCGCGGGTCAAGCCCTGGCCGGTGTCAGGCGGGCGGTGTTGCGCGACGGTGCGTCGGGGATTGCCGCGATGTGAATGCCGGGGGACATGTTTCGCGACGCGGAGAGGGCCGCAACCCGCCGAGTCAGGGCGCGCCGAAGGCGCGGGGTGTGGCCGGCGATGGAGCAGGGGCCCAAGGTTCCGGCGCAGCGAAACCTTGGGCACACCCGCAGGGGCGAGGCCCAGGGGTTACTGCAGCAGCGAGCGCAGCATCCAGGCGTACTTCTCGTGGGTCTGCAGGCGCTGGGTCAGCAGATCCACGGTCGGGTCGTCGCCGGCGTCGTCGGCGGTGCCCAGCACCTTGCGCGCGGTGCGGCAGACCGCTTCGTTGCCGCTGACCAGCTGGCGCACCATTTCACGCCAGTCGGCACTGTCGCTCAGCCCCTGTTCTTCCGGGATCGAGGTCAGGGCGACGAACTCGCTGTAGGAGCCCGGTGCGTTGTAGCCCAGGGCGCGGATGCGCTCGGCTACTTCGTCCAGCGCCGCCCACTGCTCGGTGTACTGGGTCTCGAACATGGTGTGCAGCGAGTTGAACATCGACCCGGTGACATTCCAGTGGAAGTTGTGGGTCTTCAGGTACAGGGTGAAGGCGTCAGCCATGTAGCGGGCCAGACCGTCGGAGATCTGCTTGCGATCACCGTCCTTGATCCCGATATCGATGTGTGGTGCCGATGCTGCGGCGACCGGCAGTGCGTCCAATGCTTCATTGATGACGACGGGCTTGTTGGCGTTCTTTTTCTTGGACATGGGAATGGTCCTCCTGAGGAAACAGATATCGGGTCACAATAGACAGGCTAAAGGATCTGCTGTCATTCAATCTTTCACATTTTTCGATCAATGAGCGCTATCGACACCGACCTTGCCAACACCTTGCGTGAGCGCCGCCGCGCCGTCGATGGCGCGATGAGCCGCGACCGTGGCCGGTTGCTCGGTCTATGGTCGCGCTGGCAGGGCAAGCCCGGCAACCCGCAGGTGCGCGAGGCCTTCGAGCAGGCGCTGGCAGCGTCGCAGGCGCAACGCCAGGCGCGTGCCGAGCAGCAGCCGGCGATTACGCTGGACGAGCAACTGCCGATCGCGCGCGAGGCCGAGCGCATCATCGCGCTGATCCGCGACCATCAGGTCGTGGTCATCGCCGGCGAGACCGGCTCGGGCAAGACCACCCAGCTGCCCAAGCTGTGCCTGGCGGCCGGGCGCGGCGCGGCCGGCATGATCGGCTGCACCCAGCCACGCCGGATCGCCGCGCGGGCGGTGGCCGCGCGCGTGGCCGAGGAGCTGAACACGCCGCTGGGCACCACGGTGGGTTTCCAGGTGCGCTTTACCGACCGGGTCGGCGAGCAGTCGCGGATCAAGTTCATGACCGACGGCATCCTGCTGGCCGAGATCGCCAGCGACCGCTGGTTGTCGGCCTACGACACCATCATCGTGGACGAGGCGCACGAGCGCAGCCTCAACATCGATTTCCTGCTCGGCTATCTCAAGCAGTTGCTGCACAAGCGCTCCGATCTGAAGTTGATCGTCACCTCGGCCACCATCGACACCGAGCGCTTCGCCCGGCATTTCGACAACGCGCCGGTGATCGACGTGGAAGGCCGGACCTTCCCGGTCGAGGTGCGCTACCGGCCGCTCGAGGGCGAGGCCGACGACGGCGGCGAGCGTGGCAATGGCCGCGATGGCGAGCGCACCGTCAACGATGCGATCGTGGCGGCGATCGACGAGATCACCCGCATCGATCCGCGTGGCGACGTGCTGATGTTCCTGCCGGGCGAGCGCGAGATCCGCGATGCGCACCAGGCGCTGGAACGGCGCAAGTACCGCGAAACCGAAGTGGTGCCGCTGTACGCGCGGCTGTCGGCGGCCGACCAGGACCGCGTGTTCAACCCGGGGCCGCGCCGGCGCCTGGTGCTGGCCACCAACGTGGCCGAAACCTCGCTGACGGTGCCGCGCATCCGGTATGTGGTGGATCCGGGCTTTGCGCGGATCAAGCGCTACAGCCCGCGCCAGAAGCTGGACCGCCTGCATATCGAGCCGATCTCGCAGGCCAGCGCCAACCAGCGCATGGGCCGCTGCGGCCGCATTGCCGAAGGCATCTGCTACCGCCTGTATGCCGAAGCGGATTTTGCCGCGCGGCCGGCATTCACCGACCCGGAAATCCGCCGCTCGTCCTTGTCGGGCGTGATCCTGCGCATGCTGCAACTGGGGCTGGGGCGGATCGAGGAGTTCCCGTTCCTGGAAGCGCCGGACGAACGCGCAGTCGCCGACGGCTGGCAGCAGTTGCTGGAGCTGGGCGCGATCGATGCCAATCGGCGCCTCACCGCCATCGGCCGGCAGATGGCGCGCCTGCCGGTGGACGTCAAGCTGGCGCGCATGCTGGTGGCCGCGCAACAGCACGGCTGCCTGCGCGAGATGATCATCATCGCCGCGTTCCTGGGTATCCAGGATCCGCGCGAGCGCCCGCCCGAAGCACGCGAGGCGGCCGACAACGCGCACGCGCTGTTTGCCGATGCACGCTCCGAATTCGTCGGCATCCTGCGGTTGTGGGAGGCGTACCGGCAGGTGCACGAGGATCTTACCCAGTCCAAGTTGCGCGATTGGTGCAACCGGCATTTCCTCGGGTTCCTGCGCATGCGCGAATGGCGTGAGCTGCATCGGCAGCTGCGCCTGTTGTGCGAAGAGCTGGGGTGGAGCGAGGAGCCGGCCGCTGCGATGCTGGCGCCATTGCTGGCAGGTGCCAGCGCGCCTGCGCGCGAGGACGGGCACAACGCCAACCGGCCGACGCGCGGGCAGTTGCATCGCGCTGCGCGGCTGGCGCGCGAAGGCAAGCCGGATCCGAATGCGCCACCTGCGCAAGCCACGTCCGCCGCAGCCGGCAAGCAGGCCGACCTTGCCGAGGCCTCGGCACGCATCGGCGAGCGCGAACGCGCGGCGGCGTATCAGGCCCTGCATCGTGCGCTGTTGGCCGGCCTGCCCACGCAGATCGGCCATCGCACCGAAAAAGGCGATTTTCTCGCCGCGCGGCAGCGCCGGTTCGTGCCGTTTCCCGGCTCGGCACTGGCACGCAAGCCGCCGCCGTGGATGCTGGCCGCCACGCTGCTGGATACGCAAAAAGTCTGGGGCATGACCAATGCCGCGATCGAGCCGGACTGGGCGATCGCCGAGCTGGGGCATCTGCTGGCACGCAAGCATTTCGACCCGCATTGGTCGCGTGCGCAGGGGCAGGTGGTGGCATCCGAGCAGATCAGCCTGTTCGGCCTGGTGCTGGCGCCGAAAAAGCCGGTCCACTTCGGCAAGATCGATCCGGCCGGCGCACACGACCTGTTCGTGCGCCAGGGCCTGGTCACCGGCGAGATCAATACGCGTGCGGCGTTCATCGCCGACAACCTCAAGGTGCTGGAGCAGGCGCGCGAGGAAGAAGCCAAGCTGCGCCGGGCCGGCATCGTCGCCGACGAAGACTGGCAGGCGCGCTGGTATCTGGATCGCATCCCGGCCGAGCTGCACTCGGCCAGCGGGCTGGATGCATGGTGGAAGACCTTGCCGCCGGACAAGCGCCGCAGCCTGCACTGGACGTTGAACGACCTGTTGCCGGGCGAAGGCAGCGAGGCCGACCGGTTTCCCAAGTATTTCCCGCTGGGCGATGCGCGGCTGCCGTTGCATTACCGCTTCGAGCCGGGCGCCATCGATGACGGGGTGACGCTGGATGTGCCGCTGCACCTGCTCAATGCGCTGGATCCGGCGCGGCTGTCGTGGCTGGCGCCGGGCTTCGTCGCCGACAAGGCATCGGCCCTGATTCGCAGCCTGCCCAAGGCGCAACGGCGCAACTATGTGCCGGCGCCGGATTTCGGGCGCGCGTTCTACGAGGCCTACAGCATCGCCTCGGCCGACGCTATCCGTGGCGAGCTGGCGCGCTTCCTGACCAAGGCCACCGGCACGCAGGTGGCGGCGCTGGATTTCGACGAAGAGTCGCTGGACACGCATCTGCTGATGAACCTGCGCCTGCGCGATGACGACGGCAAGGTACTGGCCGAGTCGCGCGATCTGGACGGATTGCGCGCACGCTTTGGCGAGCGTGCCGGCCAGGCCTTCGCCGCACGTGCGGGGCGCGCGCTGGCGGCCGAGGGCTTGCGCGATTTTCCGTCCACGCCGATTCCCGAACAGGTGGCCGGCGAGGCCGGCGTGCCGGCGTATCCGGCGCTGGTGGACCAGGGCGAAGACGCGGCGCTGCGCATTTTCGCCGACCGCAACGAAGCGGCGCAGGCGCATCCGCGCGGCGTGCGCCGGCTGCTGGAAATCGCGCTGGCCGACAAGATCAAGCAGGCGCGCAAGCAACTGCCGGTGTCGCCCAAGACCGGCCTGCTGTACGCGGCGATCGAATCGCAGGAGCGTCTGCGCGGCGATCTGGTCGATGCCGCGCTCAACGCGGTGCTGGCCGATGGCCTGGGCGCGATACGCGACCCCGGTGCCTTTGCGCAGCGCCGCGACGAGGCCGGCAAGCGCCTGTTCGGCGAGGCGATGGAACGGCTGACGCTGGCCGAAAGCATCCTTGGCGCCGTGGCCGAACTCAAGCCGCTGCTGGAGGCGCCGTTGATGGGCTGGGCGCGCGGCAACCTGGACGATATGGAACAGCAGCTGCGCGCGCTGGTGCATGCCGGCTTCCTGCGCGAAACACCGGCCGAGGCACTGGCCAGTTATCCGCGCTATCTCAAGGCGATGATCCTGCGGACAGAGCGTGCCAAACGCGATCCGGCCCGCGACCAGGCGCGCATGCTCGAACTCAAGCCGTTCGTGGATGCATTGGACCAGGCGGCCGCGCGTGGGTTGCAGCAACGTGATGAATGGCAGTCGCTACGCTGGGATCTTGAGGAATTGCGCGTGTCGGTCTTTGCGCAGGAGCTGGGCGCCAGGTCGGGCGTGTCGGCGAAGAAGTTGTCGCAGCGGGTGGCGGCGTTGCGCAACTGAGTGGTGCTGGATGCGCTGGTGACGACGGCTTGCCGTCATCACCAGCGCGCTGCATCAGCGCAGGTCCTGCCATCAACGGGTTGCTCATGCCGCGCGCTGCGCTTGAAGCCACCAACGAAACATAGCGAGCAGTGGTCGGCTGGGCGTGGACGGCGCGCTCGGAACCGGCGTATACGAGGTGTACGTGCCGATTCCGAGCACGGGCCACGCCCGCCTGGCGGCGAGCGCAGCCGTTTTGCCAGCCGCTGCTAGAACTTCATGTGCAGGCTCGCCATATAGCGGCGCCCGCTTCTGTAGCGACCAGCCAGGTGGTCGGTGTCGCCGAGATACTGCAGGTATTGCTCGTCCAGCAGGTTCTGCGCGTCGATCTGCAACGACCAGTTCGGACTGAACGCATAGCCGATGCTCGCGCCGAGTTCGGCATAGTCGTCCACGCTTGCCGGCGCGGCGCCGGCCACGTAACCGCCGGCCAGGTAGCTGTCGCGCCAGTTGTAGGTCAGCCGCGCGTTGAGCGGGCCCTTTTCGTAGTACGGGCTGACTGCCACGCTGTTGCGCGACTGATAGGGCAGGGCATCGCCGGTGTTGTTCTGGCCATTGGCGTAGGTGTAGTTGGCGGTCAGGCCGAAGCCGCTGTCGCCGAACGGCTGCTGGAATGCGATGTTGAAGCCCTTGACCTTGCCATCGCCGGCGTTGCGTGGCCGCTGGATGCTGTAATCGCAATAGCCATCGGCGGTGCAACCGTTGCTGCCGAGCAACTGCGCCCAGCTTTGCGGCGCGGTATCGCGTAGCGCGTTGTACTGGCGTTCCACGCTGGCGCTGGTATCGATGTAGTTGTCGATCTTCTTGTAGAACACCGACCAGGCCACCACCGACTGCTGGGCAAAGTAATACTCGGCCGACAGGTTGAAGTTCCAGGATTCGTACGGCGACAGCTCGGCATTGCCGCCGCTGCCGGTCAGCGTGGTGTCGTTGAGGAAGGTGTTGTTGACCATCTGGTTGTACGGTGCCCAGGCGATCACTTTGGCCGCGGCAAACCGGAACACCCAATCGTCGACGGCCTCGTAGGCCAGCGTGAGCGAGGGCAGCAGGAAATCCTCCTTGCGCGTGCGGGTCTGCCACAGGCTGTCGGCGTTCTGCAGGGTGGGCGTGCCGCTGTAGACGAAGCCGCTGCCCTCGGTTTTTGAATCCACATAACGCAGCCCGAGATTGCCGCGCAGGCCGCCGCCGGAGAAATTCAGCTGGGCATAGGCGGCGTTATTGGTCTGCTGCAGCGCCCAGGTGTTGTTGAGGTAGCTGGCCGGGTCTGGCGCGCCGTAGTCGACCGGGCTGTTGCGGATCCAGTCCAGCACGTTGTTGCGGCCTGCCTGCACATGCCGGCCGTGGTCGGGATGGAACTCCTGCAGGTCGGTGAGCCCGATGGTGCCCACATCGGCCAGCGTGCCTGGCGTCACGCCGCCATAGACGTTGAGCTCGAAGCGCTCCTCGTGCTTGCCATGACGCACGCCCAGCAGCAGTTGATTGAACACGCTGTCGAACTGCAGATTCAGATCGAGCTGGCCGTAGGTGTCCTTGCTTTCAGTCGAGAAGATGCCGTTATTGCCGAACCAGCCGCCGGCCGAGCCCCAGTTGGCCGGATCGCGCGCACGCGCCGGGTCGTCGAAGCGGATGCCGCGCCGCGTGTCCCAGCTGAAGCCGCCGTTGTAGAACGGCTCGATGAAGTACTGCGACAGATCCTTGTTCTCGGATCTGCTTTGGCCCACCTGCCCATTCAATCCCCAGCCATCGCCGCGGAATGCGCCGCGCAGGTCCAGGCCCTTGGTGGTCACTTCCGATTCGCGCACATTGTTGTCGTAGATCACGGTGCCGCCGAGCGGGTCGGCATTGGCGCCGGAATGCCCGCTGGTCACCACGCCGTTGCGCAGGCCGCCGAGTTGATCCACTGCCGCCACGGTGCCGGCATTCCAGGTCAGGAAGCTGTACATCGACTGGTTGTAGTTGTCGAAGTTCTCGTTGATGTACAGGCCGCTGAGGTTGAATTCCAAGGCCTCGCTGGGCTTGAGCTGCAGGTTGACCACGGCGCTGTCGCGCTCGCGATCCTGCTGGAACCAGGCCGCGTTGATCGAGTTGGGCACGTCCGCATCGGCGGGCACGCCGCCTGCGGCATTGGCAAATGTGCTGGCGGGTGCATAGCCGAACACTTCCATGCCGCGGCGATCGACGCGCTCTTCGTAATGCTGCGCCGATACCGCGATGCCGAAGGTGTCGGCCGCGTTTTTCCAGCTATACAGCAGCGCGGCATTCGGTTTTCCTTCGCTGGCCTGTGCGCTGTAGCTGTAGCCGATGGAGGCGGCCACCTCGTTGACGTCCAGGTCCAGCGGTTGCCGGGTGTGCATCAACACGGTGCCGCCCAGGCTGCCTTCGGTCAGGCGCGCTTCGGAGGATTTAAGGATTTCCGCGCGGCCCAGGATCTGCGGCGCCAGCAAGGTGTAGTCGAATCCGCGGCTGGGTTGCTCGCCGTAGAGCCATATCGCCTGCGCCACCGGGTGGCCGTCCAGGAAGGACAGATTGAGGCTGGGGTCGGTGCCGTCGATGCTGACGCGCTCGCCCTGGCCGAAGCGCCGGTCCAGGGTGACGCCGGGAATCTGCGACAGCGCCTCGGCCACGTTGGTGCTTGGAAACTTGCCGATGTCTTCGGCGGTGATCGCTTCGGAAATGCCGGCGTTGTTGCGTTTGGTGTCGAGCGACTTTTCCAGGCTGGCACGGATGCCGACCACCTGCACGGCATCCAGGTCGGTGGCCTGGCGGTCGACCGTGTCCTGGGCTTGCGCAGTGAATGCCAGCGACAACGCGATCGCGCTGGACAGCAGGGTGATGCTGTATTTCATGATGTCTCTCCTCATCACGCACAGGGAAGGACGGCGGGCTGCTGCTCGCCGGATGCGGGGTCTTGCAGACGCGCGCTCGGGACCGAGCGCGTGGTGGATCGCTTACGACAGGTCAGCGTGGTGTTGCAGATACCAGTTGGCCGCGCCAAGCACGCCCAGTTGCCCGTGCTCGACCAGCTTGACCGGGATGCGTTCGAGCACCGCGCGCATGCGGCCTTTGGCCAGAAAGCGTTCGCGGAAAGCGCTGTTCTGCAGGAACGGCCCGATCGTCGGCAAGAAGCCGCCGGCCAGATAGATGCCGCCGGCCGCGCCGTAGGCCAGCGCCATGTCGCCGACCGCGCTACCCAGCACAGCGCAGAAGATCTGCAGGCACTCGCGTGCCAGCGCATCGTCTTCGTGCAGCGCGGCATGCGTGATCGCGGCCGGCAGCCGATGGCGCGGGGTGGCGCCATGCAGTTCGCACGCGGCGTTGTACAGGTGCAGCAGGCCGGGCCCGGACAGCACATGCTCGAGTGGCAGATAGCGCTCGCCACGCAGCAGGATCCGCAGCACCTGCAGTTCCACCTCGTCGTTGCTGGCCAGGGCGACCTGGCCGGCTTCGGTGGCGAGCACGATCGGCCGCGGCCTGGCATCGATCCAGACCGCCGCACCCAGCCCGGTGCCGGGGCCGACCACCAGGATCGGGCCGGTGGCGCGCGCATGCCGCGGGGTCGGCCCGCTCAGTTGCAGCGCGGCGCGTTGCTCCATCAAGGGGGCGGCGTAGGCCACCGCTTCGAAATCGTTGACCAGGTGCACGCGGGGCACGGCGAGCGCGGCACGAATGCGGCCAGGCGAAATCGTCCACGGCAGGTTGTTGCTGATGAAGCTGCCATCGTCCAGTGCGACCCCGGCACTGGCGATCACCACGGCTTCGACATCGCGTCCGGTCTTCAGGAAGTCGGCAAGGATGGCGTCCAGACTGGCGTGTTCGGCGCAGCGGTAGGTGCGGTAATGCGCCAGCTCGGCTGCAGCGTTGTCCGCCTGCGCGATGTGGCCGACCCGCACATGCGTACCACCGACGTCGGCCGCGATGAAGCCGGTGGCAACCGGTGCGGTGGGCAGGCCGGTAGCGAGAGCAGAACGCGAAGTCGCAGCCACGTGCAGTCCTTTGGGTTCGTCCGGTCGGCCAATGCGATCGGCGAGTAGCGGCCTGTGTAGAAGCTGGTGACAACGATGTCAATGGTTCAGTCGGGTTGGATCGATCTTGTTGGCAGGCTCAAGTGCAGGATCGCCCGATTCAGCGCTGTCTGCGCGGAGGTGATTGCGCAGTGCGGAAGGCGCGCGCGGGCCACTGCGGACCGGTAGCGGTGGTGGTTGTCGCCATCCGGGGGGGCATCGTAGGCATCGACATCGACATTCGATACCGACAGCCTGGTTGTCAGTTGTCGGCGGAGTCGCCCACTCAGCGCGCAGTCGCCGCAGAGGCAGCGCCCGGCAAGGTGCTGCAGGCCGCGCCATCCGTGGGTGGCGCCTGCGTCGGGTACTGCTGCTTGCCGAGCACGTAGGTCTGGCTGGTGGCGACGAAGCCGTCCGCGTAGGTGGCCTCGATGAAGTACGCGCTCCAGCCGGCCTCGGGCATCCGTACCGGTACCGACACGGTGTTGCCGCGTGCAGGCGTGATCGGCGTGGCGCTGTAGCGAATGCCGCAGGCATGGCGGAAGTCGCGCGCCACCGGGTTGCTCGCCTGCCACAGGCGCAACTGCGCAGGGCGCTCGGAGGAGTGGAGGCGGAGCTGCGGGTGTTCGCCTGCGCGCAGCGAATCGCGCACCTTTGGCAGCGCGCGTTGCTGCTGCAGCCGGGTCACGAAGGGCACCAGGCTGTCGACGATGAAGGCGCGGATGCCGTTATGCGCGCTGTTGGGCACCATGCGCAGCGCCTTGCTGCCGGGCAGCGCGTTGTAGAAGAACTGCGTGTTGTCCGGCAGGAAAAAATCGTCGCCACTGGCATTGACGATGTACTTGGGCACGGCCAGGCGTTTGCGCTGCGGCGTGTGCAGATAATGCAGCGGGTCCTGCAGTTGCACCAGTTGCGCAAAGGCCGGCGTGTGCAGCTGCGTGGTGATGCCCTGCCTGGCGTAGGCGTTGAATGCGATCGGCCAGTTGCCGCCATAGCTCCGGTACATGTGCTCGAGCACTGCCGGCATGTTGAGGATGTCGATCACCAACGGCACCACGGCCTCCACGCGCGCGTCGGCGATGGTGGCATGCCAGCTTGCCCAGCCACGCTTGGAGGCGCCGGCGAGGATGAAGCGATGAATCTGCAACGGCGCCAACTCGCGTTCGGCCAGGCTCATGGTGCGCGCGATGGCGGCGGCCATCGGCACATGCAGCGGCAGGGTCTTGCGTTGCTGCGGCGATGCCAGGAACAGCGACCAGCTGTAGGCGACGCTGTCGTCCTCGCGGCGCGGCGTGCCGTCGTTGCGATAGGTCAGCGCCTGGCTGGGGATATCGCCGAGCGCAATCACCACGGTGCGGCTGCGCTTTGCTAGCGTCGCCAGGGCCTCGGGCGACAATTCGCTGGGCGGCTGCGGCGCGCCGCCATCGGCTGGATGACGGGTGCCATTGGTGGAGAGCAACAGTGCACGTGTCGGCAGCGCATCCGTGGGGACATAGATCGCGACATCGTGTTGCCAGCTGGCCGGCTGCACCAGGGCCTCGGGCGACCATTGCTGCGAGGTCAGCAGGTAATCGCGCCGCTCGACGCCGGCCACCGTGCTGGTGGCCACACGCCGGTAGACCAGCGGCTGGCGTTCGATGGCATCGTGATAGCACACCAGCGCCTGGTCGATGCCGACCTCGGGCGCGTCGGCGCACTGCTGCGCTGACAGGGCGGCTGCAGTGGCCGCGCCTGCAGGCGCAGCACCTGCGAACCAGCCCAGCGACGCCAGCAACACCAGGCTGCAACGTGTCATCGACCGCATGCATGTTCTCCCAGTGGCGTGGGTGCGCCAATCCCGCTGGCGGGCTGCGCGGTGCCCGGTTGGGCTTACTTGATCCGGCGGACCTTGGCCTGGGTGTTGTAGCCCTCGATCTGCAGATACCACACGCCGACCAGACCCGGCTTGATCTTGACCTTGGGCGCGGTCTTGCGCACGCCCGACAACGTGGCGGCGTCGGTCTGCTCCCAGTCCTGGCCATTGGCGAGCGTGTAGACGCGCCCGGTCGAAAAACCCTTGAACTCGCCAACGATGTTGCTCTCGATCGGCTCCTTGCTGCCGAAATCGAAGAAGCCGCGGTTCTTGACGATCACTTCCTGGCGGCCGGCTTCCTTGGCCTGTTCGACCACGACCGCAGCTTCCTTGGCGACCTTGCCCTGCAGCCAGTCGTTGAGCGCGGCCAGTTCGCCGGCATCGAGCTTGTCCAGGCCGGCGGCCTTGAACTGTTCGGCGCTCATCTGCGACTGCAGGTCGCCCTGCACCGCGCGCTGTGCCAGGGCCGGGGTGGCGTTCAGGGCAAGGGTCAGGCAGACCAGCAAGGGAATGCGGCGCGCGAGCGACATGGAAGCCATCCAGAAGACGAAGAGGCCGCTAGTGTAGACGCTGGAGCGCAGCGTGCAGCCTGAGACCACAGGTGCTGATGTGTGCGGGACAGCCCCGAGCCGCCTCGCACAGCGTGGAGACACCACCAGGGTGTGGGGCGCTCCGCCACCGGCGACGTAAGGTCTACGCGGGCACTTTCGCACGCTCGGGACGGCGGTAAACAAACTCCGGTGCCGGCGCTGCAGCTTCGCGTTCGGCGGTGGCGCGCACCTCGGCATGCCGCGGCGAGCGTTCGCAGACCGGGTCCAGCGTGGCGGAATCGCCACTGAGCGCCAGCGCCTGGCAGCGGCAGCCGCCCCAGTCGATCTCGCGCTTGGGGCAGCCCTGGCAGACCTCGGGCATCCACGCGGTGCCGCGGAAGCGCACGAAGGCCTCGCCGTTGTTCCAGATGTCGGCCAGCGAACGCTCGCGCAGGTTGTCAAAGCGCATGCCGTCGATGGTTTCGGCTGCGTGGCAGGGCAGCACGTCGCCGCGCGGGGAGATGTTGACGAAGCGCTGGCCCCAGCCGCCCATGCACGGCTTGGGCTGGCGGGCGTAGTAATCGGGGGTGACGAAGTCGATCGCCAGGCGGTCGCCGAGCTCGCGGCGGGCGGTTTCCACCGCATCAATCGTGGCCATCAGCTGCGCGCGGCTGGGCATCAGCGCGGCGCGATTGCGCAGGCCCCAGCCGTAGTACTGGGTGTGCGCCACTTCGATGCGTTCGGCCTGCCACTCCAGCGCCAGCGCGATCATGCCGGGCACGCGCTCGGCGTTATGGCGATGCAAGACCGCATTAAGCGTCAGCGGCAGGCCGCGCGCACGTACGGCGGCGGCAAACGCGCGCTTCTTCGCCAGGCTGTTGCGATAGCCGGCGATACGGTCGGCACCGGCCGGGTCGACATCCTGCACGCTCAGCTGCACATGCTCCAGTCCGGCCGCCTGCAGCTGGTCCAGCATCGGCTCGCCGCCGGCTACGCCGGAGGTGATCAGGTTGCTGTACAGCCCGAGCGCGCGTGCGTGCGCCACCAGCTCGGGCAAGTCCTTGCGCAGCATCGGTTCGCCACCGGAAAAATGCGCCTGCAGCACGCCCATGTCGGCAGCCTGCTGCAGCAGCGAGCGCCAGCCGGCAGTATCCATTTCCTCGCGCAGCGCCGCCAATGCGATCGGGTTGGAGCAATACGGGCAGGCCAACGGGCAGCGATGGGTCAGCTCCAGCAGCACCGACAGGGGTGGCGGGGCGATGGTCATAGCCGCAGCAGACGCTTTTGATGCAGCGTGTTGGTGAGTTCGATCACATCGACTTCGATATCGGCCGCGTCGGCGTCGAATTCGCCCGCCAGTTCCTGCGCGATCTGCGCCAGCGAGCGCGCACCGTCGTAGCGCTGCGCCACCACCAGTGCGATCTCGTCCAGCTCGACCACCCGTTCCGGCGCCAGCAGCACCCATTGGTCGCGCGCGCGGTCGTGCTGCAGGCGCACGCCTGCGCGCAGGGCCGGCTGGCTGTCGCGGGTGATGCTGCTCACGCCGCTGCCCGGCTGGCGTCGCGGTCGGGCACGAATGCATCCGGCCACACGATGCCCGGGGCGACGTAGGCCACGTGCAATGCGTCCAGCTGCGCCCACAGCACCGAGCACTTGAAGTGCAGCGCGGCCTTGACCAGCTCCTGTTTCTCGACGGTATCGGCGTGCTGCTTGACGTAGTCCAGCGCAAAATCCGAATCGCGTGGCGCCTCGGTCAGGCGATGCTCGAAATAGGCCAGCGCTTCGTGCGAAACGAAGTCGTAATGCTTGAGCATGCCGGCCACGCGCCGGCCGATGATGTTGGGAGCGAACAGCTCGGTCAGCGAGGAGGCGATTGCCTCGAGCAGGCTTTTTTCGCGCACGAACTGCAGATAGGCCTGCACCGCGAACCGGGTGCCGGGCAGCAGCGCACGGCCGGATTCCACCAGCGTGCGGTCCAGGCCGAGCGCGTCGGTCAGGTGCAGCCAACGGGCAATGCCGCCATCGCCGGGGCTGTTGCCGTCGTGATCGAGGATGCGTTGTCGCCAGATCCGCCGCAACGCCGGGTCCTCCATGCGCGCCAGGATCGCAGCGTCCTTCAATGGAATGCAGCGCTGGTATTCGAAGCGGTTCAGCGCCCAGGCCTGGACCTGGCCGCGATCGAGCTTGCCCTCGTGCAGCAGCGCGTGGAAAGGATGCTGGTCGTGATACAGGCGGGCGCCGATGGCGCGCAGGTCCGCCTCCAGCTGGTCCGGGGTGAGCAGGGTGGTCACAGGGTGATCTCCAGGCCGTCGTAGGCGACGTCCCAGCCGCTGGCACGCGCACTGGCGTACTCCGGCGAGTGGATGTCGAGCACGGGATTGGTGGTGTTGAGATGGATGAAGATCTTGCGCGCCACCTCCAGCGGGGCAAACGCGGCAATGGTGCCGTCGGGGCCGTCGATGCTCATGTGGCCCATGCGCTGGCCGGTCTTCTGGCTGATGCCCAGTTGCACCATCTCGTCGTCGCGCCACAGCGTGCCGTCGAAAAACACCAGCTCGGCGCCTTGCAGGCGCGCGCGCAAGGCATCGGTCATCGCCGCGCAGCCGGGGATGTAGTGCACGCGGTGCTGGCCATCGTCGATGGTCAGCCCGAGGGTTTCTTCATTGGAGCCGGCCAGGTCGCCGCCGCTGCGCGATTCCATGAACAACGGCACCTTGCCGGGCACCGAGAAGGGCGTCAGCTGCAGGCCCAGCAGCGATAGTGGCGTCTCCAGCGCAAACGGCTGGCGCTGCACGTAAGCCGGATTGACTGCATCGAAGATGGGGTTCTGCGACAGCAGGTCCAGCACGCGGCGGCTGGCATGCAGCGAGAACGCCTGGCTCTCGCGCATCGACAGCAGCCCGGCGATATGGTCGATCTCGCCGCTGGTCAGCAACACCGCTTCGATCGGTGAATGCCGCAGACCGCGTTGCGGCCAGAGCGCGGGCGTTGCGAGGAGTTGTTGACGGAAATCGGGTGAGGCGTTGATCAGGACCCAACGTTGGCCATCGGCGCTGACGGCGATGCTGGCCTGGGTACGACGTTGGGCACCGTCGGCTTGTTGCCATGCCCGCCGGCTGGCGGGTGTGTGGCAATTCCACTGCGGGTGCCCACCGCCGGCCGCCGATCCCAGAACGATGATGCGCATGGAGAACTGTTACCTATCTGCCGGCAATCGCCGGTCATGCATCGGGAGGAAGGGCGGCAGGTGCGCTCAGAATTCGCCGGAGACGTAGCAGTTGATCTCGGCGCCACAGTTGACTTCACGAACGACAGGCTTCTTCCAGGTCTTCATCGGCTACCTCGCAGTTGGTTGGAATGACGTGGCCGCGGCAGGACGCAGCGGCAACGCCAATGGAGGATAGGCAGGCGGTCTGGGCGAGTTGTAAAAAGCATGTAAAAAGCCGATTGACCGTGCTGATCGGCTTGCGGCGCTGCAGCAATCCCGGCCCGCAGCGGTTGCGAATCAAGACCTTGGCGGGTGAACCGACCATAAGCGCAGGCGCGTGCCGTTGCGCCGACCACGACGCACTGCGCGTTGTGGAGAAGGTGACGCGCACGTTACCGTAGCTGTCAGCCCCTTGTTGTTGCCGATCGCCGTGTCCACCGCTGTGACCAGTTCCTCTTTCGAGCGCCTGCATGCCTTGCTGCAGCGTCCTGCCCTCGCATCGATCGCGCCAGACCTGCGTGACGCGCTGGCGCAGGCCTGGCAGCAGCAGCCTTCGCCGAGCGAGGACGTGCCCTGGGCGCTGCTCGCCGACACGCTGGACGCGTTGGGGTTGCTGGCGGCCGACGAGGCGACCCTGATTGCGGCACTGTTGTTCGACCTGCCGGCGCTACGCGGCGCGATCGCCGGCCTGCCGTGGCAACCGGCCGAGCGCCGTGTGGCGGTGGAAGGGCTGCTGGACGGGCTGGATGCGGCCGACCAGGTCTGGGCCCTGCACGCCGGTCGCGAGGCCGGGCGCAACAGCGAAGGCCTGCGGCGGCTGTTGCTGTCCATCATCCACGACCTGCGGGTGGTGCCGATCCTGCTGGCACGGCAGTTGGCGCGCATGCGCGTGGCCGACCGCCTGAGCGAAGAGCAGCGCCGTGCACTGGCCCAGCTCACCCGTGACATCCATGCGCCGCTGGCCAACCGGCTGGGCATCTGGCAGGTGAAATGGGAGCTGGAGGACCTGGCGTTCCGGCACCTGGAGCCGGACACCTACCGCCGCATCGCCCGCGAAGTGGACGAAACCCGCGTGGCGCGCGAGCGCTATCTGGATGCGGTCAAGCGCACCTTGTCGACGACGCTGGCGCAGCAGGGCCTGCGCGCGGACGTGAGCGGGCGGCCGAAGCACATCTACAGCATCTGGCGGAAGATGCAGAAAAAGCGCCTGTCCTTCGACCAGCTGTACGACATCCGCGCGGTCCGGGTGATGGTCGACGACGTGGCCGCCTGCTATGCCGCCCTGGGCGCGGTGCACTCGCTGTGGGCACCCGTGCCGAGCGAGTTCGACGATTACATCGCCCGGCCCAAGGCCAACGACTACCGCTCGCTGCATACCGCGGTGGTCGGCCCGGAAGGGCGCACCATCGAAGTCCAGATCCGCACCCACGAGATGCACGCGCAGGCCGAGCTCGGCGTGGCCGCGCACTGGAAATACAAGGAAGGCGGCAAGGGCGGCGAGAAGGCCTTCGACCGCAAGATCCAGTGGATGCGCCAGTTGCTGGAACAGGTGCAGGACGGCGACCACGGCGAACTGGCCGGTGCGCTGGATGCCGAGCTGATCGAAGACCGCGTGTATGCGCTGACGCCCAAGGGCGAGGTCATCGACCTGCCGCAAGGCGCCACGCCGCTGGACTTCGCCTACCACGTGCACACCATGGTCGGGCATCGCTGCCGCGGCGCGCGCGTCAACGACCGCATCGTGCCGCTGACCTACCGGCTGCGCAGCGGCGACCGGGTGGAGATCATGACCGCCAAGGAAGCCGACCCGCGCCGCGACTGGCTGCTGGCGTCCAACGGCTTTCTGGCCAGCGGGCGCTCGCGCGACAAGGTGCGCGCCTGGTTCCACAAGCTCGACCGCGCGCGCAACGTGCAGGCCGGCAAGGACCTGCTCGATCGCGAGCTCAAGCGCCTTGGCCTGCAGCACGCCGACCTTGGCGTGGCCACGCGCAAGTTCCACGCCGAGACGGTCGACGACCTGTACATCCAGGTGGCGCTGGGCGATACCGGGCCCAACCAGGTCAGCCGCGCCCTGCTGGAGGCCGAACGGGCCGCCTCGCAGCCCGCGGTCCCGGCGCCACCGCGGCCCACCGCGCGCCGCGAGGGCCTGGGCAAGTCCAAGTTCACCGTGCAGGGCGTGGGCAATCTGCTGGTGCAGCTGGCGCGCTGCTGCCAGCCGGTGGCGGGCGAGCCGATCGCCGGCTATCTGACCCGCGGCCGCGGCATCACCGTGCATCGCACCGATTGCGCGGCATTGTCGCGGCTGGCGGCGGCGCATCCGCAGCGCGTGCTCCCGGTGGAGTGGGGCCAGGCCGGCAGCGGCTACGAAGTGGATGTGCAGGTGCGCGCGGTCGACCGCCGCTGGCTGCTCAAGGACATCACCAACCTGATCGCGCAGGAGGACGCGCACGTGCTGGAAATCAACAGCGACAACGTGCGCGACACCGGCAGGGCGCAGCTGCGCCTGCGCCTGAAGGTCAGCGATTACGGCCAGCTGTCCAGTCTGCTTGGCAAGCTGGACGCGCTGCCCGGCGTCAACGAGGTGCGGCGACTCGGTTGAGTGCGCCGCCGCTCGCCGGCGCCGATCGCTTCGGAACAGACGGCACCCACAGCAAGCGAGGGGTGCCTGCCTGACGATTCCCGATTCCCGATTCCCGAATCCCCCAAGCCCACATCGTCTTCGCAGCAGACAGCTACCATGACCCGGTGAACGCGTCCCCCTCAGGTCGCGCCAAGGACGGACGCCACCGCATGTTCCCGCTTCCGCGCTGGGCCCGATCGCCCCGCCTCTGGGCGCCATTGCGCAGCCGCGCGCTATGGCGCGTGGTGCTGGTGTTGTGCGCCTGCCTGTTGCTGGCCACGGTCGTGCTGCGCAAGCCGCTGGCCGATTGGCTATGGCCGGACACGCGCATCCAGCAACTGCTGCAGCGCGGCGATGCGGCGCTGTCACGCGGCCACCTCAGTACGGCTGACGGCAACGGCGCGCGTGAATTGTTCGCGGCCGCGCTTGCCCTGGACAGCGACCGTGGCGAGGCCCGCGCCGGCCTGGCGCGCACCGGTGCCGCCGCCGTGGTGCAGGCACGTGCGGCGGTCGCAGCCGGGGACGCCGCCGCTGCACAACGTGCGTTGACGCTGGCGAACGCGCTGGAGGTGCCGCAGGCGCAGACCGCCCCGGTCGCGCTGCGCCTGCGCGCGCTGCAGGCGCGTCGGGCCGGCCTGGACGCCTTGTTCGCCCAGGCGGTGTCCGCGCAACAGCAAGGGCGCCTGGATGGCAGCCCGGACAGCGCGCTGCCGTTGTACCAGCGCATCCTGACCCTGGCGCCGGACCGTACCGATGCGCTGGAAGGGCGCGAGGACGCATTGACCGATCTGCTGGCGCAGGCCCGCCACGCACTGGCGCGCGATGCGCTCGGCGATGCGGCGCTGTTGCTGGCCGCCGCCAAGCGCTATGACCCCGGGCATGCCGATGTCCCGCTGACCGAGGGCCACTACCACCGCGTGCTGGAACAGCGCCGTCAGCGCGCCGAGGGCCTGTTGCGGCGTGGTCGCCTGGCACCGGCCGCACGCGATTTCAACGCAGTGCTGGCGGCCGAGCCGGAGGATGCGGCCGCCCGGCGTGGGCTTGAGCGGGTGGCCGGCGAATATGCCGCGCAAGCCGGCCGGCAGGCGGCGGACTTCCAGTTCGACGCGGCGCTGAAGTCGCTGCAGGAAGCGAAAGCCTTGCTGCCAGGCGCTGCGTCGATCGCCCAGGCCGAGCAGGCCATCGCGCGTGCACGCGATGCACAGCGCAGCCCGGAAACCGGGCTGTCGCGCGGTACCCGCGAGCGCCGCCTGCGCGCGCTGCTGCAGCGGGTCACGGATGCCGAAGCGCGACAGCAATGGATGACGCCTCCCGGCGCCAGTGCCTACGACGCGGTGCGTGCGGCGCAGGCGCTGGCACCGCGCGATCCACGCGTGCTGCAGGCCGCCGCACGCGTGGTGCCTGCCAGTCAGCGCTGCTTCGAGGACGAGCTGCGCAACAACCGCCTGCGTGCCGCGCGCGGCTGTCTGGATGCCTGGCAGGCGCTGATGCCCGGTGACGATGCGCTGGCCGGCGCGCGTCGCCGGCTAGCGCAGCGCTGGATCGCGGTGGGCAGCGAACGCCTGGGACAGGAGGATGCTGCCTTCGCGCGGCGCGCGCAGGACGAGGCGCACCAGCTGGATCCGGAGCTGCCGGAATTGGCCGAGTTCACACGCCGGGTCAAGGCGGTGGCGGAGCAACGCTGACGCCGCGGCCGCCTGCGGCGGCGCCCTGCACGCGCTGCCCGAACCCCCGGCGGGCACTCACCCGGCAATAAACAGCTCGCGCACCGTGCTGCGTGCCGCATCCAGCGAAAAATGCCGGGCCACGTTATGCAAGCCGTTGTCGGCCAGGCGCTGCCACAGCGCCGCATCGCGATACAGGCGCACGATTGCATCGGCGAACGCGTCGGCGTCGTCGGCCACGCAGACGTCCTGGCCGTCGCGCAGATGCATGCCTTCCACCGCGCAGGTCGTGCCGACCACCGGCTGCCCATGCGCCATGCTCAGATTGATCTTGCCCTTGACGCCCGCGCCGAAGCGCAACGGCGCCACCGCAATGCGTGCGGTCTCCATGAATGGCAGCAGATCCGGCACATGCCCGTGCAATTGCACGCCGGGGCATTCGTCGGCCAGCAGTCTCAATGCCTCCGGCATGTCCGCGCCGATGCAATGGAAGATCACCTCCGGCAGGTGCGCGCGCACCTGCGGAAAGATCGCGCTGATGAACCACTGCACCGCATCCACGTTCGGGGAATGCCGGAAGCCGCCGACGAACACCAGGTCGTGGCGTTGCTCGAAGCGGCGGCCGCTGCCGGCCACCTCATGCAGGTTGGAGAGCAGGGCGGTGCGGATCTGCGGTGCGTCCGCCTGCAGCTGCGCCTGCTCGGCTGCCGAGACCAGCAGCGTGACATCGGTGGCGGCCATGATCTCCAGCTCGCGCAGGCGGGTGCGTTCGGCCGCGCGCAACAGGTTGGCATCGCCGGCCAGCTCGGCGCCGCGGCGCTCGCGCAGGTAATGCAGGTCGACGGTGTCGAACAGGGTGCGCGCCTGCGGGGCGTATTGCCTGAGCAGCGGCAGGCAGGCATGCGCAACGTGGTGACGCACCAGCAGCACCACCGCAAACCGCGGGCCGTGCGTGCGCAGCCAGCTGCCGATGCCGTCCAGGAACGGCGCGTACCAGACTTCCACGCCCAGTTGCTGCAGCGCCTGCGTGTGCCGTCCGGCGTGTTCGCGGCGGGTCGGCACGAACACCACGTGCGCGCCTTCTTCGCATAGCAGGCGGATCAGATTGAACTGCCGCAACGAGCCCGAGTCGCGGTCCGGTTGCGGCACGCATTCGTCCAGGATCAGCACCTGGCGTTGGCCACGATGCAGCAGCGCAGGCCCGGGGACCGTGCCGACCGGCAACTGCATTGCCAGCGCCTGCTGCCACTTGTCGGCGAACACGCCTTGGTTGCGCACTTGGTACGCCTTCACCCCGGTGCGGGTGTCGGTGCCATTGCTGGTGCCCTCGTCATGCACCACCACGCTGGCCGGCTGCACCAGCACCCGGTAGCCGGCGGCACGCACCGCAAACGCCAGATCGGTGTCTTCGTAGTACGCCGGCATGTAGCGGCGATCCAGCCCACCCAGCGTCTGCAACAGCGCGCGTGGCAGCGCGATCGCCGCGCCGGAGCAGTAGTCCATCGCACGCACATAGGCATGGCGCGGGTCGTCGGCCGATTCGAAACGGCCGTAACTCCAGGCGCTGCCGTCGGCGAACACCACGCCGCCGGATTCCTGCAGGCGTCCATCCGGGTACACCAGTTGCGCGCCGACCAGCCCGGCGCCGGGGTGCTGGGCAAATGTGTCGATCAGCCTATCCAACCAGCCGGGTTGCGGGATGGTGTCGTTGTTGAGCAGCACCACGTAGTCGCCGCGCGCCAGGGCGATGCCGTCGTTGCAGGCGGCGATGAAGCCGCCATTGCTGACGCGCCGGTGGTAGTGCAGCCCTTGCACCTGCGGCAGCTGCGCCTGCGTGGCGTCGCTGCTGCCGTCGTCCACGACGATGATCTCCACCTCCAGCAGCGGCGGATGTGCCGCCAGTGCGCGCAGGCACGCCAGCGTGTGCGCGATGTGGTTGTAGACCGGAATCACCAGCGTCACGCGCGGGGTGTCGCTGTGCGGAACCGCAAACGCGGCAAACGGTGCGGCCTCCGGCAACCACAACGGCGTGCCGAGCGCCACCGGTGGTGCCTGCGTATGCACGCGAATGCGCTGCCAGGTGGCGCGCCAGCCGCGTGTGCGCATGCTCGCCACGCTGCGGTGAATCAGCCCAAGCACGCGATTGAACAGATAGCGTGCATCGGCCAGTGACATCGACATTCCGTTGGAACTCCAGACGTGGCGTGACGAAGAAAACCCGGCGAGCAGTCGTCAGGCAGCGAGGACGGCGCAAGGCAAGCGCAGGGGACGCAGGGTACCCGCAGATGCCGGAGACGGTCCGTGCCCGCTGACGGTGAGCGTGGCCGTTTTGTTAGCCGCTCTTAAGTCAGAGGGGCCGGCCGGCCACAACCACGACAGCGCTGCGCTAGACTCGCCGGACTCTACATTCTCGCATTCCTGTGCCCCGACGCCACGACAACGACGCTCCCGACGATTTCGAGGACGACTCCACCGAGCAAGGTTCCCGCTGGCAACGCAGGCTGATTGTCTGGGCCTTTGCGGCATTCGCGCTGGCGCTCGGTTTTCTGATTCCCTACACGGTGTATCTGAACAAGCAGGTCACCCAGCGGTTTGGCGAGCTGCGTTGGCAGATCCCGACCCGCGTGTACGGGCGGCCGTTGGTGCTGGCACCGGGCAATGCGCTGGATGCGGCCACGTTGAAGACCGAGCTAGACGCCGCCTCGTACCGTGACGACGGGCAAGCCAAGCTGGCCGGCACCTACCAGCAGGACGGCAGCCGCTTCACCATCGCCAGCCGCGGCTATATCGATGTGGATGGGCGCGTGCCTGCGCGGCGGGTGGAAGTCAGCCTCTCCGGCGGGCGCGTGGCCAGCCTGCGTGACGCCAGCGACCGCAAGGCGCTCAAGAGTGCGCGGCTGGACCCGGCGCGCATCGCCACGCTGTACGGGCAGAAGCAGGAAGAGCGCCGCCTGGTGCGCATGGAAGAAGTGCCCGAGCTGCTGGTCACCGGCCTGCAGGCGGTCGAGGATCGCGACTTCAACAGCCACCACGGCATCGATCTCAGCGGCATGGTGCGTGCGGCCTGGATCATGGCGCGCTCCGGCGGCCAGGTTCGCCAGGGCGCCAGCACCCTGACCCAGCAGCTGGCGCGCAGCGGCCTGCTCGGCATCGGCAAGGAACAGACCGTCACCCGCAAGTTCAACGAAATTCTCTACGCAGTGATCATGGAGGCGCGTTACGACAAGCGCACCATCCTGGAGGCCTATCTCAACCAGGTGTATCTCGGTCAGCGCGGCGGGCAGGCGATCCATGGCGTGTCCTCGGGCGCGGAGCTGTGGTTCGGCCGCGAGCTCAATTCGATGACCACCGAGCAGATCGCCTTGCTGATCGGGCTGGTCAAGGGGCCGTCCTACTACGACCCGCGGCGCAACCCGGAGCGCGCGCTGGATCGGCGCAATTTCGTGCTGGGCAAGCTGCACGAAAACAACCTGATCGATGCGGCCGAATACAAGCGCGCGCTGGCCGCACCGCTGGGCGTGCCCACCGAGCCGGGCCTGGTCGCGGCCAACCGCTTCCCGGCCTATGTGGACCTGGTGCGGCGCCAGCTGGCGCACGACTACCCGGAAGGCGTGCTGCAGGGCGCCGGCATGAGCGTGCTCACCGGCATGTCGCCGTCCGCACAGGCCTATGCCGAAGGCGCGGTGACCGGCACCATCAAGCGGCTGGACAACAAGAAGCGCCCACCGCTGCAGGCCGGCCTGGTGCTGACCGACGTGCATAACGGCGACGTGCTGGCGGTGGTCGGCAGCCGCGACGTGGCCAAGCCGGGCTTCAACCGCGCGGTCGAAGCGCAGCGGCAGGTCGGCTCGCTGCTCAAGCCGTTCGTCTACCTGCTGGCGCTGGCCTCGCCGGACCGCTGGGCGCTGTCCAGCTGGGTCGACGATGCACCGGTGACGGTGCAGCTCAGCCGCGGCAAGACCTGGTCGCCGGGCAATTCCGACAACCGCAGTCACGGCACGGTGCGGCTGATCGATGCGCTGGCGCATTCCTACAACCAGGCCACGGTGCGCGTGGGCATGCAGGTCGGCCCGGAGCGCATCGCGCAGCTGATCCAGGTCCTGGCCGGCATCAAGGCCGACACCAATCCCTCGCTGATCCTTGGTGCCACCGACCAGAGCCCGTACGGCATGGCGCAGCTGTATCAGTTCCTGGCTGCCGGTGGCGAGATCCAGCCGCTGCATGCGGTGCGCGGCGTGCTCGATCCGCAGGGCAAGCTGCTCAAGCGCTACGACAAGACCCCGGCGCCGGCGCAGGAGGGCGATTCGGTGGCGGCCAACCTGATCAGCATCGCCCTGCAGCAGGTGGTCAGCGGCGGCACTGCGCGGCAGTTGCTGGGCGATGGCCTGGGCCGGTTGTCGCCGGCCGGCAAGACCGGTACCTCCAACGACGGCCGCGACAGCTGGTACGCCGGCTACACCGGCGACCACCTGGCGGTGATCTGGATGGGCAATGACCAGAACGAGCAGACCGGCCTGTACGGTGCCACCGGCGCGATGCGGGTGTGGTCGAGCATCTTCGCGCGGCTGCCGAGTGCGCCGTTGAAGGTCAGTGGCAAGGGCCTGGACTGGCAGTGGGTGGACGCGGCCGGTACCGGCGTGACCGATGCCGGCTGCCCGGGCGCGCGCCAGTTCCCGTTCGTGGTCGGCTTCACGCCGGCCTACGCCCCCTGTGCCGGCAATGCACCGTCGATCGAAGGCGTGCCCGGCGATGCATCCGCGCCGGCCGAGCAATCCAGCGGTGGTGGCTGGCGTCGCTTCTTCGGTCTGGAAAAGAAGCCGGAAGACCCCGCGCCGGCACCCGCCGCGGCTGCACCTGCACGTTGACTGGAGTGACCCGATGAACCGACTGCACCGTTTGCTTGCCCTCGCTGGCGTGTCTGCCGCACTCACCGCCTGCGTCAGCGCGCCGTCTGCGCCACCGCCGGCCCCGGTCGACCCGACCACGCCGACACAGCGGCTGCTGCTGATCGAACGCGAGGCCGGCGTCGACGATACCGAGCTGTCGGTACAGCCATTGCGCGACCCGCAGGTGGACGACCTGCGCGAGACCGCCAAGAGCAAGCGCCAGGCCGGCGACCTGGCCGGCGCGGCGGCGTCGCTGGATCAGGCCGTGGGCCTGGTTTCCGGCGATCCCGCCATCCTGCAGGAGCGTGCCGAAGTGGCGGTGCTGCAGGCCGACTGGCCCGCCGCCGAGCGTTTCGCCAAACAGGCCATTGAGCTGGGCTCCAAGACCGGGCCGCTGTGCCGCCGGCATTGGGCCACCATCGAACAGTCGCGGCTTGCGCGCGGCGAGAAGGAAAACGCCGCCTCGGCCAAGTCGCAGATTGCCGGCTGCACGGTGCCAGGCGTGAAGCGCTACTAAGCACGCAGCGATGCCGGTTGCGCTTGCCGCAAGGCGAGCGCGGCGGCGTGTGCTGCAGCCGGTGTCGCGCGCGCAGCCGTGCGACGCGCCATCGTCGCCCGCCCGCCGCCATTGTCGCCCGCACGCCGCCAGCGGCGCCGTGCAGTGCGGCATGCGGCATATGCCAGCTGCGGGGGGCGGTTGCCGTCGCTGGCCCGCAGGCGCAACCCACCCGGCATCACCGCGCACGCGCTAGGCTGTCGCGCTTGCCCCAGCTTTTGGTCCCATGTCCCAACTTGCCACTGCCAGCATCGAGGCGCTCAGCGAGGGCGGGGCGCTTGCGCGTCAGCTCGATGCGTTCGCACCGCGTGCCGCGCAGCTGCGCCTGACCGGCGCCATTGCCGAGGCCTTCGAGGCGCGCGATGTGCTGTTGGCCGAGGCCGGCACCGGCACCGGCAAGACCTACGCCTATCTGGTGCCGGCGCTGCTGTCGGGGCTGAAGACCATCGTGTCGACCGGCACGCGCGCGCTGCAGGACCAGTTGTTCCATCGCGACCTGCCACGCGTGCGCGCCGCGCTCGGCATCGGCCTGCGCAGCGCGCTGCTGAAGGGCCGCGCGAACTACCTGTGCAAGTACCGCACCCAGCAGGCGCGTGGCGAACCGCGCTTTGCCACGCCCGAGCAGGTCTCGCAGTTCCAGCGCATCGTGGCCTGGAGCGGGCGCACCCAGTTCGGCGACATGGCCGAGCTGGAAGCCTTGCCGGACGACTCGCCGCTGCTGCCGCTGGTGACCTCCACCGTCGACAACTGCCTGGGCACCGAATGCCCGTTCTACGGCGAATGCTTCGTGGTGCAGGCGCGCCAGCGCGCGCAGGCGGCCGATCTGGTGGTGGTCAACCACCATCTGCTGCTGGCCGATCTGGCGCTCAAGCAGGAAGGCTTCGGCGAGATCCTGCCCGGCGCGCAGGCCTTCGTCATCGACGAGGCGCACCAGCTGCCGGAACTGGCGGCGAACTTCTTCGGCGAAAGTTTCGGCATGCGGCCGTGGCAGGAGCTGGCGCGCGATTGCATGGTCGAAGCGCGCCTGGTCGCCGGTGCGCAGGCCAGCCTGCAGGAACCGATCCTGGCCCTGGACGAGGCCCTGCGCGGCCTGCGTGCGGGCATGGAAGGCCTGCCAGCGCGCGGCACGCAATGGCGCGCGCTGGCCAGGCCGCAGGTACGCGAAGGCTTCGATGCGGTGCTGTCGTCGCTGGCGCGCCTGGGCGAGGCCTTGCTGCCGCTACGCGAGGCCTCGCCCGGCTTCGATGGCTGTTCTGCGCGCGCGCAGGAAGCGCTGGCACGGCTGTCGCGGTGGCTGGGCGAGGACGCGCCGGTGCCGGATTTCGACCAGGAGCTGCCGGACACCGTCGACAACGACGTGCTGTGGTACGAGCTCAGCCCGCGCGGGTTCCGCTGCCAGCGCACGCCGCTGGACGTGTCCGGCCCGCTGCGCGAGCACCGCGAGAAATCTCATGCGGCCTGGGTGTTCACCTCGGCCACGCTGGCGGTGGGCGGCGAGTTCGACCACATCGCGCAGCGCCTGGGCCTGAGCGATCCGGCGACCCTGTTGCAGCCCAGTCCCTTCGACTGGGCGCGCCAGGCGCTGTGCTATCTGCCGCCGAACCTGCCCGATCCTGCCGCACGTGGATTCGGCACCGCGCTGATCGCGGCGCTGACGCCGGTGCTGGAGGCCTCCAACGGCCGCGCCTTCCTGTTGTTCGCCTCGCACCGCGCGCTGCGCGAAGCGGCCGAAGCCCTGCGCGGTGCACCGTGGCCACTGTTCGTGCAGGGCGAAGCGCCGCGTGCCACCTTGCTGCAGCGTTTCCGCACGTCCGGCAACGGCGTGCTGCTGGGGTCGGCCAGCTTCCGCGAGGGCGTGGATGTGGTTGGCGATGCCCTGAGCGTGGTGGTGATCGACAAGCTGCCGTTCGCCGCGCCCGACGACCCGGTGTTCGAAGCGCGCCTGGATGCGATCCGCCGCGACGGCGGCAACCCGTTCCGCGACGAACAGCTGCCGCAGGCGGTGATCGCGCTCAAGCAGGGCGTGGGCCGGCTGATCCGCAGCGAGACCGATCGCGGCGTGCTGGTGCTGTGCGACCCACGGCTGGTGAACAAGGGCTACGGCCGCACCTTCATGACGTCGCTGCCGCCGTTTGCGCGCACCCGCGAGATCGGCGATGTGCGCGCGTTCTTTGGCGTCGCCGAGCCGGTGGGCGACAATGGCGTGCTCGCGCTGCCGTTCGGCGACGCCTGAGCGTCCCCTTCCTGCCTGCGGTCCTGCCATGAAAGTCCTCGCGTTCGAGACCTCCACCGAAGCCTGTTCCGTCGCGCTGCACATCGACGGCCGCGTGCTCGAACGCTTCGAACTGGCGCCGCGTCGGCATGCCGAACTGGCGCTGCCGTGGGCCGAACACCTGCTCGCCGAGGCCGGGATCACGCGCCGCCAGCTCGATGCGATCGCGGTCGGCCGTGGCCCGGGCGCGTTCACCGGCGTGCGCCTGGCCATCGGCATCGCGCAAGGCATCGCGCTGGGCCTGGACGTGCCGGTGCTGGCGGTGTCCACGCTGCAGGTGCTGGCCTTGCGCGCGCCCGCCGAGGCGAGGCAGGTGCTGGCCTGCATCGATGCGCGCATGGGCGAGGTGTATGCCGGCGTCTTCGCGCGCGATGGCGACACACTGCAGGAGCTGGCAGCGGAAGTGGTGTGCGCACCGCAGGCCTGTGTCGTGCCGGACACGCTGCAGCGCTTTGCCGGTGTCGGCAGCGGGTTCGCCGCTGCCGATGCAGTGCTGCAACAGCGGTTCGCAATGCAGTTGACCAGCATCGATGCCGCCGCGTTGCCGCATGCGGCCGACCTGCTCACGCTGGCCGTGCCGGCGCTGCTGCGCGGCGAAGGCGTGGCGCCGGAGCGGGTGGAACCGGCCTATCTGCGCGACAACGTGGCGCTGACCCTGATCGAGCAGCAGGCCGCCCGCGCAGCCAAGGTCGCTGGCGCCGCGCCATGACCGACGCGTTGCAGCGTGCACGTTTCCGCGGTTGCCTGCTGGGCCTGGCGGTGGGCGATGCGCTCGGCACCACGCTGGAATTCTGCGCGCCCGGCAGCTTCACGCCGATCGACGACATGCGCGGCGGCGGCCCGTTCGCACTGCGCGCCGGGCAGTGGACCGACGACACCTCGATGGCCCTGTGCCTGGCGCACAGCCTGCTGTATCGGCAAGGCTTCGACGCCGCCGACCAGATGAACCGCTATTGCAACTGGTACCAGCACGGTTACCTCAGCAGTACCGGCGCCTGCTTTGATATCGGCGCGACCGTGCGGCAGGCGCTGGAGCGCTATCTCGATGGCGGGCCGGCCTTCAGCGGCAGCACCGATCCGCGCTCGGCCGGCAATGGCTCGCTGATGCGGCTGGCGCCGGTGGCGATGTATTACGCGCACCGCCCCGCCGAGCTGGGCGAGCGCGCCGCCGACAGCTCGCGCACCACGCATGCCGCTGACGAAGCGCTGGATGCCTGCCGGCTGTTCGCCTTCCAGTTGCGTGCCGCACTGCTCGGCAGCCAACGCCAGCAGGTGTTGCAGGCCCGCTGCGAAGGGCTGTCGACACCGGCGCTGCGTGCGTTGTCGGTGCGCGACCATCGGGCGGTTCCCGCCGCCGGGATCCGCGGCACCGGCTACGTGGTCGATGCGCTGTCGGCGGCGCTCTGGTGCTTCGCCACCACCGACACGTTCGCCGATGCGGTGCTGCGTGCGGCCAACCTGGGCGACGATGCCGACACCACCGCGGCCATCTGCGGTCAGCTGGCCGGTGCGTTCCATGGCATCGAGGCAATTCCCGCCGCCTGGCGCGCGCGCGTGCAGGATGCCGACGCCATCATCGACCTGGCCGATCAGCTCTACGCAGCGGCGCAGGTCACCTGAGGCCGCACGCACCGCACGCGCCAACGCCGTCGGCCGGGCAGGCATGCCGCAGAAGGACGCGTCCTGATCGGACGCGCGACAGCTCAACGATCGTCGTGCAGCTCGCCGCCAGGCAGGAACAGCCAGGTGCGGGTGACCTGCAGGATATCCACGTCGTCCTTGGTCCTGGGCAACGGCGGGAACGGCTGTGCCAGCTGCACCACCCGCAGCGCTGCCGCATCCAGGGTCGGGGTGCCGCTGGAGATCAGCACGCGGCTGCTTTCCACGCTGCCGTCGCGGCGCACGCCCACGCTGATCACCACCTTGCCGCCGAGCCGGCGCCGACGCGCCTCGTCCGGGTAGTTGAGGTTGCCGACGCGCTCGGCGCGATCCACCCAGGCACGCAGGTAGTTGGCGTAGGCGTATTCGCGGGTACTGGCCGAGACGAACTTGCGGTTGGGGCGCTTGGCGTATTGCTCCGAGCGCAGATGCACCTCGGCGGCGAGCCGGGCCATTTCCGCGTCGCGTTGCACGCGTTGCGCATCGGTGGGCGAGAGCGGGTCGGTCTGCGGGTTCGGCTGCGCGGTGGGCACGGTCTGCTCGCCGCGGCGACTGGTGACCACGCGGGTCTGGGTCGGGTCCGGCGCCTGCACCGTGGTCGCACGCTGCGCCTGCGGTGCCAGCCCGCTGCGGTCCTGCGGCACCACCCCGGGCTGGCTGTCGCGCGGGCGTTGCGCGGTAGCGTGGTCGCCGCCGCCCTGCTGGTTGGCCTGGGCCAGGAAATCGGCCTGCCTGGGCGTCAGCGGGGTGCTGGTCTGGCTGAAGATCACATCCAGCGTCGGCACCAATGGTGCGTCTTCGCTGACCGCAAACCCCACGCCCAGGATCAGCGCGCCGTGCAGCAGCAGCGAGATCACCAGCGTCGCGGTCAGCCGGCGACGCTCGTCCACGGCAGCCGGCTGTGCCGCGGCCGCGCTCATTGCGCCGCGCCGGCCTCGATCGCGTCGAACAGCAGCCCGGCGATGTTCAGGCCGAACTGCGCATCCAGCTCGCGCACGCAGGTGGGGCTGGTGACGTTGACCTCGGTCAGGTAATCGCCGATCACGTCCAGGCCGACGAAGCGCATGCCGCGGCGGCGCATTTCCGGGCCCACCTGCGCGGCGATCCAGCGGTCGCGCTCGGACAGCGGCCGGCCTTCGCCGCGCCCGCCGGCGGCCAGGTTGCCGCGGAATTCGTCGCCTTGCGGAATGCGGGCCAGGCAGTAGTCCACCGGCTCGCCATCGACCAGCAGGATGCGCTTGTCGCCGGCGGTGATGTCGGGGATGAAGCGCTGCGCCAGGGTCAGCTTGCGATTGCCGTCGGTCAGCGTTTCCAGGATCACGTTGAGATTGGGGTCGCCGGTGCCGCTACGGAAGATCGAGCGCCCGCCCATGCCGTCCAGCGGCTTGAGCACGGCCTGGCCGTGTTCGAGCACGAAGGCCTTCAGTGCCGCCGCATCGCGGCTGACCAGGGTCGGCGGGCAGCACTGCGGAAACAGCAGCGCGGCCAGCTTCTCGTTGTAGTCGCGCAGGCCCTGCGGGTCGTTGACCACCTGCGCGCCGGCGCGCTGGGCCACGCTCAGTACCTGGGTGTCGTAGATGAACTCCGCATCCACCGGCGGGTCCTTGCGCATCAGCACCACCTGGCCGGGACCGAATGCCAGCTCGGCGAACTCGCCCAGGGTGAACCAGCCGGTCGTGTCCTCGCGCACGCTCAGCGGCGCGACCTGCGCCACCGCGCGTCCCTCGCGCAAGCTGAGTCCGCCGGGGCGCACATACTGCAGGCGGTGACCACGCCGCTGCGCTTCCAGCAACATGGCGAAGGTGGTGTCTTTGGCGATCTTGATGGAGGCGATGGGATCCATCACCACGACGACGTCGAGCGACATGGGCAGCTAAACCTTTAGAACAGGCTGCCGATGGTAACTTCAAGCGGTGGGCGATGGCGCGCCCGGCCGGTCGTGGATGCGCGACTTGCCGGCCGACCCGCAGCCGTCCACAGTCGGAACGTCCGCCTGGCGGGCCCCCGGCAACGCACCCTTGACAGTCAATGCGGGTCTTGGGATATACATGTCGTTTCGCAGCGACGCCGGAAGGGAAGAAGCGTCGCGCGTCCGGGGATATTTGCATGACTGAAAACATGGCTGCGGGTGGGGAACTCGCAGGACTGAAGGTGATGGTGATCGATGATTCGAAGACCATTCGCCGCACCGCCGAAACGCTGCTGAAGCGGGAAGGCTGTGAAGTAGTGACGGCGACCGATGGTTTCGAGGCACTGGCCAAGATTGCCGACCAGCAACCTCAGATCATTTTTGTCGACATCATGATGCCGCGCCTGGATGGGTACCAGACGTGCGCGTTGATCAAGGGCAACCAGCTCTTCAAGTCGACGCCGGTGATCATGCTGTCGTCCAAGGACGGCCTGTTCGACAAGGCACGCGGCCGCATCGTCGGCTCCGAGCAATATCTGACCAAGCCGTTCACACGTGAAGAACTACTGAGCGCGATTCGCACGTACGTCCACGCCTGACCAGGGGGAAAGGCAACATGGCTCGAATTATATTGATCGAGGACTCGCCCACCGACAGGGCAGTCTTCAGTCAATGGCTGGAAAAAGCAGGCCATACGGTCGTCGCCACCGACAATGCCGAGGAGGGACTTGCGCTGATTCGCAGCCAGGCGCCCGATCTGGTGCTGATGGACGTGGTGCTGCCCGGCATGAGTGGCTTCCAGGCAACGCGTGCATTGGCGCGCGACCAGGCCACCAAGGACATCCCGGTGCTGCTGGTCAGCACCAAGGGCATGGAAACCGACAAGGCCTGGGGGTTGCGACAAGGTGCCAGCGACTACATCGTCAAGCCGCCGCGCGAAGACGACCTGATCGCCCGCATCAAACAACTGGTGCGTTGATGCGTTCTCCATTCGACATTCTCGAAGACTACGAGCGTCGTAGCCTTGCGCACGCCACGCCGCTGCCGGAACGCCAGTTCTCGGCCGATATCTGGCGCGGCGTCGGTTATCGCGTCGGTACCCGGCGGCTGGTATCGGATTTCCGTGAAGTGGCGGAAATCGTGCCGATGCCGCCGGTCACGCCGGTGCCGGGCGCCCAGCCCTGGCTGCTGGGCGTGGGCAACCTGCGCGGCAACCTGTTCCCGGTGATCGATCTGAAGCAGTTCCTGGAGGGCCGGCGGACGGTGCTGCAGGAAGGCCAGCGCGTGCTGATCATGCGCCAGAGCGGCGGCGACGTCGCGCTGACCATCGACGAGCTGTACGGCCAGCGCAGCTTCGAGCAGGCCCAGGCGGTCGAACCCGGCGAGCTGGCACAAGGCCGCTACGCCCACTTCATCGACCGTGCCTTCCGCAACGAGACGCAGGACTGGGGTGTGTTCTCCCTGGCGTTGCTGTCGCGCACCCCTGAATTCCGGCAGGCCGCGGCCTAAGCCGCGGCCCCGCCACGTCATACAGATCGAGGTCGAACCATGAGTACCGCCCCGGACGCCCGCAAGACCAACAAGCTCGGCAGCGTCAGCACCAGCTTCTGGCTTGGTTTGCTGGTGTTGTCGATGATCGTGTTCGGCGCCAATACCGGTGTCGCCACCTGGCAGGGCAGTCGCCTGGCCGGTGCCGGTACCGGTGCGGCCGATCTGCAGGTGCTGTCGCAGCAACTGGCCAACCAGGGCCGCGAAGCGGTGTCCGGCGACCCGAAGGCGTTTGCCGCGTTCAAGGAGACCAAGGGCCGCATCGACAGCACGGTCAGCGAACTGGATGGCCGCTACGGCAAGGAAGGCTCGGTCGCCAGCGCGATGGCCCAGCTCAAGGCGACCTGGGTGCCGCTGAGCAAGAACGCCGACCAGATCATCGCCAGCGAACCGGCGGTGCTCGGCCTGTCCGGCAACGCCGAACGCTTCTCCGGCAGCGTGCCGCAGTTGCAGGCGCAGTTGAACGAAGTGGTGCGCGCGATGACGGTCAGCGGCGCGCCCGCAGCGCAGATCTACAACACGCTGCAGCAGGTCGTGGTCGCCGGCACCATGGCGCGCCGGGTGACCGAAATGCGCGCCGGTGGCGCCAATGCCGCCGCCTCCGGCGATGCGCTGGCGCGCGACGCGGTGGTGTTCACGCAGATGCTCGAAGGCCTGCGCGCAGGCAACGACGAGCTGGGCATCGCCGCGGTGCGCAACCCGGCCGCGCTGTCGGCGCTGGAGCAGTCGCAGGCGCAGTGGGCGACGATGAAAAAGGACGTCGACGCCATCCTGGCCAGCTCGCGCAACCTGTTTGCCGCGCAGTCCTCGGCCGCTGCGCTGACCGCCGGTTCGAACAGGATGCTGGACGACAGCAAGAAGCTGTTCGATGCGTTCTCGGCATTCGGCTCGGTGCGCGACACGCGCCTGTTTCCGAACTTCTGGCTGGGCGTGGTGTCCGGCCTGCTGGCGTTGCTGGCCATCATCGGTTTCGTCTGGAGCTCGGTGCGGGTGCGCTCGCGCGAGCAGGACGTGCGTTACCAGGCGCAGGTGGAATTCAACAGCCGCAACCAGCAGGCGATCATGCGGCTGCTGGACGAAATCAGCTCGCTCGGTGAGGGCGACCTGACGGTCAAGGCCTCGGTGACCGAGGACATGACCGGCGCGATTGCAGACGCCATCAACTACGCCGTGGACGAGTTGCGCCACCTGGTGACCACCATCAACGACACCTCGGCCAAGGTCGCCGTGTCGACGCAGGAAACCCAGGCCACGGCGATGCAGCTGGCCGACGCGGCGGGACAGCAGGCCAACCAGATCACCACCGCCTCCGAGCGCATCAGCGAAATCGCCGCCAGCATCGAACAGGTCTCGCGCAACTCCACCGAGTCGGCCGAAGTGGCGCAGCGCTCGGTGGTGATCGCCGCCGAGGGTGCCGGGGTGGTGCGCGAGACGATCCAGGGCATGGACCAGATCCGCGACCAGATCCAGGAAACCTCCAAGCGCATCAAGCGCCTGGGCGAATCCTCGCAGGAGATCGGCTCGATCGTGGAACTGATCAACGACATTTCCGAGCAGACCAACATTCTGGCGCTCAACGCCGCGGTGCAGGCCGCCTCGGCGGGCGAGGCCGGCCGCGGTTTCGCGGTGGTGGCCGACGAAGTGCAGCGCCTGGCCGAACGCACCTCCGGTGCGACCCGGCGGATCGAAGGCCTGGTGCAGACCATTCAGGCCGATACCAACGAGGCGGTCAGCTCGATGGAGCAGACCACCTCCGAAGTGGTATCCGGTGCACGCCTGGCCGAAGACGCCGGCACCGCGCTGACCGAAATCGAGCGCGTGTCCAATGCCTTGAACAACCTGATCAAGAACATCTCCATCGCCGCGCACCAGCAGTCGGCCGCAGCGACGGACATCACACAGACCATGGGCGTGATCCGTCAGATCACCAGCCAGACGTCGCAGGGTGCGGAGCAGACGGCCGAGTCGATCGGCAACCTGGCTCAGCTCGCTGCCGATCTGCGCCGTTCGGTCGCCGACTTCAAACTGCCGGCGTGAGCACGACGCGGAACGGGAAAGGATCAGCAGATGGCGCGTAGTCGCATGACGTCGATGCAGGAACAGACCGGTGGCCGCCTTGGCGGTACCCCGGCCGTAGGCAGGGGGCTGCAATGAGTGCGCTTCGCGATGCGATGAGTCACGCCGCGCTGGGCTGGGTCAAGCCGGAGCTGGACGAAACCTTGCGCCAGGCGCGCAACGAGATCGAATACTTTGCCGAAGAACCGTCCGACACCAGTCGGATGCGCTTCTGCGCCGGCTATCTGCACCAGGTGCAGGGCACCTTGCGCATGGTCGAGTTGTACGCCCCGGCGATGGTGGCCGAGGAGCTGGAGCTGCTGGCCCAGGCCGTGCAGGTCGGCGAGGTGGCCGACCGTGACGAAGCCTGCGCCATGCTGATGCGCGGCACCGTGCTGCTGCCCGATTACCTGGAGCGCCTGCAGAACGGTCACCGCGATATCCCGATCGTGCTGCTGCCGCTGCTCAACGAGATCCGCGCCACCCGTGGCGAGCCGGGCCTCAGCGAGAGCGTGCTGTTTGCCTTCGATCCGCAGGCCGGCGTCGCCACCGAGGCCGAGCTGGATCATGCCCGCGGCAGTCTGAGCGGGCGCAATCGCGAGTTGCTCGACACCGTCGGCAACGCGGTCAAGGAGGAATTGCTGCGCGTCAAGGATGCGCTGGACCTGCACCTGCGCACCGGCGGCGAGATCGCCGAACTGCAGACCCAGGTCAAGGATCTGGGCAGCGTCGCCGACACGCTGGGCATGATGGGCCTGGGCGTGGCGCGCAACGTGGTCGTGCAGCAGCGCGATGCGCTGGCGCGCGTGGTCGACGGCCAGGTGCAGATGGACGAAGGCGTGCTGCTGGACATCGCCGGCGCGCTGCTCTATGTCGATGCCTCGCTGGATGACCAGGTCGCCAGCCTCGGCGCCGATGTGGGCGACGGCAACGAAGCCAGCAACAGCGCCACGTCGTCGGAAGTGCGGCGCACGGTGGACGTGCTGGCGCAGGAGGCGATCGCCAATTTCGGTGCGGCGCGCGAGCATTTCGTCGCCTTCATCGAGACCAACTGGGACCACGCGCGCCTGACCGATGTGCCGCATCTGCTCGGCGAAGTCGGCGGTGCCCTGCGCATCCTCGAACTGCCACAGGCGGCCGACTATCTGGAAGGCGTGCGCCGCTATGTCGACCTGGAACTGATCGGCAAGCAGCGCGTGCCCAGCGGTCGCCAGCTGGACACCCTGGCCGACGCGATGGCCAGCCTGGAGTACTATCTGGAAGCCCTGCGCGAGCGCCGTCCCGGCCGCGAAGAGATCCTGGACATCACCCGCAACAGCCTGGAGACGCTGCGCTACTGGCCGCTGCCCTCGGGCCAGCCGTCCGACCTGCCGGTCGGTGCCGACCAGCCGGGCAGCGTGGCCGAGCCGCTCGCCGCCTCGCTCGCACAGCAAGCCGGTGCCCCGGCGGCGGCCAACGACGCCGCACCGACGCCGTCGCTGGAATGGGCCAACGAAACCGTGGTCGAGGCGCCGTTTGCCGCCAGCGTGGTGCACGACACCGGCGCTGCCGCCACCGATACGGTGTTCTCGTTCGACCCGGTCGCCGCCGAGGAAACCGTCTCCGGCCAGGCGCACGTGCCGTTTACGGTGGCACCGCTGGACCTGTCCGACGATGGCGCGCAGGCGCCCGGCGACTGGCAGCTGGAAACCACCGAGCAGGCCGCACCGATCGCCACGTCCGTGTTCGACCCGGTGTCGGCCGAGCAGGACGGCAGCATGTCGGCCGATGCCGCGCAGGTCAGCTACACCGTGGACCTGAGTGCGCTGGAGCAGGACGACAGCGCCACGCCGGCGGTAGCCGAACCGGCGCCGCTGCAGATCGAGCAGATCGCGTTGCCGGGCGATGCCGACCAGACCGAGGTACCGCTGGATTTCATCGCGCAGGCCGGAAGCGGCCGCCTGCAGACCAGCATCGACGATGCGTTCTCGCCGCCACCGTTGCCGCCCGTCGCGCCGCAGGAGCCGGCCGACCCGTTCGTCGAATCCGTGCCCGAACCGCAGCCGGCTCCGGCCGACGCCGCCGCCGGGCAGGGCACTGCGCGCGTGCAGCAGGCGGTGGTCAGCGCGTTCGAACTGGACGCCGCATCGACGGCGTTCCTGGCCCAGCTCGACGCAGCCGCCGCGCAGTTCGAGGTGGAGCGTCCGCAGGCAGCGCAGGCGCCCGATGCCGATGCCCGGGCTGCGAAGGCAACGCCCGGGCCGGCCGTGAGCGAACCGCTCCAGGCCGGTGCTGATGCCGATGCCGGCATCTTCGGTGGCTTTGGCGATAGCGATATCGACGACGATATCCGCGACGTGTTCCTGGAAGAATTCGACGAAGAACTGGTCAACCTTGGCCAGCTGCTGCCGGTATGGCGTGCCGCGCCGCACAGCCAGGACAACCTGCGCCCGATCCGCCGCGTCTTCCACACCTTGAAGGGCAGTGGCCGTCTGGTCGGTGCGCACGTGCTCGGCGAGTTCAGCTGGAAGATCGAGAGCATGCTCAATCGCGTGCTCGACAATTCGCGGCCGGCCAGCCCGGCGGTGGTGGCGATGGTCGAGCTGGCCTACGAGGTGCTGCCGCAGTTCAACGCCGCCTTGCGCGACCAGGGCCGCATCAGCGCCGACCTGCCGGCCATCCAGGCAGTTGCCGAGCGCGTGGCTGCGGGCGAAGAGGCCTATTACGTGGCCGCACCGGCGATGCCGGTGGCGGCGGAGCTTGCCTTCGTTCCGGCAGCGGCGGGCATGTTCGCTGCGAGCGGCGGCACACCGGCGTCGGTGGACAGCGTGCTGCGCGAGATCCTGGAAGCCGAAGTCGCCACCCATCTGGACACCGTCAACGCGTGGCTGCAGGCCAGCCAGGCCGAGCCGCAGTTGGCGAGCGAAGAATTGCTGCGCGCCGTGCACACCATGAGTGGCGCGTTTGCGATGACCGACGTGCCGGAAATCACGCTGGTGACCACGCCGGCGGAGAGCTACGTCAAGCGTCTGCTCGCCGCCTCGCTGACCCCGTCGCAGGAGGGCATCGACGCCATTGCCGCAACGGCGGCGGCAATCGCCACCACCGTGACTGCCCTGCGCGCCGATGCGCCGTTGATTCCGTCGTTTGCGCCGTTGACCGAGCGCCTGCGCGCGCTGGTGGAGACGCTGCCGGAAGCGCAGTGGCCACCGCAGGCGTTCCTGGACGAACTGGAGGATCTGGAGGCGCCGGGCGAGACGGCCGTCGGCAGCGCGTCGGCGGTCGAGCTGACCGGTGCGCAGGACCTGTCGCCGTATCTGGACGCCAGCGCACTGCCGTCGGATGCGGCCGATACCGGCGCGCCCGTGCATGCCGCCGATGACGTGGCGCAGGATGCCGCAGCGCCCGCCGACGCCGACGCAGCGATTGCGGTGGACGAACTGTCCGAGGCCGAGGCCGAAGACACCTCGGCACTTGCGCTGGAAGCACCGGCACCACACGACGAGGCGCAAGCGGCTGACGTTGCTGCGCCGGAGCAGGAGCAGGGCGCCGATTCGCTCGAGGCCGCACAGGCGGCGGCCGCGGATGCGCGCGCATCCGATGCAGTCACCGGGCAGGCCGTCGACGCGTTGCACGGCGATGCTGTCCAGCACCAGCACCAGCACCAGCACACAGACGACGCCGAAGCCGCGTCGCTTGGCACCGATGCGCACGACACGCCGGCCGATGAGCCGGTAGTCGATGCCGAAGCCTGGGATGCGACCGGACTGCAGCAGGCCGGCGGTGTCGATGCGGTGTCGCACGAGCCAGCAGGCGACGTACCCGGGGCAAGCGAGCACGTGGCCGTGGACGAGCTGTCCGACGCGGAAGCCGCGTTGGGTGAGACGCAGATGCTCGCCACGCCGGACGCCGGGCAGGTCGATGCCGAGCACGCAGACGCCGGGCAGCAGTGGCCGGGCGAGCATGCGGCCGTGCACGACCAGCAGGATCAGTACGACGGCAACGTCACCGCACAAACCGAGGCAGGGTCGGGTGATGGCGTAGCGTCCACCGACGACGCGCCTGTCGAGACCATCGAAGCATTGGAAGCGGTGCACGCGCAGGCCCCGTTGGCCGATCAGACGCACGCGGAGACGAACGAAGACTGGACGGCGGATACCGCGGCGCTGGACGGCGAATCGGCCGGGCAAGACGACCACGTTTCCACATCTCACGACGAGGCTATCGGTGCGCAGGCCCAACACGCGCAGCTGCCTGTCGACGAGGCAGCGCAGCACGACGCTGCCGTGTTGCCGCACGCTGCCGACGCGCACGTTGGCGAACAGCAGCAGGTGGAAAACACTGCGCGGTCGGGCGAGCAGGCGTCTGCCGGACAGCACGCCCCGTTGGACGAGCCGGTGTACCTGCAGGAACCTGCGCATGCGTACGAGCCGGCGCAGTCGGAAGCGCACGTCGATTCGGGTGAGCAGGAGCGCGTGGACGGACAAGCGCATGCGCATGCCGATGAAATCGAGCACGTTGCAGAAGAGGATGACGCTGCGGCAGCGCAGCAGACGGCAGAGGCAGAGCAGACTGCAGAAGCAGAACAGTCCGCAGACGCGGAGCACGCTGCGGAGGCACAGCAGGCTGCCGAAGCGCTACCCGAGCGCACCATCGCGTCGGTGCAGGCCTTCGAGATGGCGCAGGTCGCCGAGCAGGTCGAAGAGACCGGCGATCCGCAATCGGAAACTGCACCGGAGCTGCAGTCGGACCTCGTTGCTGATGCGGATGCGGATGCGCAAGCCGATGCCGATGCGGAGGTCCACGCGCAGCATCCAGACGCAGACGCAGACGCAACACTCGGCGCGACTACCGCAACCGATGCTGCCGAGCATTCCGAACACATCGAGCAAGTTGAAGGCGTTGGGCAAACCGAACACGTCGAATACGTCGAGCATCTGGAGCCAGGCGAACCCGGCGAATCCGCCGACGAATCCGCACGCGAACACGAAGACGCCGCAGCCGTGGCCTTCAGCGCGCCGGTGGAAGACGCCGCGGCGGCCGAGACCACTGCCAACGCTGTGGGCGCAGCCTTCGATACCGGCCCGCTCAACTTCGACCAACTCGATGGCGAACTGGTCGACATCTTCGTCGAGGAAGGCCGCGACCTGCTGGACCATTGCGATGGTCTGATCGCCCGCATGCGCGAAGTGCCGGAAGACCGCGAGGTCCTCAACGGACTGCAGCGCGACCTGCACACGCTCAAGGGCGGCGCGCGCATGGCCGGCATCAATGCCATCGGCGACCTCGGCCATGCGATCGAGTCGCTGCTCGAAGCAGTGGCGGCCAACCGGACCGATATCGACCGCGACGACGTGCGCCTGTTCGAGCGCGGCTTCGATCGCCTGCATCAGCTGTTGACCCGCACCGGCATGCACCGCGCCGTGGCGATGCCGACCGACCTGGTGGACGCCTTCGAAACCCGCACCCGTGGCCGCAATGCCGCAGAACCCAGCGACGCCGATGTGCGCGCGATCGCCAGGGCATCGGTGGAGCCGGCACCGCTGTCGGCGCCGGTGCCGGTCGAGGGCCAGAGCGAGGACGACTTCCTGCCGCGCGTGCAGCAGGAGCAGGTGCGCGTGCGTGCCGACCTGCTCGACCGCCTGGTCAACCACGCCGGCGAAGTGGCGATCTACCGTTCGCGGCTGGAACAGCAGATGGGCGCCTTCCGCGGCGCCATGGGCGAACTGGATCGCACCAACGCCCGTCTGCGCGACCAGCTGCGGCGTCTGGATCTGGAAACCGAAGCACAGATCGTGGCGCGCTATCAGCGTGAGCAGGACCAGGGCGACCGCACCTTCGATCCGCTGGAACTGGACCGCTTCTCCACCCTGCAGCAGCTCAGCCGCGCGCTGAACGAATCGGCGGCCGACTTGGGCGGCTTGCAGGGCGTTCTGGAAGACCTGTCGCGTCAATACGACGGCCTGCTGCAACAGCAGTCGCGCGTGAGCTCCGAGCTGCAGGACGGCCTGATGCGTGCGCGCATGGTGCCGTTCGACGGCCTGGTGCCGCGCCTGCGTCGGGTGGTCCGCCAGGCCGCGACCGATACCGGCAAGCAGGTGCATCTGCTGCTGGAAGGCACCCAGGGCGAGCTGGATCGCAACGTGCTCGATCGCATGGTCGCGCCGCTGGAACACATGCTGCGCAACTCGGTGGCGCATGGCCTGGAAGCGCCGGAGCAACGGCGCGACGCAGGCAAGCCGGAAGAGGGCAGCATCGCGATCCGCCTGCGCCGCGAAGGCTCGGAAATCGTGCTGGAAGTGGCCGACGACGGCGCCGGCCTGGATCGCGAGGCGATCCGTCGCCGCGGCGAGCAGCGCGGCCTGATTGAACCCGGCCAGGAGCTCAGCGAGGCCGAGCTGGACGGGCTGATCTTCGCCTCCGGCTTCAGCACCTCCGAGCAGGTCAGCCAGCTGGCCGGCCGTGGCGTGGGCATGGACGTGGTGCGCAACGAAGTGCGTCAGCTCGGCGGCTCGGTGGACATCCACTCGGTGCGCGGCCAGGGCGTGACCTTCACCTTGCGCCTGCCGCAGACGCTGGCGGTCACCCAGGCGGTGTTCGTGCGCATCGGCGACACCACCTTCGCGGTGCCGGTGGGGTCGGTCAGCGGTATCGGCCGCATCTCGCGCAGCCGTTACGAGTCGGGCGAGGGTGGCTACCACTACGCCGGCGAAGAGTACGTGCTGCACGATCTCGGCTCGCTGGTCGGCCAGGCCGCCGCGCGTGCCGATGGCCAGGCGCAGGTGCCGTTGCTGCTGGTGCGTGCAGGCGACCTGCGTGCAGCGGTGGCGATCGACCAGGTGCTGGGCAACCGCGAAATCGTGGTCAAGCCGGTGGGCCTGCAGATCGCCTCGGTACCGGGCATTTACGGTGCCACCATCACCGGCGATGGCCGCGTGGTGGTGATCCTGGACGTGGCCCCGCTGGTGCGTCGCTATCTCAGCCAGCCGGCGCGTCCGGCGCCGGAAACCCCGGCCGAATCGCAGCGCCAGGTGCCGTTGGTGATGGTGGTGGACGATTCGCTGACCATGCGCAAGGTCACCAGCCGCGTGCTGGAACGCCACAATCTGGATGTGACCACCGCACGCGATGGTGTCGAGGCACTGGAACTGCTCCAGGAGCGCGTGCCCGACCTGATGCTGCTGGACATCGAAATGCCGCGCATGGACGGCTACGAGCTGGCGACCGCGATGCGGGCCGACCCGCGCTTCAAGGCGGTGCCGATCGTGATGATCACCTCGCGCAGCGGCGAGAAGCATCGCCAGCGCGCCTTCGAGATCGGCGTGCAGCGTTACCTGGGCAAGCCTTACCAGGAGTTGGATCTGATGCGAAACGTGTACGACCTGCTGGGGATCGCCCGTGTCCGAGACTAATGGCGCAATGGGAACTCCGGTCGCCCTGCTGGGCCGGCCCGGGCAGGCGCGCGAGCGCCTGCGTGAAGCGCTCGGCCTGGCCGGCGCCCACGTGGTGCTGGAAGACGAACCGGCGGCGGTGGACGTGCAGATGCTGCGCGATGCCGAGCCGGTGGCGGTGCTGGTCGCGCTGGAGCCGTCGATCGAAGACGCGCTCGAAGCCCTGGAGCCGGCCTTCAACATGCCCGGCGTTACGGTGATCTTCGACGAGGCCGAGCTGACCGTGCGCCGCGAGGGCTGGGAAGCGCAGCGCTGGGTGCGCCATCTGGCCGCCAAGCTGCATGGCCATGCCGACGTATTGCCGCCAGGCACCGAGAGCGAGCCGTCGCTGCATCCCGAACCGGGCCTGGAACTGGCGCCGCGGCAGCACTCGGACCTGCAACTGGACCAGCATCTGCAGGCAGCCGCGCACGCGTTCGACAGCGTGCCCGGCGATGCCTTGTTCGCGCGTGGCGCGGGCACGTCCGAGGCCGCAGCGGCGGCCGACAAACCGGCCCTGACGCTGGGCGATTCCAGCACCTGGGGCCTGGTCGACGAGGTCGCGGTGGTGGTGCGCCCGCGCGCCGAATTGAACATGGACGCGCTGTCGACCGGCGGGCTGTCGCTGGTGGAGCTGGATCAGGTCGGTACGACCACCGGTGCGGTGCTGGTGCTGGCCGGCATCGGCGGCCCGGATGCGATCCGTCGCCTGCTGTCTGCGCTGCCGCCGGAGTTTCCGCGCGCCGTGCTGGTGCGCATGACCCTGGATGGCGGCCAGTACGGCAACCTGGTGCGGCAGATGGGACGCGTGTCGGCGTTGCCGGTCGACCTGGGCGAAGCCGGCCAGGTGATTACGCCGGGCAGGGTCTATGTGCTGTCCGACGACATCGGCGTGCAGCACCATGACGGCGCGCTGGCATTCGTCGCGCAGGCCGATCCGGCCGGGCTGGTGGCCGCGTTGCCGCCGGCCGACAGTGCGGTGCTGATGCTCAGCGGCGCCAACGAGGCGCTGGTCGAGCCAGCGCTGGCGCTGGCCGAGCAGGGCGGCTGGCTGGCGGGTCAATCCGCCGACGGCTGCTACGACCCGGCCGCGGCGGCACGTCTGGCGCGTCAGGGCATTCTGACCGGCGACCCTGCGCAGTTGGCGCGGGCGTTGGCACAGCGCTGGCCGGCGTAAGCCGGGCGCTTCCTCTCAAGATCGGAACAGGTGCGATGAGCTACGCCAACAATGACGAAATCCGCGGCGTCCTGATCCAGGCCGGTAGCGAGCGCGTGCTGCTGCCCAACGCCACGGTGGCCGAGGTGATGTCGCGGGTGGCGGTCGAGCCGATGGCGGAGATGCCGCGCTGGGTGGTCGGGCGCATCGACTGGTATGGCTGGAAGGTGCCGCTGCTGTCGTTCGCGCGTCTGAGCGGCATGGGCGACGAGCCGACCGCGGTCAACAACAAAGTGATCGTGCTCAAGGCCTTGGGCGGCAATCCGGCGCTGCCGTACTTCGCCTTGCTCACCGCTTCGTTCCCGCAGCTGATCTCGGTGCCGCGCGATGGCCTGCTGGCCGATGCGTCCGAAGATGCGCTGCCCGACGGCGTGCACATGCGCGTGCTGCTGGGCGAGCAGAGCGCATTGCTGCCGAACCTGGACGCGATCGAAGCGCAGCTTGCGCAGGTGCTGGCGGCGCTTGCCGCGTAACACGCCGTTGCTGGACGACGACACTGCCGGCTTGCCGGCGATGTCGCGATGAAGGGCGGGATGGGCGCAGCAACGGCCAGGCATCGCCGTTGCTGGGTGCAATGGGTGCCGGCATGGCCGATGCCTGAGATCTCTTGCTGCCTGTGGGCGGCCGTTAGCAGGGGCGTGATCTGTATGCATCAGCCTGATCCACACAGCACGCATGCCGCGCGCACGGCGCGACCGCGGCCGTGACGAGCCTTCCCGTCTTCGCACCCGTCCAGCACGCCGACGGTGTGATGCTGTGCGATCTGGCCGTCGTCGATCCGGCGGCGATGGCCGACTACCACAGCCGTAATCGCGCGCATCTGGCCGCTGCGATGCCGCTGCGGCCGCCGGCGTTCTACACCACCGACGGCTGGCGTCGGCTGAGCATCGCCTACCGCACCGCGGTGCCCGGCGAGCGCGAATTGCAACTGGTGTTGCTGCGCGAGGCGCAGGTGATCGGCACGGTCGGCCTCACCCAGATCCAGCGCGGTGCCTTCCAGGGCTGTCATCTGGGTTACGGCCTGGATGCGCAGCAGCAGGGGCGCGGCTTGATCCAGTGGGCGGCCACGCAGGGCATCGCGTTTGCGTTCGGCCCGCTTGGCCTGCACCGGGTGATGGCGCAATACGTCCCCGACAATCTGCGCAGTGCGCGCGTGCTGCAACGGCTGGGCTTTCAGATCGAAGGCTATGCGCGCCGTTATCTGCAATTGAACGGCGTCTGGCGCGACCATGTGTTGACCAGCAGGTTGCGCGATGACGCTGACGCCTGTGGCGGGTGAGTCTTTTCGCCCCTGATCGTGGGGGCAGCCCGGCAGCGGCGCGCATGCAGCAGGCCCGATGCAGCGCTGGTTGTGCGCGGATCCGCAGCCGACAGCGCCGCAAGGCGGTTTATCCGCGCGCGGCGCTCCCGCATGATGGAAGGCTGTTGCCGCGCAGTGCGGCTGCCTGTTTTCTTCCTGCATGGAGTTCGCCCGGATGATCCAACGTCGTCACTTCCTCAAGAGCGCCACGCTTGGTGCGATCGCTTCCGGCCTGGCCGGGTGGGGCGCGCGTGCGCAGGCGGCCGTCGGTGCCGGCACGGGCGGACGCGTTGCCGCGTTGCCGCGCGGCGCGGCGCGGGTGATTTCCACCTGGGATTTCGGCATTGCCGCCAACCAGGCAGCCTGGAACATCCTCGGCAATGGCGGTATCGCACTGGATGCGGTGGAAGCGGGCGTGCGCGTGCCGGAAGCGGACCCGAGCAATCCCACGGTCGGCCTGGGCGGCTATCCGGACCGCGACGGGCGGGTGACGCTGGACGCCTGCATCATGGATCATCTGGGCAATTGCGGCGCGGTGGCATCGCTGGAAGACGTGGTGCACGCGATCTCGGTGGCACGCGCGGTGATGGAAAAGACCCCGCATGTGATGCTGGTTGGCGATGGCGCGCGGCAGTTCGCGCTGGAACAGGGCTTTCCGCAGACCAAGCTGCTCACGCCCAGCTCCGAAGCGGCGTGGAAAGAGTGGTTGAAGACCTCCAAGTATTCGCCGGAAGCCAATATCGAAAACCGCGCCTGGCGTGATGCCAAGCTTCCGGGCGGCAAGGACAACCACGACACCATCGGCATGCTGGCGCTGGATGCGCACGGCAACCTGTCCGGCGCGTGCACCACCAGCGGCATGGCGTGGAAGATGCACGGCCGGGTCGGCGACAGCCCGATCATCGGTGCAGGCCTGTACGTGGACAACGAGGTGGGCGGCGCGACCTCGACCGGCGTCGGCGAAGAGGTGATCCGCAATGTCGGCAGTTTTGCGGTGGTGGAAATGATGCGCCAGGGCAAGTCGCCGGCCGATGCCTGCCGCGAGGTGGTGATGCGGCTGATCCGGCGCAAGCCCGAACTCACCCGCACCTTGCAGGTCGGATTTCTGGCGATGAACAAGCGCGGCGAGGTGGGGGCGTTCGCGATCCAGAAGGGTTTCAGTTATGCGGTCTGCGATGCGCAGCGGCAGGACCTGCTGGTGCCCGGCGAAAGCCACTACACCACCGAGCCCGCGGCATGAGCGTGTCGGGGCTGGAGGTGGCCGCCGATTCGGTGGGTTCGGCATTGGCGGCGCAGGAAGGTGGTGCGATGCGGGTCGAGCTCTGCGGCGGCCTGGACGGCGGCGGGCTGACGCCGTCGTTCGGCACGCTGGCGGTGGTGCGTGAGCGGTTGCAGATTCCGCTGTATGTGTTGATCCGTCCGCGCGTGGGCGACTTCGTCTTCGATGCGGCGGAGGTCGAGGTGATGCGGCGCGATGTGGAGCAGTGCGTGCGGCTGGGCTGCGATGGCGTGGTGTTGGGCGCGCTGGATCCGCATGGGCAGGTCGACATGGGCACGATGCGGGTGTTGATTGCCGCAGCCGGGTCGCTGGGTGTGACCTTCCACCGTGCGATCGACGTCAGCGCCGATCCGGCGCGTGCGCTGGAAGATGCGATCGCACTGGGGTGCGAGCGCGTGCTGACCTCCGGTGCGCGTGCGAGCGCGCTGGAAGGGATCGACACCATCGCAGCGCTGGTGCAGCAGGCGGGCGACCGCATCAGCATCATGCCCGGTGCGGGCGTGTCCGAAAGCAACGTGCTTGCGCTGCGTAACGGTACGGGCGCGCGCGAGTTCCATGCCTCCTCACGCGGGCCGGTTGCGGCGCAGGTGCATGCGCCGCATGCGTACATCTCCGACCTGGGTGGCGATTACCAGCGTACCGATGTGGCGCGCGTGCGACGGATTGTGGGGTTGTTGCAGGAGCTGTGAGGCGCTGTGTCCCGATGGTGGAGCATGTGATCCGGGACCTCCTTGCACACTGTGGCTGGCAAATCCAGGTGAAGTGAAGGCGTAGCATGGGATCTGTAGTTTGGCTGCCGGGTCCTCGACCAATCAGGCTTTGTTGCGTTGAAACGGCGGCAACGCTCAGGAGCATGTTGTGTTGAGCTCAGACGGGGCACTGTGGAAGAAACGAACGCAACGCGTTTGATCTGCTGCTTCGTTGCAGGGCCCTTGCCCGCCCACCATCGCGGGACACGCCGCAAGTACGTCCTTGTAGGCTCTGGCGCGGCATCCATGCCGCTCAAGGTCCCGCAACGGTGCACGGGCAAGGACCAGTCGAAATGGTCGGTATGCGTGGACAAGCGCAGGAGCGGCGGTCGGCGAGTTGCTTGTGCAGTTCCATCAGTGCACGACCAACGTAGGAGGCGCGATGTCCTTGCTGGTTCCTGGACCCGTGGCGGCATGGATGCCGCCGAGAAGCCTCCACGGACGGATTCACGGCGTGTCCCGGAAGTGGTGAGGGGCATCGCGCCCTCGACCAACCAGGCTTTTTTGCGTTGAAACGGCAGCAACGCTCAGGAGCATGCTGTGTTGAGCTTAGACGGGGCACTGTGGAAGAAGCGAACGCAACGCGTTTGATCTGCTGCTTCGTTGCAGGGCCCTTGCCCGCCCACCATCGCGGGACACGCCGCAAGTACGTCCTTGTAGGCTCCGGCGCGGCATCCATGTCGCTCAGGGTCCCGCGACGGTGAGCGGGCAAGGACCAGTCGAGATGGTCGGTGTGCCTGTTTGCAAGCAGAGCATGAGGGATGCCGCCGAGAAGCCTCCACAGACGGATTCAAGGCGTGTCCCGTATGTGATGAGGGCGCCGTGCCCTCGACCGTTCGATCTACTGCGCACTTTCCGGCAATGACTGCGGCGATCTCGTGTCATCTGCCTCGCTGCCAAGGCGTGTCGGATCCAGGACGACATGCTTGATGCGTTGGCGCTTCCAGGTGTAGCTGATATGGACCAGACCATCGCGGGTCTGGATCACCGCCGGATAGGAGAACTCGTCCTTTGCGCTGTGTTCCAGCGTGAGGGCGCGTTGCCAGTGCACGCCATCGGTTGATAGCGCCACCGCAAGCGTGCCGCGACCGTCCCACCAGTGCTTGCCGGCGATGCCGGGGTTGTAGACCAGCAGGGCGCGGCCGTCGCGCAGCATCACCGCGTCGGTGCCGGCGTTGGGATTCTCCACGTCCAGCAACTGCATCGGTTGCCAGTGCAGGCCGCCGTCGTTGGAGAACGTACTGAACACCTTGTCCTGCTGGCTGCGCCCGAGCACCTGCACGCGCCCGTCCGCATGCAGCAGGACGCTGGGCTGGATCGCGCCGATCACCGCCGGATCATTGAGCGGCATGCCGCGTTGCCAATGCGCGCCGTCGTCGTCGCTCCATTCCAGATGCGCGCGCCAGCCACGGTCTTCGCTGCTGCTGGGCGAAAGGATGCGTCCGTTCGGCAATTGCACCGGCTTGTTCTTGATCGGGCCGAGGATGCCGTCGGGCAGGCGCTGCGGTGGCGACCAGTGCGCACCGTCATCATCCGAGGTAATGCGCAGGCCCCACCACTGCCGTGGATTGGGGCCGAGCTTGTAGTACAGCTGCACCGGGCCGGCGCTGGACTGGAACAGCACCGGATTCCAGGCCGGCAACGCAGTGCCATCCGCGCCGGCATGCGCGCCGTCGGCGATGCGTCGCGGCGGTTGCCATTGCCGCACGCCGCGCTGCGCGAGCCAGACACCGACATCGGCCGCTCCCTCGTGCGTGCCGCCGAACCAGGCCGCCAGCAGCGTGCCGGCGCGGGTTTCCAGAAGCGTGGAGGCGTGCGCCTGTGGCGTCGGTGCGGGGTCGGCGATGAACTCGCTGAGCACAATGGGCGAGGGCGGCGGCATGCGCGGTTCGGCGTGGACGGCGAAGGCGGCAAGGCTTGCGACCAGGCAGGTCGACAGACGTGACGGATGCATCGTGGTCCAATCCTGTGCGGATTTTAAAGATACCTATTTATCATCTATTAAATACCATATGCTCTGGTCATCCCAGGCGGCCGTGGTCGCCGACCACTGCGAGGACCCGCGATGTCATCACACCCGCTCTCCCCGTTACGCTGGCTGGCCGCCCTCGGCCTGACCGCGCTGACCCTGCCCACCGCCATCGCGCAGAACTTTGCCGAGGTCAAACCCTCGCCGCAGCAGGTGGCCTGGCAGGATCTGGAATTCGGCGTGATCGTGCACTTCAATCCCAACACCTGGCTGGACCAGGAGTGGGGTGACGGGACCGTCAGCGCCAAGACCTTCAACCCGACCAATGTGGATCCGGGCCAGTGGGCGCGCGCGGCCAAGTCTGCCGGTGCGAAGTACGTGATCCTGGTGGCCAAGCACCACGACGGGTTTGCGCTGTGGCCCACCGCCGAGAGCAACTATTCGGTCAAGAACAGTCCGTGGATGGGCGGCAAGGGCGACCTGGTCAAGCTCACCAGCGATGCGGTGCGCAAGGAAGGCATGGGCTTTGGCGTGTACCTGTCGCCGTGGGATCGCCACGAGCCCAAATATGCCGATTCCAAGGCCTATGACAAGTTCTACGCTGCGCAGTTGGTGGAGCTGGCCTCGCATTACGGCCCGATCACCGAGTGGTGGCTGGACGGCGCCGGCAGCGCCGGTCACGTGTACAACTTCGACAAGTACATGGAAGAACTGCGTACCTACCAGGCCAACGCGATGGTGTTTGCCGATACCGCCTTGTTCGAGTACGGCGACGTGCGCTGGGTGGGCAACGAGGCCGGCTTCATCGAAGGCGAAAACTGGAACGTGATCGATCGCCACGGCTACCTGCGCTGGCGCCCGGTGGAAGTGGATACGCCGCTGCACAAGCTGCAGTGGTTCTGGCATCCCAACAGCGACCAGACGCTCAAGAGTGTCGACGAGCTGGTGGAGATCTGGGAAAAGAGCGTCGGCCTGGGCGGTCAGCTGGTGCTGGGGCTCGCGCCGGACAAGCGCGGCCTGTTGCCGGAAGCCGACGTCGCACGCCTGCAGGAGCTTGGCCAGGCGCTGCAGGCGCGCTACGGCGCAGACAGGAATCTGGTGGCCGGCAACATCAAGAAGACCGACGGCATCGACGCGGCAGTGGACGGCGATCGCGAGACGTTCTGGAGTGCGCCGGCCGGTTCGCATAGCGCGGTGCTGGAGCTGCAGTTCAAGCAGCCGGTGACCTTCGACAGTGCGCTGAGCATGGAGTGGATCAACGACGGCCAGCTGGTGCAGAAATACGCGGTGGAAGCCTGGCAGGACGGCAAGTGGGTGCCGTTGGCGAAGGCGCAGGCGATCGGGCGGATGAAGATCGATCACTTCGCGCCGGTGACCGCCTCGCGGGTGCGCCTGAATATCCAGTCCAGTGCGGATGCGGTGCATATCCGCGAGTTCCAGTTGTTCAATACCGGCAAGGGTGCGGCGACGCGCTGAGCGCGGTTGATCGGGTTGTAGGCGCTGGGCAAACGTGCCGATGGCCCGGACCGGCTCCCGACCGGGAGCCGGTTGGCCATGCGTTGACAGGTGGCATCGCACAGCGGTTGCGCGCGCCACGGTGCGCCGGCGACGCAGAGATTGCGCACTGGTGTCGCAAGGACTCAGTCGTACGCGCGCAGGCCGTTATCGAGATGACACGGTGTGCAGTGTCTGCTGCATGGGCGACGCGCAGCGCTCGATGCATTCACGTGATCCGGGCCGCTGGCACCGCAGACATGCTGTCGCCGGCGCGCGGCTGGGCTCAGGCGGCGCTGTCGTCGCGTTCCTGTGGCGGCAGCAGGATCTGCGGCTGCCTGGCCGAGTGGGTCTGGCTCAGGAAGGTCATCAGGTGCGCCGCTTCGGTGCTGCCGATCGGCTGGCCGGGGGCGGGCTTGCTGTGGACGTGTTCGGCAAACGCGTGCTGGGTCTGCTCCGGAACCGCGGAGACAGGGTCTTGCGTAACGGTGGACGACGACATGAAACGCTCCTGGAACTCACGAACTGACCGTCGCCCGATGGAACGACGGGAATGCGCCACTGCCTTCCACAACGGCGTGAGCCGGTGATCTTGCCTGGAATGCGATCAGTCCGATACCGCACAGGTAGCAGACCCTATGCGGGCAGTTGACCTTCAGATAGCGGCGGGCGCGCGGTAGTCTGAAGGCCGGCCAGCCCCGGGAGCGCCAGGCGGGTTGCCTGGCGGTTGGTTTGGCCCATCGGCGGACACGCACAGGCGGCCTGCGGTTGCCAAGCCGGCGGGTGCGCGAGCGTCAGCCGCCGGCCATCCGTCTGCCCCCTACTCCTTCGGCGTGATCCACACCTGCTGCTGCAGGCCGCGCACGCCGGGCTTGGCGGTGCTGTCCAGGTCGAACACCACCACGGTGTTGTCGCCCTTGCGCTGGAACGGGGCCGGGAAATACAACGCCCGCTGCGGGCCGATGGCCCAGTGGCGGCCCAGGTTGACGCCGTTGGCCCAGGTCACGCCCTTGCCGAAGGCGCGCATGTCCAGGTAGGTGTCGGCCGGTGTGCCGATGCGCAGCGTGCCGCGATGGAAGGCGGGGCCTGCGACGGCGTTGCGGGTCCAGCCGCGGATGCTGTCGGGCGAGCGCATCGGCAACGGGAAGGCCTGCCAGCCGGTGAGCTGCCGGTTGTCCAGCAGCACCGGATCGACCAGGCCGGCGCGGCCGTCGGCCATGCGCGGGCCGTAGTTAATGCGGCCGCTGTTTTCGACCAGGACATCCAGTGTGTGCTGGCCTGCAGGAATATCCACATCGGTGGAGACCTGCTGCAGCCGGCGTTCGACACTGCCGACCGGCTTCTGATCGACGTACACCCGCGCCACATCGCGCACCTCGCCCAGGTACAGCGGCCCCTTGCGCGGGCCGGTGACGGTGGTGCGGTAGAGGATGTAGCCGTAGTCCTGGCCGAAGTGCTCCATCGGCTGTGGGGTGTCGATGGCGATCGGTGCGGGCAGGTTGTCCCACAGCGAGGCGGATTCGCGCAGCGGCGTTTCCGGCAGGGCCGCCGTGTCGATCGGTGCCGGTAGTGCCGGCGGCTGCACGCCGGTGACCCGGGCGATGGCCTCGCGCATCAGCGCGAACTTGGGCGTGGGGCGGCCGGCTTCGTCCAGGATGGCGTCGTAATCGTAGCTGGTGGTCTGCGGTGCGTAATGGTCGCTGGGGTTGCCCTGGAAATTGGCACCATTCATGAAGCCGAAACTGGTGCCGCCGATGAACATGTAGAGATTGGCCGAGTGGCCCTGGCGCAGGATCCACTCCAGCTCTTCGGTCTGTTGCTTGGCATCGGTGCTGGCATGCGGCTTGCCCCAATGGTCGAACCAGCCGGCCCAGTATTCGCCGACCATTCGCGGTTGCCCGGGGCGGAACTTGATCAGTTTGTCGAACGCACTCTTGGCCTCGCCGGGTGCGAAGTTCACCACCGCCAGGGTGTCCGGCAAGGTGCCGTTGGCGAGCATGTCGGCGCCGTCGGAGGTGAACAGCAAGGCGTCGTCGAAGCCAGCCTTGACGTACATGGCGCGGTTGTCGGCCATGTAGGCATGGTCGTCGTCGTAGGAGCCGTATTCGTTCTCGACCTGCACGGCGATGATCGGCCCGCCGTTGTGGTTGAGCAACGGACGCACCTGTTGGGACACCGCATCCAGGTAGGCCTGGCTGGCGGCCAGAAAACGCGGGTCGCGGCTGCGCACGCGGATGTTGTCCTTGCCGAACAACCAGGCCGGGTAGCCGCCGGCTTCCCACTCGGCACAGGTGTAGGGGCCGGGACGCAGGATCACGTTGAGGCCTTGTGCGGCCGCTTCGCGCACGAACGCGGCCACGTCGTTGTTGCCGGAAAAATCGAACCGGCCTTGCTGCGGTTCGACCAGGTTCCAGAACACGTAGGTCTCCACCGTGTTCAGGCCCAGTGCGCGCGCCTTCTGCAGGCGGTCCTTCCAGTAGGCGCGCGGGATGCGCTGGAAATGGATGGCGCCGGAGAGCAGTTGATACGGCTTACCGTCGCGCACGAACTGCGTGCCTTGCGTGCCGAAGCTGGGCCAGGTGTCGGCGTGGGTGTCGGCGGCACTGGCGGCGGCGGGAAGTGCCAGCGCGAGGGCGAGGACGAGGGGGCTGAGGGTGCTACGCAACATGGACGATTCCCGGCGGTGACGAGTGACTGGTGACGATGGGGGTGGATTGGTTTTTGCGTGAGGCCGCTTGCGTGTTGGCCCTCATCCGCCCTTCGGGCACCTTCTCCCGCTCGCGGGAGAAGGAAAAGCAAGCCTCCCGCTCGCGGGAGAAGGAAAAGCAAGCCTCCCGCTCGCGGGAGAAGGAAAAGCAAGCCTCCCGCTCGCGGGAGAAGGAAAAGCAAGCCTCCCGCTCGCGGGAGAAGGAAAAGCAAGCCTTCCGCTTGCGGGAGAAGGAAAAGCAAGCCTTCCGCTTGCGGGAGAAGGAAAGGCAAGCCTCCCGCTCGCGGGAGAAGGAAAAGCAAGCCTCCCGCTTGCGGGAGAAGGAAAAGGCAAGCTTCCCGCTTGTGGGAGAAGGAAAAGCAAGCCTCCCGCTGCGGGAAAGGGAAGGGCGGCCTCCCATTGCGATTGGCGCGATGCCGGGCAAGTACGCTATGCGAACGACGGCGGTAGATCCTCCTTGTTCGCGCCGAAGGCCGGATTCGGCTTGGCGCCCATCGTGAATTCCAGCGTGCCGCCGGCGGCCAGATCGGCATGCCGCATCCAGCTGCGGTTGATCGGTTTGCCGTTCCAGGTCAGCGACTGCACATAGACGTTCTGCGCGCTGTTGTTGTTGGCCACGATGCGCAGCGTGCGGCCGTTGCCGATATCCAGTTCTGCGCGCTTGAACAGCGGGCTGCCGAGAACGTAGTTGCCGCTGACCGGGTCAACCGCGTACAGCCCGAGCGCGCTGAGCACGAACCAGGCGCTCATCTGCCCGCAATCCTCGTTGCCGGACAGGCCATTGCGCGCATCGTGGTACTGCTCGCGCAGCAGCCGGCGCACCATGGCCTGGGTCTTGTACGGCTGGCCCGCGTAGGCGAACAGATAGGCCACGTGATGGCTGGGCTCGTTGCCGTGCGCGTACTGGCCGACCAGGCCGTCGATATCCGGTGGCGCATCGGCCGGCAGCTCGGAGCTGGTGGAAAACAGTTCGTCGAGCTTGGCCACGAAGCCGTCGCGGCCGCCGTACAGGTCCATGTAACCGTACAGGTCGTGCTGGTTGAGGAAGGTGGCCTGCCAGGCGTTGGACTCGGTGAAGTCGCGCCACTTGCTGATGTGGCCCATGCCGCGCGGGTCGAACGGGGTGGCCCAGCTGCCGTCTTCCAGCCGCGCCTGCACGAAGCCGCTGTCGCGATTGAACACGTTGCGGTAGTTGCGCGAGCGCTCGCGCAGTGCGCGTGCATCATCGGTGGCACCAGCGGCCTGGGCCAGGTGCGCGCAGGCCCAGTCGTCATAGGCGTATTCCAGCGTGCGGCTGACCGCTTCGTCCACCTTGTCGGCGGGGATGTAACCGAGTTTGCGGTAGTCCGCCAGGCCGTGGGTGGTGTCGTCCATCGCGCGCTTGCGGTAGGCCGGCCAGGCGGCTGTGTAGTCGATGCCGGTGAAGCCCTTGGCATGCGCTTCGGCCAGCACCACCGCCGAGTGGTAGCCGATCATGCAGCCGGTTTCCACGCCTTGCAGCGGCCAGATGCCCACGCCGTCCGGGCATTCGTTGGCGCCGCGCACCAGGCACTGCACCAGGTCCGGCACGCGCTCGGGCTGCACCAGGGTGAGCAGCGGGTGCGCGGCGCGGTAGGTGTCCCACAGCGAATAGGTGCTGTAGTTGTGATAGCCCTTGGGGGCGGTGTGGATCTGCAGGTCCATGCCGCGGTAACGGCCATCCACGTCGCTGAAGAGTGTGGGGGCGAGCAGGCTGTGATACAGGCCGGTGTAGAAGATGCGGCGTTGCGCATCGTCATCGCTGTCGATGCGCACGCGTGCCAGTTCCTTCTCCCAGGCAGCCACGGCCTGCGCATGCACGCGGGCGAAGTCGAAATCGGGCAGCTCGGCATCCAGGTTGGCCAGCGCATTGTCGGCGCTGACGGCGGAGATGCCGACCTTGACCAGCAGCGGTGCGTCGGATGCATCGGGAAAGTGCAACGCCGCCTTGAGGTGGGTACCGTCGCGGCTGCGCGTGCCGGCAGGCAGCGCTTGATCTTCGTCGTACAGCTGCACGCTGGCGAACGGCCGCGACAGCCGCAGGGCAAAGTAGATGTAGCGCCCCTTGGCCCACTGGTGGACGCGGCGCCCGCCTGTGATGGTCTGTGCATCGACCACGCGCAGCTGCGCATCGCTCACGCGGGTGGGGATGCCGGGCTTGTCCTGCATGCCGTGGCACAGGTCCAGCAGCACGTGCGCCGGCTTGCCCTTGGGGAAGTGGTAACGGTGCAGGCCGGCGCGCGTGGTGGCGGTGAGCTCGGCATGCACGCCGCTGTCCTTGAGCCGCACGCGGTAGTAGCCGGGCGAGGCGGCTTCATCGCCGTGGTCGTAGCGCGAGCGGTAGCCGCTGTCCGGCGCATCGAGTGTGCCCGGCACCAGCTTGACCTCGCCGGTGGCCGGCACCAGCAGGACGTCCAGCATGTCGCCGATGCCGGTGCCGGACAGATGCGTGTGCGAAAAGCCCATGATCGAGCCGTCGGACTCGTGGTAGCCGGAGCACGAATCCCAGACCGCGTTGTAGGTGTCCGGGCTCAGCTGCACCATGCCGAATGGCAGCGTCGCGCCGGGAAAGGTGTGGCCATGGCCGCCGGTGCCGATGAACACATCGACATGGCGCGTGAGCTCGGCGCGGGCGCGCGCATCGGCCGGCAGTGCGTAGTTGCCGGCGCGTGCGCGGGCAAGCCCGGGCAGGCCGGTGCTGCCGAACAGGGCTGCTGCGATGGCGCCTTGAAGAAAACCGCGTCGTGTTGCCATGGTGTGGTCTCTGAATTTGCGGGCCGATGCCGAGGCACCCTCATTCGCCCTTCGGGCACCTTCTCCCGGCGGGAGAAGGGAACATCAAGCGCTGCGCCGTTTCTGCCCGGGATGGCAGATCGCGCGCTTCGAACCATCAGCTACTGCGCAGCAGCTGGGGTTTGCGTTGGTGCAGGTCGATGATCAGTTCGCCGAACAAGGTGTTGGCCCAGGCGAACCAGTCGCGGGTGAAGGTGCTCGGGTTGTCCTTGTCGAAGGCTTCGTGCATGAAGCCGGTGCCGGCGTGGGTGGTCTTCAGCCATTGCAGGCATTGGCGCAACTGTGCATCGTCGTCGCTGACCAGCGCGTACTGGATGATCGACATCGGCCAGATCGTGCCCATGCCGCTGTGCGGGCTGCCGACGCCTTCGGCCGCACGGCCGCGCGAGAAGTACGGATTGCGTTCACTCCAGGCCAGCTGGCGGGTGCGCAGGAACACCGGGTCGGCGCGGTCGCAGCAGCCCAGGTAGGCCAGGCTGAGCAGGCCGGGGGCGTTGGCGTCGTCGATGAACAACTGGTTGCCGTAACCGTCCACTTCGAACGCCCAGTACGCCTGGCCGTCGCTGTCGCGCAGTTGGCCGAACTGGCGCGTTGCCGTTTCCACCTCGTCGGCCAGCGCGGTGCAGTCGGCGGCGAACGCGGCATCGCGATGCAAGGCCGTGCTCATCGTCGCCAGCTGCCGCAGCGAGGCCACCGCGAACAGGTTGGCCGGCACGAACAGCGGATACACGCAGGCATCGTCGGAGGGGCGGAACATCGAGTGGATCATGCCGTTGGGCCGGGTCGGCTGGCCGTAGCCTTCCAGCACCAGCGTTTCGGTCGCCAGCGGCGAGGGCCGCTGGAACACGTAAGGGCCGCGGTTGTCCTTGCGCTGCTGCTCGCGGAAGGTCCTGACCACCACGTGCATTGCCGCGCGCCAGTCGTCGTCGAACGGGGCGGCATCGCCGGTGGCGCGCCAGTATTCGTGCGCGATGCGGATCGGGTAGCACAGCGAATCGATTTCCCACTTGCGCTCGCCCACGCCGGGCTTCATCTCGGTGATGTCGTTGAGCGACCACTTCAGGCGTTGGGTCTGGCCATCGGGCAGGAAGGCGTTGGCATACGGGTCGAGCCGGATGCAGGCGGCCTGGCGCTGGATCAGGCCATGGAACATGCGCCGCAACGCAGGGTCGCGCCTGGCCAGCGGCACGTATGGATGCACCTGGGCGGAGGAGTCGCGCAGCCACATCGCGTGGATGTCGCCGGTGATGACGAAGGTGTCCGGCTTGCCGTTGCGGGTGCCGGTTTCCACCGTGGTGTCCAGCGTGTTGGGGTAGCAGTTCTCGAACAGCCAGGCCAGCTCGGGATCGGCGATGCGCGCCTTGATCTGCACGATCTGCTGCTCGACCGCCTTGCTGACGAAGCGGCGCTGCGGCTTGGGTGGGCGCTTGCTGACGAAGGTGCCGGCGGCCGTGGAGGTGCCGGCCGCAAACGCGGGCAGTGCGCCGGCCAGCAAGCCGGCGCCCGCGCTGGCGCCGAGCAGCTGAAGGATGTCGCGGCGGGTGTGCATGAGCTGGAACTCCCTGGATTTCAGCAAGCGGTCGACGCAGCGGACATCGTTCCATCGGCGGCATCACGTGCCCGGCCGATGATGAGACCTATGCATGACCAATTCCCGATGACCATACAACGTGTGCGCCGAATGTGCATAGTGCGTCCGCACAATTCGGCGCCGTATGCGTGGCCTGCGGCAGTGGTGGTGGTGGCTGGTCCACGTCTATTGCGGTCGTACGACATCGCCTGGCTGCCGTGCAACCACGGTCATCGCGGTGGAAACGTGCGGCGGGATCGGCAGGCCGGCACGGCGCCGACCGGCCTGGTAGCGGAGCCTGCGCGTGCCGCCTCGCCTGATCTCGGGCAATGTCGCCGACCGCAACGTCCTTCCGCTGCCCCATGCAACAGGCGCCGGCCCTCACAGCCGACGCCGTTGCCTGCCGCACCCCCAACCGCTCATTTCGGCAATGGCGAGCGCCCCGAGATCGAAAACGCTGCCGCCTCGCCGACCGCGCCGGTACCGGGTTGGCCACCGCCGACAAACAGCGTGTAATCGCCGGCTTCCACCGCACGCTGCCCGGTGCGATCCACATCGCTCAGGGCGCGCGCATCGAGGGTGAAGGTGAGCGTGCGCTGCTCGCCCGGCTGCAGGTGCACACGCTGGAAGCCGACCAGGCTGCGCAACGGCGACTGCGGGCGCTGCGGATATTGCAGATACACCTGCGCCACCTCATCGCCGGCGCGCGTGCCGGTGTTGCGCACGGTGGCGGTCACCTGCAACGCACTGCCAGCTTGCAGGGTTGCCGTGGACAGCTGCGGCGCGCTGTAGGCAAAGCTGGTGTAGCTCAAGCCATAGCCGAACGGAAACAGCGGCTCGCCCTTGAAGTAGCGGTAGGTGCGGCCCTTCATGTCGTAGCTGACGTAGGGCGGCAGGTCCTTGGTGGAGCGATAGAAGGTCACCGGCAGGCGCCCGCCGGGGGTGTCGTCGCCGGCCAGCATGCGTGCGATCGCGGTGCCGCCGGACTGGCCCGGGTACCACGCCGCCACGATCGCGTCGGCATGGGCCTTGGCCCAGTTCAATGCCACCGCGCTGCCGCTCATCAGCACCACCACCAGCGGCTTGCCGGAGGCCTTGGCGCGTTCGAGCAGCGCCTGCTGCGGAGCGGGCAGGGCGATGTCGTTGCGGTCGCCGCCATCGAAGCCGGGCACGTCGATGCGCAGTTCCTCGCCTTCCACATCCGGCGACATGCCGACGAAAGCCACTACCGCATCGGCCTGCGCCACCGCCTGCTCTGCCTCGGCCAGTTGCGCCGCCGCCGGTGCCAGCCACTCCAGGCGCAGGCCCTGGTCCTGGCCGCGGTGCTCCATTTCCAGGCGGATCCTGCGCGGGCGGGTGTCGTCGAGGTGCAGCACGGTTTCCACGCTGCGGCCATCGGCGTTATGCATGCCGGCCGGCACGTGCTTGTCTTCGGCATTGCCGGCGACCACCAGCTTGTCGTCGATGTACAGCCGCACCGGATCGTGGCCGGCGCAATCGAAGCAGCGCGCCACCCGTACCGCCAGCGTGTAGTCGCCCGCGCTCGGCGGCAGCAGCTCGCCGCTCCAGCGCACCGCATAGCGATCGGCCGGCACGCCCTTGGCAGGTGCGACCTGGTCCCAGTTGAAACTCACCACACGGTCCTGCCGCACCACGCGCGCAGCACCGGTCATCTCGACGTTGTCGAAATATTCGCCACGCAATCCCGGCTTGTCGTCGCTGCGCAGCGCGGTTTCCGGAATCATGCCCGGCACGCCGGCGGCCAACGGTGCACCTTGCGCATAGCTCACCTGCTGGGTGCCGAAGCGCTGGCGCAGGCCGAGCAAGGGCGTCACCGGCTCGGAGGAGGTGCCCTGATAGTTGGCTTCCAGCGCCGCCAGGGCATCGGCGTTCGGGCCGATCACCGCCAGCCGCGTGCCGGGTTTCAGCGGCAGGGTGCCGGCATCGTTCTTGAGCAATACGATCGACTCGGCGGCGGCCTTCAACGCCAATGCGCGGTTGGTCGCGCTGTCGATGTCCTTGGCGCCGAGCCTGGCATACGGATCCTTGCGCGGCGCTTCCAGCTCACCCAGGCGATAGCGCGCCGCGAACAGGCGCACCAATGACTGGTCGAGCAGGGCTTCGTCCACTTCGCCACGTGCGATGGCCGTGCCCAGGGCGCGATACGCGTAGCCGCAGTTGAGATCGTGCCCGGCCTTGAGCGATGCGGCCGAGGAGCCGGCGTTGTCCGGGCGGAAGTAATGGAACTGGGTCATGTCGTCCACCGCATCGCAGTCGGACACCACGAAGCCCCTGAAGCCCCAGTCACCACGTACGCGGCCGTTAAGCAGCCAGTCGGCGGCGCAGGCCGGCGTGCCGTGTAGCGAGTTGTATGCGCACATCACCGAGCCGGCCTGGCCGTCGATCAAGGCGGCGCGGAAGGCGGGCGTGTAGGTCGCCTCCACATCGCGCGGCGACACGTCCACGTCGAAGCTGTGCCGGCCCGGCTCCGGGCCGCTGTGCACGGCGATGTGCTTGGGCGTGGCGATGGTGCGCGGGTGATTGAGGTCCTCGCCCTGCAACCCGCGAATGAAGCCCACCGCCAGTTGCCCGGTGAGGAAGGGATCCTCGCCGTAGGTTTCCATGCCACGGCCCCAGCGCGGGTCGCGGAAGATATTGATGTTGGGCGACCAGATGGTCAGGCCCGCATAGCGCTTGTGGTCCTTGCCCGGGCCGCCGGCCTGGTTGAACTTGGCGCGCGCCTCGGTCGACACCACCGTGCCCACCTGCTGCATCAACGCGGTGTTCCAGCTGGCGGCCAGGCCGATCGCCTGCGGAAACACCGTGGCGTAGCCATTGCGGGCGATGCCGTGCAGGCCTTCGCTCCACCATTCGTAGGCGGGGATGCCCAGGCGCGGAATCGCCGGCGCATCGTTCATCGCCTGCGCGACCTTTTCCTCGCGGCTCATCTGCGCCACCAGCGCGGCGGCGCGCTGCTCCGGCGTGCTGCTGCGGTCGGCGGGCGCGGCGTGCGCGATGCAGGGCACGCCCAGGCTCAGCCCCAGTGCCATGGCAAGACGCGATACAAACACGGATGACATCGATTCACTCCTGCGCAGCGGCGAGATTCGCCCGGCGTCGTTCTGGTGTTGCCGCAGGGGCTGCGGCGGGTTGAGGATCTGGCGTGGCGGCGTCATGCGCGCCATCGCCCGTGGTGGATGTTGCTGTTACCGCGGCGGGCCCTCATCCGCCCCTGCGGGGCACCTTCTCCCGCCCGCGGGAGAAGGACAGCCAACGCGGGACGAGGCCGCGCGAGGGAGGAGAGGGGCGCGCCTTGGGAGAGGGCACGCACGGCAGGAGATCACGTCGTTTTCCTAAGGTGGATGCGATGCAAGGGTGCGAAGAGTGCGTATGACAGGAAACCAAATCTGCGGGAGACGCCATGCGCGCGAAACGCATTCGCGGAACAAGCGCATGCATGAGCGGACAGCGAGTCCTTCTCCCGCCGGGCGGGAGACGCCCTACGCGCGAAACGCATTCGCGGAACAAGCGCATGCATGAGCGGACAGCAAGTGCTTCTCCCGCCGGGCGGGAGGCGCCCTACGCGCGAAACGCATCCGCGGAACAAGCGCATGCACGAGCGGACAGGCAGTCCTTCTCCCGCCGGGCGGGAGGCGCCCTACGCGTGAGATGCAGACGCGGACCAAGCGCATGCATGGGCGGAGATCGCGTCCTTCTCCCGCCTGGCGGGAGAAGGTGCCCGAAGGGCGGATGAGGGCCAGCTCGCCGCTCATTTCGCCGCCGCTGCCTCCGGCGGTTCCGGCGGCGCGCCTGCCAGCGTCGATGCCAGGTCGCGCACCTGCAACGCAGACTGCACCTGCGCCATCGGCAGCTTGCTGGACACGTGCAGCGTCAGCGGTTCGCCCGGCAGCAGGTCGAAGGCGTTATCGGCCACACTGACGTCCAGGTCGCCGAACGACAGCCACACCTCGCGCGCCAGCGTGTCGCTGGACAGCGTCAGCGCATAGCCATCGCCATCGGCGCGCCACTGGCTGTCGATCTTCGCGGTCGGCAAGGCCAGCTGCTTGGCCGGCGCGAAGAACACCACTTCGCGCGACAGCAGCTTTTCGCCATCGAACAATTCGAACACCGCGTAAGTGCGTTTCGGATCGGCACTGCCCAGCAGTTGCCTGTCGCTGAAGTTGCCCACCTGCAGGCTGCTGAGCGGCTTGACGGTGGCCTTTTCCTCGCGCTTGCTCAGCAGCTTGCCGTCCATGCCCATTACCCGCATGCGCCAGCGGGCCGCCAGCGGAGTGGTGCGGTCGGACACCAGCGACACCTCGGTCTGGCCCTTGTCGTTACGCAATGCGGCGATCAGCTCCGGCGCATAGAAGCGGCGGGCGTGGTACTGCAGCGCCTTCCAGCGGCCGTAGTAGTCCACGCTGGACCACGACGCACCCGGCCACACGTCGTTGAGCTGCCAGTACAACGAGCCCATCGACTGCGGGCGCGCGGCGCGCAGATGCGAGGCGGCCAGGTTGATGCCCTCGGCCTGCATCAGCTGGCTCAGGTAGACGAAGCTCTCGAAATCCTTGGGCTCGCCGAATTCGCGACGGATGTACAGCATCAGCCGCTTGTTGCCGTTGCCCTTGTCGAACTTCTGATGCACGCGCATCACCGGCGATTCCGGGTCCATGTCGCCGGGTTCGGCGAAGGCACGCACGGTGCGCATGTCCGGGAACGACTGCAGGCCGTACTCGGACATGAAACGCGGGGTGACATTGAGATATTCGGTCACCGGCAGCGCGGGGCCGCCCCAGACCTTCCAGTAATGCATGTCGCCATCGGTGGCCTGGTCGGCGGCGCCATCGAAGTTGGTGCCCGGCGAGGTGGACCAGTACGGCACGTCGCTGTCGTAGGTGGCCACCACCTCGCGGAACACGGTGCCGAACAAGGTGGTCATGCCGCGCTCGATGCGGCTGCGTTCTTCCGGGTCCACCGACTGCTTGAACTTGACCCGGTCGCCCCAGTTTTCCCAGCCGGTCTGCACCTCGTTGTTGCCGCACCACAGTACGATGCTGGGATGGTCGCGCAGGCGCTTGACCTGTTCAATTGCTTCTTGCCGGGTGTTCTCGCGGAACTCCACGTCGTACGGCGGCACCGCGCCGCCGAACATGAAGTCCTGCCAGATCATGATGCCCAGTTCGTCGGCCACCTCGTAGAAACGGTCGTCCTGGTAATGCCCGCCGCCCCACATGCGCAGCATGTTCATGTTGGCATCGCGCGCATCCTGCAAGGTGCTGCGCATGCGCTCGGCAGTAACGCGCGCGGGGAAGGCATCCAGCGGGATCAGGTTGGCGCCCTTGGCGAAGATCGGGATGCCGTTGATCACGATCTCCATGCTCTTGCCCCAGGTGTCCTTTTCGCGGCGCAGCTCCACCGAGCGCAGGCCGGTGACGCGCTTGATCTGCTGGCTGTCGCCATCGGCGTCGCGCACGCTGGCCACGAAGGTGTAGCGGTCCTGCGCGCCGTAGCCGGCCGGAAACCAGCGCTTGGGCTTGGCGATACGCACCGGCAGATCGATGCGGTTCTGGCCCGGGTCGACCACCGCCTGCTGGGTGAATTGCCCAACTTTCTGCCCATCCGGGCCCAGCACGTCCAGCGTCACTTGCACCGGCCCGCTGCGGCCGGCCTGCAGTTCCAGCTGCGCCTGCAATTGCGCGCTGTCGGCGTCGACGCGTTGCTGGGCGATATGCAGCCCGTCCACGCGCACCGCATCCCAGGCTTCCACGCGCACATCCTTCCAGATGCCGGCGTTGACCATGCGCGGGCCCCAGTCCCAGCCATAGCTATACGGCGCCTTGCGCACGTAGGTGGAGCTGTGGCGCGATTCGGGCTCGTCGCCGAAGGCCGAATCGTAGGCGCCCGGCAGCGCGTACGGCTGCTTGGCCAGCCACGGCTGGATCTTCTTGATCGGCGAGAACAGCTTGACCTCGAGCACGTTGTCGCCGCGCTTGAGCAGCGGTTTGGCATCCACCCGCCACTGCCGGAACATGTTGTCGGCGCTCAGCAGCGGCTTGCCGTTGAGGGTGACCTCGGCAAACGTGTCCAGGCCGTCGAACACCAGCTCGACATGCGCGCGCTTGAGCGTGGCCGCGTCCACGTTGAAGCGGGTCTGGTATTGCCAGTCGCTCAGGCCCGCCCACTGGATCTTGCCCTCGTTGTCGCGATAGAACGGGTCCGGCACGATCTTGGCGGCGATCAGATCGGTCTGCACCGCGCCCGGCACCTGCGCCGGCAACCAGGCCGCCGCTTTCGGATACGTCCTGGCCTGTTCCTGGCCCGGCACCAACCGCACCTGCCAGCCGCTGTCCAGGGGCGTTGCCGTGGGCGGAGCCGCCCAGGCCTGCGAGATGGCAAAGGCCAGGGCTAGCCCGAGGCGGGCGGGGGCAGGAATGCAACGATGGCGGGACAGGGGCATGGGTGACTCTCCTTGGATGGATCAGCGCGTGGCGGCGGGAGGCGCCTGCGCAGTGGTTTCAATCAACTGGACGGCGCCGATGGCATACAACGGGCCGCGAATCGGCGCGGTGAAGCGCAGGCATAGATCGTGGATGCCGGTGCGTGCAGGCAGTGCGGTTTCCAGCGTGAACTGTTCGCCCAGCGTGGCGCTATTGGGCAATTGCACGCTGGCGACCAGCTCGCCCTCGCAGCCCAGGCGCACTTCCAGCTCGCCGCGGCGCGTCTTGGCCGGGTACTGCACCACCTTGGATTGCTCGTGCGCCAGGCCGAAGTTGTTCGGCAGGCGTGCAGCCTCGATGCGGATCGCGCCGATGCCATCCAGGCGCGCCTGCGGATAGAGACGGCAGGCATGGAACAGGTCGACGTTGTAGACCGGCGTGTCGGCGCCGGTCATCTCCGGCAACAACGGCAGGCGCAGGCCGAGCGCACCGATCTGCACGCAATCGCGCAGGCCCTGGGTGTCCACGCGCAACAGACCGGCACGCTCGAACGTGCGGCTGCGCGTGGCCGCCAGCGCGGTGCCGCCGGCATCGAAGGCGGTGGCCTTGACCGTGGTCGGCAGCTGGATCGTGAACGGCGCCTCGTAGCGCGGCGATGCCGGCGTGGGATCGCTGCCATCGGTGGTGTAGTGCAGCGTGCCCGCACCGGCCTGGGTGCCGAGTGCCACCTTGGCCGGGCCACCGGCCAGCACCGGGTTGGGGCCGCCTTCCAATGCGATATCGGCGGCGAAGGCGCCGTCGCTGTAGTCGATGCCCAACGCTTTATAGCGCTGCAGCTGGGCCGGCATGCGCGCCAGGAAATCCTTCCAGTTGCGCGCAGCCGCAGGCGACCAGGTGACTTCGGCCACCGCGGACAGCCGCGGAAACAGCGCGTGGTCGATATGCCACCTGGATGGAATGTACTCGGACCACAATGCGCCCTGCGCGCCGAGGACATGCGTGGCCTGCTCGGCAGTCAGTGTGCTCGGCACCGGGTCGAAGGCGTAGACCTTGGACAACGGCAGCACGGTCAGGCGGCCGTTGGGCTCGTCGCTGCGGGTGGTCTGCAGGTTGTCCAGATACAGCCAGTCGCCCGGCGCAAGCACCACGTCGTGGCCTTGCTTGGCCGCAGTGACCGCACCTTCGGTGCCACGCCACGACATCACCGACGCACTCGCCGGCACGCCGCCTTCCAGAATTTCATCCCAGCCGATCATGCGCCGGCCGTGACTGGTGAGGTAGGCCGCAAGCTGTTCGTTGAACCAGCCCTGCATCGCATGCGCGTCCTTGACCCCCAACTTGCGCATCTGCGCGCGTACCGCAGGCGAGGCTTCCCATTGATCCTTGACCGCCTCGTCGCCACCGATGTGGATATACGCCGACGGGAACAGGGTCAGCACCTCGTCCAGCACGTTGGTGATGAAGCGCAGGCTGCGTTCGCTGGTGTTGAACAGGTACGGATTGACGCCCCAGTCCACGCCAACCTGGGTGCGCTGGCCGGGCACGCCGACGTCGTCCGGATACGCCGCCACCGCCGCCTGCGCGTGTCCTGGCATGTCCAGCTCCGGCAGCACGGTGATATGCAGGCGGGCCGCGTAGGCGACGATCTCGCTGATCTGCTGCTGCGTATAGAAACCGCCATAGCGCTCCGGCGTGCCGTGCCGGCCGGCGCCCGGCGGTGTGCGCCAGGCGCCCACCTCGGTGAGCTTGGGATAGCGCTTGATCTCGATGCGCCAGCCCTGGTCGTCGGTGAGGTGCCAGTGCAGCACATTGAGCTTGTGCGCGGCCATTGCATCGAGCACATGCTTGACCGTGGCCACGTCGTGGAAGTGGCGGGCCACATCCAGATGCTGGCCGCGCCAGCCGAAACGCGGCCAGTCGCGGATCGCCACCGCCGGCACGGCGACATCGCCCTTGCGCGCGTCCGGCGTCATCAGTTGCCAGGCGCTGATCGCGCCATAGAACAGGCCCGCGCCATCGCGCGCGGCGATGCGGATGCCGTTGCCATCCACGTCCAGGCTATAGCCTTCCTTGTGCGCCACCGGCGCCTGCGGTGTGCGCTCCAGGCGGATGCTGTGCGGTGACGCCGTGGTTTCGGTGCGCACTTCCAGGGTCAGGCCACGGGTGCGTTGCAACAGGCTGGCCAGTGACTCGGCGCTGCGGCGCACCTCGGCATTGCCGGTGGGGATGGAGATCACCGTGCCGGTGCCGACGCGGAAGCTGCCATTGCCGCGCCTGGCTTCGGCCGGGGCGGGAATCAGCGGCAGCGGTGCGGTGGTCGCAGGCAATGTCGAGGTGGTGCGGGGATGGTCCGCAGCCGGCGCGGTCGCCGTCTGGCGCTGGCCACACCCTGCCAACAGCACCGCCGCAAACGTCACTGCAAGCAGGCGCCAGGAACGTGGCCGCGCTGACAGCGGGCGCGACGACACGCTGCCCGGCAACGGCCGCTTGGAGAATGGTGAGCGCAGGTTCGGTGCGGAGTTCGACATCATGCAATCACATCCCGGTGTGGCGGGGGAGACACGGCAGCCACGCACAGTAGCAAAGCCATGCCGGATGACGCAGGGACTGGCGCACGCTTCGTCGGGGTGCGTGCGCTGTTTTGCAGGAACCACGCATCGGTGTGGTTCGCTGCAGGGCGGGCGCGGGGAGTGTGCACATCGGCTTGCAGTGGACGCATTCCGATGCGGACACCGCCCGCGCCCGCCAGGCACTGCAGCAGTGCGATGGCGCGTTTAGCGCTGCGCAGTCGGCAACTCGTCCCACACCTTCGGGTCTTCGGCGCCCAGCACCCAGCAGCTGAAACCTTCCAGGCCGTACTGCTTGACCAGGTCGTAGCGTGCCTTGAAGCTGCGTGCGTCCGGGCGGAACACCCACTCGCGCATGTCGTCGCGGTAGAAGTAGAACCACGATTCCTGCTCGACCGGATCCCACTGCACGGTGGCGTTCTGTTCGATCGCCAGCGGGAAGGATTCGTCGGCATCGATATACGTGGCCGAAATATTCGACGCTTCGGTGCCGTCTTCCTTGACCGGATTACCGGTATACCAGCGGTAGCCGTAGGTGGCGATGCCAAGCGAGAGCTTGTCCTTCGGCACCTGGGTGATGGCGTAGTCCAGATGCTTCTTCATCCACACCATGCCGTCGACCGGGCCCGGCGTGGTCCAGCGGGTGTGCTGGTCGTAGGTCATGATGCTGACCAGGTCCGCGGCCTGGCCCAGCGCCTTCAGGTCGTACGCGCCGCGCCAGTATTCCCACATCCACTTGGAGAACTGGCCACCTTCGGCATGGCCCGGTGCGTTGGGCACCACCGCCACCGACATCTTGAAGCCGGCCTTGTGCAGTGCATCGGCGGTCTGCTTGACCATCAGCGTATAGGCGTCGCGGTCGGTCCAGGCGATGTTCTCGAAATCGAACTGGAAGCCGTAGTACTTGTGCTGCTTGCCGTGGATCAGCAGCGATTCGATCATGCGCTTCTTGGCGGCTTCGTCGTGCATCAGCTTGTGGAAGCCGTCGCGGCCGGTGGTCATCGACAGGATCGGCATCACCCGCAGGTTCTTCTGCTTGGCGATGTCGTACAGGTACATGTTGGGCGTGCCGTTGACCAGGCCGTTCTGGTCCACGCCATACCAGGTCGGTACCACCACATCGATCTTGTCGACATTGGCCAGGAACGAGTTGGTCGATTTCTGCGTGTTCATCAGATAGAACAACGCGGTGGGGGTTTTGGCCAAGGCCGGCGCGCAGACCAGCGCCAGCGCCAGCAGGATCCAGGTCAATCGCTTGCTCATGAAAACAGCATCCGTCAGGGAGTGGAGGAAGAAGAAAGATCGATGCGGAACACGTACGCGCTCTCGCCGACCGGCTTGGCCGGCAATTTCAAGTGCAGGCCGTCGGCGCGTTGTTCGAACGGTATCTTTTTGCTGTTGGCCAGCAGCGTCACGCCGCGCACGCCATCGGCCGGCGTGAGCGAGCGGATCACCGCCTCGCCATCGGTCGGCCAGCCGAGCTCGATCGCATACAGCGCGCCATCACGTGTGGTGAAGCGGAAATCTTCGGCGGTGTAGGGCTTGGTCTTGACGTCCTGGAAGGTGCCGCCAACCACTTCGGTCGGGCCTTCGCCGTACACGCGCCAAGGCTTGCTGTCGTAGATCGCGCCGCCGTTGGTCTTGAGCCACTTGCCGATGGCCAGCAGGATGCCGCGCTCGGTATCAGGGATCGAGCCATCGGCCCGCGGGCCGATGTTGAGCATCAGGTTGCCGTTCTTGGCCACCACGTCGGCCAGCATGTGGATGATGAAGGTCGGCGACTTGTAGGTGTCGTTCTCGATGTAGCCCCACGACGCATTGCTGACCGAGGTATCGGTCTGCCAATGGGTGGGATGGATGCCGGTCAGCTGGCCGCGCTCGATGTCCAGCGTGCCGGCGCCTTCCGGGAAGGCGCCGAGCTTGTAGTTCACCACCACGCCGCGATCGGCCTCGGTGCGTGCCGCGCCCTGGTTGTAGTAATACGCAAGCATGGTCGGCAGGCTGCTGCGGAAGGTGGGGTGGGCAATCCACCAGTCGAAATAGATCAGGTCCGGCTGATAGGTATCGATCAGCTCGGTGGTGCGCGCCAGCCAGTCATCCAGCCAGGCCTGCGACACCGGCGTCCAGTCGTTGGCCACATCGGCATCGTCCTTGCCCGGCAGGCGTACCTGCGCCGGGCCGTACAGCGCGGCATAGCGCGGGTCGTTGACGTCCGAGTCGAAGGTGCGCCCGCCGTCGAAGAACCAGTTGTGCTCGGCGCGGTGCGAGGACAGGCCGAAGTGCAGCCCCTGCGCGCGGATCGACCTGGACAACTCGCCCAGCAGATCGCGTTTTGGCCCCATCTTGACCGCGGTCCAGTCCGACAACTTGGAGTCGTACAGCGCAAAGCCGTCATGGTGCTCGGCCACCGGCACCACATAGCGGGCGCCGGAGTCACGGAACAGCTTGGCCCAGCCATTGGGGTCGAACTTGGGCGCGGTGAACTTTGGAATCAGATCCTTGTAGCCGGAGCTCGCCTGCGGCCCGTAGGTCGCCACGTGATGGGCGAACTCCTTGGAGCCTTGCAGATACATGTTGCGCGAATACCACTCGCTGCCGAACGCCGGCACCGAGAACACGCCCCAGTGGATGAAGATGCCGAACTTGGCGTTGTCGTACCACGCCGGCGATTGATAGGCCTTCAGTGCCGCCCAGTCGGGGCGAAAGGGCCCCTTGCGCGCGCCCTGTTCGGCTTCGCGTACCAGCCGTTCGCGTTCGGGTGCGTACTTGGCGGTGGCATTGAGCCACTGCTGGTCGATCTGTTCCGGACTGAGTGTGGTGGCGGTCGGCGCGGTGGGCGATTGCGCGTGCAACGGCAGCACCGGGCAGGCCACCAGCAGAGCGAGCGCGAGCGCACGACTCCTGGGTACAGCTCCGGCGTGGCGGCGGGATGGAGCCGCAAACACGCGGCTATCGGTCGTCATGGGAACTGCACTCCTGTTGAGCAAGACGCGCCGGCAGTGCTGCAGCCGTGCGTGGATGGCAAAAGCGGGACTGGCCATGCTCCCTCAGCGGCGAAGGGGCGTGGCCAGTACCACTGTTTGGTGCATGCAACAACCTGCCGCCGCAGCGCGCAGGGCAAGTCCAAAAAAAAGCGCGCCACCGTGGAGGGGCGGTGGCGCGCCGGTGCTACATCAGAACTTGAAGTTCAGCTGGGCCTGATAACCGCGGCCGTTCTTGTAGAACGCCGTGGGGGTATCGCGTGTGTTGCTGAAGACCCGGTAGGTGGAATCGAGCAGGTTGGTCGCGCCGAAGGTGATGCCCATGTAATCGGTGATCTGGTACGAGGCATTCAGATCCAGCTGCTTGTAGGCATCGGCGAAGTCACGCGATTCCAGCCGGCCGATCTGGGTGAAGTACTTGGAGCGATAGCTGTAGTTCACGCGTACCGTCCAGTCGCCATGTTCCCAGTACGGGATCACGTTGTAGGTGTCGCGCGACAGGTAGGGCAGGTTCAAGCCCGAGCTGGAATCGGATTCGGCGAACGTGTAGTTCGCCTGCAGGCCAAAGCCCAGACCGAAGGTCTGCTGGTAGTTGACCGACACGCCCTTGACCTTGGCATCGGACACATTGACCGGCGTAGTGACCTGATACAGACCGGCAATGGCCGGGGGGGCCGGATTCAGCTGCTGGGAAGTGGTGGTGCTGACGATGTAGGAGCTGATGTCGCGGTAGAACACTTCACCGGACAACATGCTGGACGGAGCGAAATACCACTCGGCCGCCAGATCGTAGTTGGTGGATTCGTACGGCTTCAGATCCGGGTTGCCGCCGTTGGCGGTCAGGTCACCGGTACCGCTGTTGATGGTGAAGGTGCCGGCCAGATCGGCGTAGCGCGGACGTGCGATGACCTTGGCCGCCGAGAAGCGCAGCACGGTATCGTCGGTGATGTCGTAGGCGATGTTGAAGCTCGGCAGCACCTTGCGATAGTCGTTGGTCTCGGCGACACGGTCGAAGTTGGTGCCGCCGTCGTTGCTCTGCCAGAACTCGGACTTGTCGGTGGTGTCGACCAGGCGCACGCCGACGTTACCGCGCCACTGGCCGGACTCGAAGTTCAACTGCGTATAGACGTTCTGGGTGATTTCCTTGACCTGGAACGAGGCACCGAAATCGGTGCGGTACGGACCCTGCGGCTGCGACAACAGATAGTTGCGCACGGCATTGAGGCTGGCGGTCGGCCAGGTGGTCAGGTCGCCGCTGGCGCCCAGGCCGTCGTACAGGCTGCTGGGCGTGCTGCCCGGGTTGAACTGTGTCAGCGAGACCGCGTCGGTGGAGTTGATGCGGTTGCCGCGCGCGTCCACGCCATTGTTGTGGTTGATGTACTTATAGCCGAACTGCAGCTTGGTGAACGGGCCCCACTCAAGGTCGCGCGAGGCGTCCCACTGGAAGTACTTTTCCTCGTCCTTGCTCTTCTGGTACGCGATACCGCCGGCTTGCATGATGCCGGTGTTGGTGCCGGGGATGTTCCCCTGCTGGCCCGGTGCCAGGCCTGCGGGATTACCCGGCAACACCCAGTTCGAGGCGCCGCCGTTGTCGTAGTTCACCGCGGTGTTCTGGCCGTCGAAGGCGTAGTTGTAGCCGCCGTCCTGCATCAGGAACTTCATCAGGTATTCGGGGTTCTTGCCACCTGTGGCCTGCGTGCTGCCGACCTGGCTGGTGAACACCCACTTCTCGCCGGACCAGTCGTGGCGCAGGTTCAGGCTCTTGGTGGTGACGGTGCTTTCGCGATAGTTCGCATCCAGCTGCGCGTACGGTTGCCCGGCGGCGCCATCGCTGACCGTGGCCGAGGTCACTACGCCGTTTTCCACGTTGGCGCTGGTGATCTTCTGGCGGTCGTCATTACATGCCGGGCACACATACCGCGCCTGGCTGAAGTTGTTGTACTTGCCCTTGATGTACAGGCCGGTCAGGTTGAACTCGTTCTGCTCATTGGGCTTCCACTGCAACGCACCCTGCAGGCCGCTGCGTTCGCGGGTCTGCTGGAAGAACGCGCTGCTGATGCCGGCCGGCACGCGGGCGGTGGCCACATCGCTGCCGTCGCCGGTGATGGTGGCGCTGGCCGGAATGCCTTCGCCGGTGGTGTAGCCGAAGTATTCGATACCGGCGCGCGCCAGGTCCTGCTTGTCATGCGTGGCGGAGATCAACGCGCCGAAGGTCTCGTCATCGTTCTTCCAGCTCCACAGCGCCGAGCCGCGCGGATTGCCTTCTTCCGAACGGTCGTTGTAGTTGTAGCCGACCGAGCCGCGGATGGTGTTCTTGGGCAGGTCCAGCGGCTTGCGTGTGTGCACGATCACGGTGCCGCCGATCGAGCCTTCGTCGATGCGCGCTTCCGGGGTCTTGTAGACCTCCATCAGGCCGATGATTTCCGGCGACAGCAGGGTGTAGTTGAAGGTACGGCCGCTGGTGTCGGTCGGGTTGCCGCCCCAGTCGCCCGAGGCGATGGTCTGGCCATTGAGCAGCACGCGGTTCAAGGCCGGGTCGGTGCCGTTGATGCTGACCTTTTCGCCTTCGCCGAACTGGCGATCGACGCTGATGCCCGGCAGGTGCGACAGCGATTCGGCGGCGTTGATGTCCGGGAACTTGCCGATGTCTTCGGCGCTGATCGCATCGACGATCGAGTTGGCCGAGCGCTTGACCGACTGGCTCTTCTCCAGCGATGCGCGGTAGCCGGTGACGGTGATGGTGTCCAGCTCAGTGGTCGCCGACGGTGTGGCGGCAGGAGCCTGTTGGTCTTGTCCGGCAGCCATTGCAGAGCCGGAGCAGTACAGAGCGGCGGTGATACAGAGTGCTAACGTCGTGGTGCGGCTGTGCATGGCTAAACCTCGTTGGTTAGTGCTGTGAGCGCGCCGCCTCTGGAAGGCGTCACGCGCTCGGCGTGGCCGGCAAAACAACACGCCCTGACCGATCGCGGTGACCGCACTGGCGCGCGCCATGAGAGGCGGGTCCAGGTGATTCGCGTGGTAGAGGAGGTGTCCCCCGTGTGGTGAAGCGGTGGAGCGGATGCGACTTCAGCGAGCGAACATCGGGCGATGCCAACTCACGAATCTGGAATGCGCCGACGAGGGAGTCGCCCGTTCTTGAGTACCGAACAGTCCATGGCCCCTCCTGCCAGAACCCCGATTTGGATCGAGTCTCGCGTAGCGTTGACAGCGTTGTCAACACATCGTCACAGATCTCTGAAGCTGCTGCGATTGCGCTGCAATGCAGCATTTCCCGGCGATGCCGCGCAGGGTGCCGCCGCGACCGCGCAGCGCACCAATGCTGTGCCTGCGGTGCGATCGGCTGTTTCTATGGGGATTGGCGCATAGCCCGATACGTTGTCTCGATTTGTGCTGAAATCGTTGCCCGGGGTGCGGATTTTCAGTGGATGATGAAATTGGCGGCATCCTGTTCAAATCGTGATCGCCACGGTTGCGTTACAAGGCGATTACTGACAACGTTGTCTATCCGTGACCGTTCGTCGGATAACGGAAGATGACGCCAGCCCGCGACCACTTATCAGGAGAATGCGTGAGCGCAAGCAGTCCAATGGAAGCGGTGGCCTTTCCACGCCCCGAAACCTTCGTTGCCGCAGACGTTGGCGGGACGCATGTACGCCTGGCGCTGGTGTGCGAAGGCGTCGATCCACGCCAACCGGTCACGGTGCTGGACTATCGCAAGTACCGATGTGCCGATTATCCGGGCCTGGCCGAGATCATGGCCGCGTTCTTTGCGGAGCTGGGCTGCGCACCGGTGATGCGCGGCGTCATCGCCAGTGCCGGTTATGCGCTGGAAGACGGCAGCGTGATCACCGCCAATTTGCCGTGGGTACTGTCGCCGGAGCAGATCCGTCGCCAGCTCGGCATGCAGGCGTTGCATCTGGTCAACGATTTCGAAGCGGTGGCGCATGCGGCCAACTACATGACCGGCAATCAGGTCATGCAGTTGTCCGGCCCGCCGCAGGGCGCGCCGGGTCCGGCGCTGATACTCGGTCCCGGCACCGGCCTGGGTGCGGCGTTGTGGATTCCCAATGGCGCCAACCCGGTGGTGTTGCCGACCGAGGCCGGCCACGCCGCGCTTGCGGCAGCCAGCGATCTGGAAGTGGCCCTGCTGCAGGAGCTGCGTCGCACGCGCACGCACGTGGCCACCGAGCATCTGCTGTCCGGCCCGGGCCTGTTGAATCTCTACACCGCCCTGGCCGCGCTGCGTGGCGTGCCGGTGGTGCACGCCAGCCCGGCCGACGTCACCGCCGCGGCACTGGCTGGCGAGGACATGCTGGCACGCGACGCGCTACAGGCGTTTTGCGGCTTCATGGGAAGCGTGGTCGGCGACATGATGTTGCTCTACGGCGTGCGCAGCGGCGTCTATCTGGCGGGTGGCTTCCTGCCGCAGATTGCCGCGTTCGTGGCTGCAAGCGATTTCGTCGCACGTCTGCTCGACAAGGGCCCATTGCGTCCGGCGCTGGAGCAGGTGCCGGTCAGCATCGTCGAGCACGGCCAGCTCGGTGTGATCGGCGCGGCCAGCTGGTTCCTGCAGCACGGCCGCTGAGTCCTGCGCATCGCCAGGTGCAGCAGCCAGCTGCACCAAACCGATCAACTCCGCATTCCCGTAGGAGCGCACCCGGGCGCGACGAAGCGTGCCCGATAACGCCCGGTCGCGCCCAGGTGCGCTCCTACGAGTCAACGGGGGTGCCGGACCGGCACGCGGTGGACGGGCCTTCAAGACAAGCACGCAGTGGACGCGGCAATGTCGATCGACTCCGCATTCCCGTAGGAGCGCACCCGGGCGCGACGAGGCATTCCCGATAACGCCCGGTCGCGCCCAGGTGCGCTCCTACGAGTCAACGGGGTGACCGGACCGGCACGCGGTGGACGGGCCTTCAAGACAAGCACGCAGTGGAGGCGGCAATGTCGATCGACTCCGCATTCCCGTAGGAGCGCACCCGGGCGCGACGAGGCGCGCCCGATAACGCCCCGTCGCGCCCAGGTGCGCTCCTACGACGACAGCGCGTTATAGATCCCCGAACCGCGACTGCAGCGCCGCAATCGCCGCCAGCCCCGCGGTTTCGGTGCGCAAGATGCGCGGTCCCAGTTGCAGGCCGCTGAAACCGGCCTCGGCGAGGATCGTGCGATCGCGCGGCGACCAGCCGCCTTCCGGGCCGATCGCCACGATCACATGCGGTTGCGCACCCAGCGCCAGGCTGCCGAGGCGATGCTCGCCGTGCGGGTCCAGCGTCAGCCGTAGTGCCTGCGGGTCGCTGGCTCGGGCCGCCTCCTGCAGGCCGTGCGGCGCCGCGATCGTGGGAACGCGTGCACGCCCGGATTGTTCGCAGGCCGACACCACCACGCTGCGCCAATGCGCCAGGCGTTTTTCCATGCGCGCCGGGTCCAGCTTGACCTCGGTGCGCTCGGCGTTGACCGGTACCACCGCCGTCACCCCCAGCTCGGTGGCCTTCTGCAGGATCAGGTCCATCTTCTCGCCGCGCGCGATGCCCTGGATCAGGGTGATCGACAACGGCGATTCGTTGCACAGCGGCTCGACCCGGTCCACCACTGCGCGCGCCTCGCGTTTGCCGGCCAGGGTGATGCGCGCGTGGTAGTCGCTGCCGTCGCCGTTGAACAGGACGCAGGCATCGCCCTCGCGCAGCCGCAGCACGCGCAGCAGGTGGTTGGCCGAGGCTTCCGGCAGCGTCAGCTCCTGGTCGCAGTGCAGCGGCAGTGCCACATGGGAACGGGTCAGGCGCATGCAACGGCCTCCTCGATGGCGTGGCGGGTGGTCGCCGCCAACAGCGCAAGTTGCGCGTCGTCCACGCAGTACGGCGGCATCCAGTACAGCACGTCGCCGAGTGGGCGCAGCACCACGCCCTTGTCCAGTGCGGCGCGATAGGCCTTCAGGCCCACCCGTGCCGCAGACGGGAACGGCGTGCGCTTGTCGCCGCCCTGCGTGAGTTCGAAGGCCACGATCATGCCGGCCTGGCGCACGTCCGCCACCGCGGGGTGTTCGCCGATCTGCGCCGCAAGCGCGCTCATGTGCGCGGCGGTGCGCTGGTTGCGTGCAATCACGTCGTCGTCTGCAAAGATCTGAAGGGTCGCCAACGCGGCCGCGCACGCCAGCGGATTGCCGGTGTAGCTATGCGAATGCAGGAACGCGCGCTCGCGCGAGTCGTCCAGGAATGCGTCGTACAACTGCTGCGTGGCCAGTACCGCCGACAACGGCAGGAATCCGCCGGTCAGTCCCTTGGACAGGCACAACAGGTCGGGCATGACCCCGGCCTGTTCGCAGGCGAACAGGCTGCCGGTGCGGCCGAAGCCGGTGGCGATCTCGTCGGCGATCAGGAACGCGCCATGCGCATCGCACAGCTCGCGCGCACGGCGCAGGTAGGCCGGGTGATACATGCGCATGCCGCCGGCGCACTGCACGCGCGGCTCCAGGATCAGTGCGCAGATTTCCCCGGGCGATCGTTCGAACACCGCCTGCAGCGCGTCGGCCGCCTGCAGTGCGTAGTCCTCCGCGCTCTGCCCAGGTTCGGCCAGGTAGGCATCGGGCGAGGGCGCAAAGATCGATTCCAGCAGCAACGGCGCATACACGCGCCGATACAACGGAATGTCGCCGACCGACAGCGCGCCGATGGTCTCGCCGTGGTAGCCGTTTTCCAGCGCGACGAAACGCGTGCGGCGATGCTCGCCGCGGTTGTGGAAATAATGGAAGGCCATCTTCAAGGCCACTTCCACGCCGGCCGAGCCGTTGTCGGCATAGAACACCTTGGACAACGGCGCGCGGCCGGCCTGGCGCGGCGCGATCGCCAGCAGGCGCTCGGCCAGCTGCACGGCGGGCGCATGGGTGAAGCCGGCCAGCATCACCTGCTCCAGTTCGCCAGCCTGGCGCGCGATGGCTGCGCCGATGCGCGGCTCGCTATGGCCGAACAGGTTGGTCCACCAACTGCTGACCGCGTCCAGGTAGTGGCGACCGTCGTGGCCGATCAGCCACGCACCATCGCCACGCGCGATCGGCACCAGTGGCAGTGTGTGCGGGTGTTCGCGCATCTGCGTGCAGGGGTGCCACAGCACCTGAAGATCGCGTTGTCGCCAATGTTCGTCAGCTTGGGAGGCTGCCGGGTCTGCTAGGATTTCGGGTTCATGAACATGTCGATGCATACGCCTATTCTATCGGTCGGCTCCGCCGCTGCGTGCTGCGCATGAGCCCGCGCCTGCCGACCATCCACAAGATCACCGATCTGGGTGACGGGCCGTTCCGTCGCCAGCAGCTGGATCTGGAGTTTTCCAACGGCGAGCGTCGCCTTTACGAGCGCCAGCTCAGCCAGGGCCACGGCGCGGTGGTGGTGGTGCCGATGCTGGATGCGCAGACCGTGTTGCTGGTGCGCGAGTACGCCGCCGGCGTGCATCGCTACGAGCTGGGCCTGGTCAAGGGCCGCATCGATGCCGGCGAAACGCCGGAGCAGGCCGCCGACCGCGAACTCAAGGAAGAAGCCGGCTACGGCGCGCGCCAGGTGCAGGTGTTGCGCGCAATGACGCTCGCTCCTACTTATATGAGTCACCAATCCTGGTTGGTGCTGGCGCGCGACCTCTATCCCGAGCGCCTGGTCGGCGACGAGCCGGAAGAGATGGAAGTGGTGCCCTGGCCGATCGCCCGTCTGGACGACTTGATGCTGCGCGACGATTTTTCCGAAGGCCGCTCGCTGGCCGCCTTGTTCATTGCGCGCGAGTGGCTGGAGCGCAACCCATGATCCGCATTCCGATGGAACTGCGCGAAACCGTGATCGCCATTGCCCGCGAGGCGGGGGCGGCGATCATGGATGTCTATGCGCAGGATTTCGCAGTGGAGCTCAAGGACGACGCCAGCCCGTTGACCCAGGCCGACCTGGCCGCCAATCGTGTCATCGTCGACGGCTTGCGCCGGGTCACCCCGGATGTGCCGGTGCTGTCGGAAGAATCCGCGCACGTGGCCTGGGAAGACCGGCAGTTCTGGACCAGCTACTGGCTGGTCGATCCGCTCGACGGGACCCGCGAGTTCGTCAAGCGCAACGGCGAGTTCAGCGTCAACATCGCACTGATCCACATGGGTGCGCCGGTGCTCGGCGTGGTGCAGGCGCCGGTCGATGGCCGGGTCTGGTATGCCGCCCGGGGCGAGAATGCCTACCGCCGCGATGGCGATCGCGACGAGATGCTGCATACGCGCACGCCGGCGGCCACGCCGCTGCGGGTCGCCGCCAGTCGCTCGCATCGCGACGCGCGCACCGCCGCCGCGCTGGAGCGCATGGGCCAGATCGATGTGGTCGCGCAAGGGTCGTCGTTGAAGTTCTGCCGCATCGCCGAGGGCGACCTGGACGTGTATCCGCGCTTCGGCCCCACCTCCGAGTGGGACACCGCGGCCGGCCAGTGCGTGCTGCATGCCGCCGGCGGTGTGCTGCTGGCCGGCGGCACCGGCAAACCGTTCCGTTACAACCGCCGCGACACCTTGCTCAATGGCGATTTCATCGCGCTGGGCGATCCCAATCTGCCGTGGCGCAGCTGGCTGGTGTGAGCAGCGCTGGCGGCCTGCGCGCTCGCCGGATGGCTCCGGTGGCGGCGCGTAGTGCCAACGCCGTCATGTCCGGCGCAGTGCTTCCCCATCGCCTGCCATCAGCTGCTACGGCACGTGCCGGCGGCATCGCCTTGGCACGCCACTCAGCTGCACCACACCTATCAGGAAGACACCATGTCTGAGTCCCCGCCGACCGGCGACATCCAGCGCTTGCTGCAACTGATGGCGCGTCTGCGCGATTCTGAGCATGGCTGCCCGTGGGATGTGGAGCAGACCTTCGCCAGCATCGCCCCGTACACCATCGAGGAAGCCTACGAAGTCGCCGACGCCATCGACCGTAACGACCTTGCGGGTCTGCGCGACGAGTTGGGCGACCTGCTGCTGCAAGTGGTCTTCCATTCGCAGATGGCCGCCGAGCAGGGCGCATTCGGATTCGCCGAGGTGGTCGCCACGCTCAGCGACAAGCTGGTGCGCCGCCATCCGCATGTCTTCGCCGAACAGCGCGCCGACGACGCGCAGGCGGTGAGCGCCAACTGGGAGCAGATCAAGCGTGCCGAACGTCGCGCAGCGGGCCATCAGGACGACTCCGCACTCGCCGGCATCGCACGCGGCCTGCCGGAATGGCAGCGCTCCACCAAGCTGCAATCGCGCGCGGCACGGGTCGGCTTCGATTGGCCCGGCCCGGCACCGGTGCTGGAGAAATTGCAGGAAGAAATCGAAGAGCTGCGCGTGGAGTTCGCCCGTGGTGCGGTCGCCGACAACCAGGCACGGCTGGAAGACGAACTCGGCGATGTGTTGTTCGTCTGCGCCAACCTGGCGCGCCATGCCAAGGTCGACGTGGGAGCTGCGCTGCGGCATGCCAATCTCAAGTTCGAGCGCCGCTTCCGCGCCATGGAGGCGCAGGCACAGGCGGATGGCACCGCGCTGGCCGCGCTATCGCTGCACGAGCAGGAAGCGCTGTGGCAACAGGTCAAGCGCGGCGAACGAGGCAGCGCTCCATCCATTCCCGACCAACCGGGCGCCGGGCCGCCTGTCACTGCCACGCCGGTGCGCAGCGGTCGGGCACCCGACATCTCGGCGCAGCAACAGGCCGATGTCGACACGCAAGGCCTGGACAGGTCAGGCCGCGCGTGAATTTCGCACCGACCACGCTGGTGCTGTTTGCCGCCACCGCGGTGGCGGAGCTGGTCGGTTGCTACCTTCCTTATCTGTGGCTGCGCAAAGGCGGCAGCATCTGGTTGCTGCTGCCGACGGCGTTGAGCCTGGCCATCTTCGTCTGGTTGTTGAGCCTGCATCCCGATGCCAGTGGGCGGGTGTACGCCGCCTATGGCGGGGTCTATATCGCCAGCGCACTGCTGTGGCTGTGGTGGGTGGACGGAGTGACGCCGACGCGTTGGGATCTGCTGGGCGCCGCCTGCTGCCTGCTTGGCATGGCGATCATCATGTTCTCGCCGCGCAGCGCCTGATTGCGTACGCGCGCCGGCGTCTGCGCGGCGCAAACCACGGCTGCCTGCTCGGTGCGGTGGGACGCAATGAAGACCAGGTGCCCGGGGTGGCGAGCCACCGTGGCACTTGCGTGGCCGCGACCGTAGACGCCGACGGTCGCGCGCGACGGACAGGCGGGCAGGCGGACAACTGCTTCATCGCACGCAATAGGTGGAGGCGTTCAAGGCGTTGGCCACCGCGGCCAACCGACAGGGCGCAGCCGCGCACTGCCGCGCGCTGCGCCGTTCCCCCAAGCGCGGCCGGGCGGCGATAATGGACCTCTTTCCCTTGGACCGGTGCGCATGACCCAGAAGACCATCCTCAACGACACCCATCGTGCGCTTGGCGCCAAGATGGTCGACTTCGGCGGTTGGGACATGCCGATCCACTACGGCTCGCAGCTGGACGAGCATCACCAGGTGCGTCGCGACGCCGGCATGTTCGACGTCAGCCACATGACCGTGGTCGACCTGCACGGTCCACGCGTGCGCGCGTTCCTGCGCTACCTGCTCGCCAACTCGGTGGACAAGCTCAAGGTCTCCGGCAAGGCGCTGTACACCTGCATGCTCAATCCGCAGGGCGGGGTGATCGACGACCTGATCGTCTACTTCCTGCGCGAGGATTTCTTCCGCCTGGTGGTCAACGCCGCCACCCGCGAAAAGGACCTGCAGTGGATCGGCGAGCAGGCTGCCCGCTTCGAGGTGCGTGTGGAAGAGCGCGGCGACTTTGCGATGATCGCCGTGCAAGGCCCCAACGCGCGCGCCAAGGTGATCGAACTGGTGGATCCGGCCGATACCGCAGCGGCCAGCAAGCTCGGCCGTTTCGCAGCGCTGCAGACGCGCTCGCGCAAGGGCGTGGAGCTGTTCCTGGCGCGTACCGGCTACACCGGCGAAGACGGTTTTGAAATCGTGTTGCCGCAGGAGGCCGCAGTGGGGTTCTGGAACGCGCTGCTCGCGCAGGGCGTCAAGCCGGCCGGCCTGGGCGCACGCGATACCTTGCGCCTGGAAGCCGGCATGAATCTCTACGGCCAGGACATGGACGACACGGTCAGTCCATACGAGGCCGCGCTGGCCTGGACGATCGCCCTGGACGAAGGCCGCGACTTCGTCGGTCGCGCCGTGCTCGAGTCGCAAAAGGCGCAGGGCGCACCGCGTCAGCTGATCGGTGTGGTGATGGATGAGAAGGGCGTGCTGCGGCATGGCCAGACCGTGCTCAGTGCCAGCGGCGAAGGCGAGATCCTGTCCGGCACGTTCTCGCCCACCCTCGGCAAGGCGATCGCATTCGCGCGCGTGCCGGCCGGCAGCATCGACGACTTGCGTGTGGACATCCGTGGCAAGCAGGTGCCGTTGCGCGCGGTGAAGTTTCCGTTCGTGCGCGACGGCCAGGCGCAGCCCGGCGTCCTAGGCGACTGAGTCAAACGCTGCCGGGCAGGTCAACGTCCGGCAGCGTGCAGCATCCATCGCCGCCAATCGGCCGGCACGCGCGTGCACCTGTGTTGTCGTGCGGTCTAAACTAGCCACCTGTCCCCAACCCATCAGTTTCCCCGGAGCACACCCATGAGCGAGATCCCTGGCGACCTCAAGTTCCTCAAATCCCACGAGTGGGCCCGCGTCGAAAGCAGCGGCCGCGTGACCGTCGGCATCTCCGACCATGCGCAGGGCTTGCTGGGCGACTTGGTCTACGTCGAACTTCCGGGCGTCGGCGACACCGTGCAGGTCGGCAACGGCGCGGCGGTGGTGGAGTCGGTCAAGGCCGCCTCGGACGTCTACAGCCCGGTCAGCGGTACCGTCGTCGAGGTCAACAGCGCACTCACCGACAAGCCGGAAACCATCAACGAGGACGCCTACGGCGATGGCTGGATCTTCGTGGTCGAACTCGACGACAAGGAAGAGCTCAACGATCTGCTGTCGCCGGACGACTACGCCGAGCTGCTGGAAGACGACGCGCACTGACCTCGCTTCGCACGTCGCACCAAAAAATCCGGATGGCCGCTCGTTGGAGCGGCCATTTTTTTTGCCTGCGCGGCGGTGGCAGCACGCCGTCCCCGCCTGGCGATGGCGTGCGCGTTGCCGATCGGCGTGCAACCGGCCAGCGACGGCCGTCGATCGCAGTCCAGGTGTTTGTCGATGTTCGACAGCGACGACCTCGCCAGGAACATGCGCGCGCAACATCGTCGAGCACGACGCAACTGTCGCGGTGTCGGATTTCTGGCGTGAGCCAGTCGTGAGGAGAGGGCGTGCAGCCGGTGAAAAACGGTTGCCGCATCGCGTGCATCCAACCTCGGACACGGTGTGCAACGCATGCCGTTGGCAGCGCATGCCGATGCACATACGGGGCGAGAACGGCGCAAGAAGTTTGCGCATTTCTGCTTGTGCGACGCCTTGAGCAAGGTTGGCGGATAAAAAATTTTCAGCTGGCGGACAGGCGGCGCGCGCGGCGGCGACCACGCCTGCGCCGCGACGTCGGTGCAGTGGGGAGCATCACGCTTGTTTGCCTCGCTAAAAAAAAACAGCACAAAAGAAGTGCTTTTTTGAAAACGTCGTTGCACCACTGCATGCGAAGGGCAGCTGCGCGTGCCATCGCGCGGCGTCTTGGGACCACCTCGACAGGACACATCGCCACCAGGTGTCGAAAAAAAAATGCAAAAGAGTGTTGACAGTAAAAAAAAGCGTGATTAGGTTTCGCCCAGCAGACGTTGCTGCGAAAGAGAGTGAGCAGAATCGACATCAAGCCGACACGCTTGTTCCCGATGTCCACCAAAGCGTTATCCACGGTGGAGTTGGGTCCGCTTCTCTCCAAGAAAGCAGCAGTCGCTCCGATCACGCACCCGCGTCGCTGTCTGATGCGGGTGTTTCTGTATCCGTCCCGTCGCGCATTACCTGCGGACGGTTCCCGACGACGGCGTGCCGTTGCGGGGTTTGCTTCAACTGGGCGTTTCACCTCCATAGTTCACTGACGAGGAGCCAATTACATGGCCACTGCAAAAGCTGCGAAAAAGAAACCCACTGCCAAGAAGGCAGTGAAGAAGACTGCCGCCAAGAAGGCAGTCAAGAAGGTCGCCAAAAAGGCAACCGCCAAGAAGGCAGTGAAAAAGACTGCTGCCAAGAAGGCCGTCAAGAAGACTGCAAAGAAGGCAACCGCCAAGAAGGCAGTGAAGAAGACTGCAAAGAAGGCAACCAAGAAGACTGCCGCCAAGAAGGCAGTGAAGAAGACTGCAAAGAAGGCGACCAAGAAGACCGCCGCCAAGAAGGCCGTCAAGAAGACCGCCAAGAAGGCAGTCAAGAAGACTGCGAAGAAGGCCGTTGCCAAGAAGGCGACCAAGAAGTCCGCCACCAAGAAGACTGCCGCCAAGAAGCCTGCTGTGAAGAAGGTCGCCAAGAAGAAGCCGGCCGTTCGCAAGAAGAAGGCCGCTCCGGTCGCGCTGCCCGCAACCCCGGCGCCGCTGATCTGATCTGCAGTACCCGATCGCCGTAGATATCGAGCTCTCTCCCCGACGCCCAGCGGGGAGGGAGCTTTTTTATTGGCTCCCCCACGGCGGCCATGATCCGGTGAGTGCCGGTCGCGCGCAGACAGTCGCAGTCCATCGCCATCCGGTACCAGGGTGACCTGCTCGGGCCGCGTGGCACGACATAACGCCAGCAGGCCTGGACAACCGTCGCGCGGTGGCGCAAACGCATTGCGATCGCCACCCAGCGCATCGCGCGCTGCTTGGCGGGATGCCAGGCCGGGTAACTGTGCCTATCGCCGCACTGGCTCCACTGGCCATTCTCCACTCGCTACTCGCCGCTCGCTTTCCCTGGTCCAGTGCTGCTGGTGGACTCGGCTGCTGCGCCGCCCACGCAACGGGCCATCGTCTGTCCCGACCGGTAGTGCCGCCATCTCTTGGTGTCGCGCTGATGTGTCGGTCAGTGCGAAGCGGGAGAGATGCACTCGGTCGCATCGCGCGGAAGGTGAGTTGTCCGCTCGCTTCTTGGCTAGCTCCTTTGCGCGCACGCGACAAGGTTGTCCAGGCATGCGTTGACCATGACCGGTAGCCATGGCGATGGAGCGATGGTTAGCCTGCCGGCCACTGATGTCGAAACGCTCGACCCGGTCCCGCTGCGGGCCAGAAACAACACAGGCGGCCGAAGCCGCCTGTGTGCGAGAGCGCAGCAAGCTCCGCTTAGCGCGGCGATGCCACCGACTTGCCGGACGAGGCACCCTTGCCGGCAGGATCGGGACGCTCGGCCAGCATGTTCTCGCTACCGAAGTCGCCATTCACGTCGATATCCAGCCAACGCTTGGCAGGCAGGCCCAGCGCACGGTCCAGGATGGTCGGCAACATGCCGGAGGGCAGGCCGCTCTCGCCGTTCCACATGATCGCGATGCCGAGATCGCGCTCGGGCAGCAGCGCGACCAGGCCGCGGTAGCCCTGCACCGCGCCGGCATGGAAGACGACCTGGTGGCCGGCGTAGTCGAACACGCGCCAGCCCAGCGCGTAGCTGGCAGCGTCCACACGCTCGTGGCGCCAACCCGAGCGCATCTCCCCTGGCGTGGAGATCAGCGGCGCGTGCAGCGTCGCCAGCAGCGGCGCAGGCAGCACGTCGGTGCGGTGGCCGGTGTGCGCGAGCAGCCACTGCGCCATATCGCTGGCGCTGGCATTGACGCCGGCAGCGGGAGCAAGACGGTAGTAGGTCGGCTTGGGCGTCAGCGACACCCAGCCGTTGCGGCTGCGCACGTGCGGGCGCGCCCAGCGCGGGCTGGCCTGGATACCGGCCAGTCCCATGCTCGCATCGTTCATGCCCAGCGGCTTGAAGATGCGGCGCTCCACCGACTGCTCGTAGAAGCTGCCCGATGCAGCGAACACCACATCCCCGACCAGGCTGAAGGCCACGTTCTGGTATGCATAGCAATCGCCCGGGGCGCAGCGCAGCGGCGCGGCGGCCAGCTTGTGACTGAGCGAGTAGTAGTCGACGTTGGATTCGATATCGTTGTCGTAGGCATTGCGGGTCAGCCCGACGCGATGGCTGAGCACCTCGGCGACGGTGAGTTGCCGGGTGGCGACGTTATTGCTGAGCTGGAAGCCGGGGACGTAGTCCACCACCTTGCTGTCCCAACGCAGCACGCCGTCGTTGACCAGCAACCCGGCCATGGTGCCGGCAAACGCCTTGGACAGCGACGCAAGACGGAACACGGTGTGGGCATCGACCGGCTGCGGGTGATTGACGTCGGTGACGCCGTAGCCGCGCGCGCTGAGTACCTTGCCGCCCTGCACGATGGCCATCGCCATGCCGGGCAGGCGATTGCCGTAGGTCAACTGGTTGGCCATCGATTCGAACGCGGCCACGTCGAAACCGGCCGCCGGGGCAAGCACCTGGCTGGCCGGGAGCGATGCACGGTATTGCAGCGGAGCGGTGGGCGACTGCACGATGGCGGCCGGCTGCAGCGCAGAGGCAGCGGGCGCGGGTGTCTGTGCGGTGGAAGAGAGGGCCAGAGGCAATAACGCCCCGAGCAGCCCGATGGCCAACGGTCGGAACCGTCGGCGCCTGCGCATTTGAGTCATGGTTGTCCCGCCTGTTCCGCTGCCTCCGATGATTCTAGCGCCGCGCTTCGCAATAGCACAAACTGCCGGAAGATGAATGGGCATCATATTGATCCTATTGACGATTTTAGGTTCATAAATCGGCCTGCGCGTCGCCTTTCCAGCGCCGCTGGGAGCCCGTGCGGAAGTAACTGCAAGCAGCGTGCCTGCTCCAGCCGCGATCGATTTGCTGCGTCCTGCCCGCTGCTGCTGGTGATGCAGCGCGGCATCGGCTAACTTGCGCGCTTGTTTCGCGGGGTGCCGCCGCTGCCATGTCCTTGCTGTCGCGCCCGTTGATGCGAGCGAGCTTCACCCTATGACCAGCCCATCTTCGCCGCGCTCGGCGGCTGGCCGTTTGAACGCTGCGCTGCGCAGCTCGCCGCCGCTGGCATGGTCGTTCCTGTACTTCTTCTGCCTGCTCAGCGGTTACTACGTGCTGCGCCCGGTGCGCGAGGCGATGAGCGCGTCGGCGGATGTCGAAGCGATCTTCCCCACCGGCATGATCGCCTTCTTCGCCGCGCACGGCATGCCGCTCAAGGACTTCACCCTGCAGGTGCTGTTCACCTGCACCTTCCTGATCATGGTGCTGCTGCAGCCGGTCTACGGCGCGCTGGTCAGCCGCTATCCGCGCCGGGTGTTCCTGCCGGCGGTCTATGGCTTCTTCATCGCGACCCTGCTGCTGTTCTATGTGTTGTTCGACAGTGGCGTGCCCGGGCGCGGCATGGCGTTCTTCTTGTGGGTGACCGTCTTCAACCTGTTTGCGGTGGCGGTGTTCTGGAGCTTCATGGCCGACGTCTTCAGCAATGCCGAAGCGCGCAGCTACTACGGTTATATCGGTGCGGCCGGCACGCTGGGTGCGTTTCTCGGGCCGATCCTCACCCGCACCCTGGTCGAACGCATCGGCATCGCGCATCTGATGCTGGTGTCGGCCGGCTTTCTGGCGGTGTGCGTGGTCTGCGTGCTGCGCCTGCGCTTATGGGCGGTTGCGCGCGAGCAGCAGCGACAGCTGGGCTCCGGTGAAGTGCCGATGGGCGGCGATGTGCTGGGCGGGCTCAAGTTGATCGTGCGCGAGCCGTTGCTGCGCTGGCTGGCCTTCATGGTGTTGTTCGGTGTTGGCGTCGGCACCTTGCTCTACAACGAGCAGGCGGCGCTGGTACGGCGGCTTTACAGCGACGCGGCGGCGGCCACCGCCTATTACGCGAGCATCGACCTGGCAATCAATGCGCTTACCCTGGTGCTGCAGCTGCTGGTGACGCGCGCGCTGTTGTCGCGTTTCGGCATCGCGCCGGCGCTGCTGATTCCGGGCGTGGCGATCATGTTGGGCTATGCCGTGCTGACGGCCTCGCCGTTGCCGATGATGCTTGCGATCGTGCAGGTGATCACCCGCTCCAGCGAGTTCGCCCTCGCCAAGCCGGCGCGCGAGACCTTGTACACGCGGGTGGATCGGCAGTGGCGCTACAAGGCCGGTGCGGCGATCGACACCGTGATCTACCGCGGTGGCGATCTCACCTTCGTCTGGGTGCACAAGCTGGTGTCGGCCTTCGGCTCCAGCGCAGTGTTCGGTGTCGGCCTGCTGGTGGCCTCGTGCATGACCCTGGGCGCGTTCGGCCTGCTGCGCGAGGCGCGCAAACTGCCCGCAGAGCGCGATGCGGAGACTGGCAATCAGGTCTCTGACTAGGAGCGGTCAACAAGCGGCCTGGCTGCGGGGCCCTTGCCCGCCCACCCTCGCGGGACACGCCGCAAGTACGTCCTTGTAGGCTCTTACGCGGCATCCATGCCGCGTAAGGTCCCGCGACGGTGGGCGGGCAAGGACCAGTCGAGATGGTCGGTGCGCACAGGCAAGCAGGGCATGAACGGCGTGTCCCGCAACCGGAGAGGGCACTGCGTGCTCGGCTGACTGAGCTTTTGACCTTGGCGGTGGGCTGCACCTAAGCGATGCCGCTGTTTGAACTAGCCGCGTTTGCCTTTGGGCGAGCGTGGCGAGCAGATAGATCAGGTGTAGAGCGCTTGATCTGCACCTTGGCTGCAGCACTTGTGCCCGCGCAACAACCATCGCAGGACACGCCGCCGATGTCCGCAGTCGCGACGCTCCGATCATGCATGCGGGTCCTGCACATCCCCCGTCTCTTGCCGGCGCGCCGGGTTCCGCCGCCTGTTCCGAGTAGCAGGGCCGCAATCGCGGCTATGCTGGCCGCCACATCCACCATGCCGGTCTGCCATGTCCCTGTTCGCCATCGTCGCCGGTCTGTGTGTCGCTCTGCTGCACGTCTACATCATGGTGTTGGAGATGGTGCTGTGGACGCGGCCGCTGGGCCTGAAGACCTTTCGTAATACCCTCGAGAAGGCGCAGGCCACGCGCGTGCTGGCAGCCAACCAGGGGCTGTACAACGGCTTCCTGGCTGCGGGACTGTTCTGGGGTGCGTTGCAGGCCCGGGCCGATGTGCTTGGCTTCTTTCTGGGCTGTGTCGTTGTGGCAGGCTGCTACGGAGCCTACAGCGTCAACCGTCGCATCTTCGTCGTGCAGGCGTTGCCCGCGTTGATTGCCCTGGCCTTGCTGTGGTTGCCGCGCTGAGGCGGCGTCCCAGCCTTCTGTAGGAGCGTACCTGGCCGCGACGGGGCGTCACCGGTAATGCCTCATCGCGGCCAGGTCCGCTCCTACCTTGGCAGCACGCTGAGGCTGCAGGCGCGGTGAACTGGCCGAAGACCACGGCGACAGGCAGGCAGCCGCGAGATGGTCGGTTTCCACACCAGCCGGTCTCCACACACGACGACGGCGGGCCGAAGCCCGCCGTCGTCTGCTGTCACCTTGCCCCGCGCCTTACGCTGCTTCGCGCGGTTGCTGGGCCTGCGGCTTGTCGTAGTAGCTGGCCGCTCGCAACTCGTGCGGCTCGAAGTCGTCCACGGTAATGGTGTCCATCATCATCTCGCGCAACTCTTCCAGCTGCCTGCGCTCGTCGCCGGTGATCACGCCTTCGGCCACCGCCTCGTCCAGCTGTGCGGTGAAACCCAGCGCTTCGATGCCCTTGGTCTTGAGCGCCTTGAGGAACTTGCGCTCCACCGGCTCGGCCAGCACGGCCTTGGCCAGATAGCTGGCGATACGCCCGCCCGGATTGTTGGCACAGGGGGTCAGGAACACGCCCTGGGCCAGGCGGTCGCGCGCTTCGTTCGGCGTCATCAGGATCGATGCCACGCGGTGCCCCAGGCGGTCGCCCGGCGCTTCGGCACGACGGCCCAGCGGGAAGATCAGCAGCCACATCAACCAGCCCACCGGCCGGATCGGGAAGTTGCGCAGCGCCGCCGACAGCGCGGTTTCGATCTTGTGCACGCTGTCATGGAACGCCCATGCCAGCAGCGGCTGATCGGTCGCCGGCGCGCCTTCGTCGTGATAGCGCTTCAGCATCGCGCTGGTCAGGTAGATGTGGCTCAGCACATCACCCAGCCGGCCGGACAGCGACTCCTTGAACTTGAGCTTGCCGCCGAGCATCAGCATCGACACGTCGGCCATCAACGCCAGGTTGGCGGAATAACGATCCAGCTTGCGGAAGAAGCGACGCGTGTACGCATCGCCCGGCGCTGCACCGATGCGTGCGCCGGTCAGCCCGAACCAGAACGAACGCACCGCGTTGGAGATACCGAAGCGGATATGCCCGAACAGGCTCTGGTCGAACTCTTCCAGGCCACGGCGCGTATCCGGATCCTGCGCCGCCTGCATTTCCTTCATCACCCACGGATGGCACAGGATCGCGCCCTGGCCGAAGATCAGCAGGCTGCGGGTCATGATGTTGGCGCCTTCCACGGTCACGCCGATCGGCGCCGCCTGCCAGGCACGGCCGGCGAAGTTGCGCGGCCCCAGGATGATGCCCTTGCCGCCGATCACATCCATCATGTCGCTGACCACTTCGCGGCCCATGGTGGTGCAGTGGTACTTGGCGATCGCCGACGGCACCGACGGCACATCGCCACGGTCCACCGCCGCGGCGGTGGCCTGCGACAACGCACTGATCGCATACGCCTTGCCACCGATCCGTGCGAGCGCTTCTTCCACGCCTTCGAAGCGGCCGATCGACAGACCGAACTGCTTGCGAATGCGCGCATACGCACCGGTGACCACCGCGGCGTACTTGCCGCCACCGCTGGCCGTGGAGGGCAGGGTGATCGAGCGGCCCACTGCCAGGCACTCGTTGAGCATGTTCCAGCCCTTGCCGACCATTTCCACGCCGCCAATCAACTGGCTCAGCGGGATGAACACTTCCTCGCCATGGATCGGGCCGTTCTGGAACGGCGAATTGAGCGGGAAATGGCGACGGCCGATTTCCACGCCGGGAGTCTCGCGCGGCAGCAGCGCCAGGGTGATGCCGATGTCCTTCTTGTCGCCGATCAGGCCATCCGGATCGTAGGCGCGGAACGCCAGGCCGATCAGCGAGGCGACCGGCGCCAGGGTGATGTAGCGCTTGTCGAAGGTGAGCTTGACGCCGAGCACGTTGGCGCCGTTCCACTCGCCCTTGCAGACGATGCCGTAGTCGGGGATCGAGGTCGCATCGGAGCCGGCGAACGGGCCGGTCAGGCCGAAGCACGGCACCTCGGCACCCACCGCCAGACGCGGCAGGTAATAGTCCTTCTGTTCCGGCGTGCCGTAATGCAGCAGCAGCTCACCCGGCCCGAGCGAGTTGGGCACGCCGACGGTGGAGCTGACCACGCTGGAGATCGAGGACAGCTTCTGGATCACCTTGTGATGCGCCAGCGCACTGAAGCCCAGGCCGCCGTACTGCTTGGGAATGATCATGCCGAAGAACTTGTTCTTCTTGATGTACTCCCACAGCTCCGGCGGCAGGTCGGCGTGGACATGGGTGATCTCCCAGTCGTTGACCATCTTGCACAGCTCTTCGACCGGGCCGTCCAGAAATGCCTGCTCTTCGGCGGTCAATTGCGGCTTGGGGTAGTTGAGCAGCTTCTGCCAATCCGGGTCGCCGGTGAACAGCTCGCCTTCAAAGCCCACCGAGCCGGTTTCCAGTGCGATGCGTTCGGTCTGCGACAACGGCGGCAGTACCTTGCGGAAGAAACCCATCAGCGGCGTGGTCAGCAGCGGCTTGCGCAGGAACGGCAACAGCACCGGCGCGGAGACCAGCACCACCAGCACGGCAGCGACGATGGTCGCGGTGAGATTGGCCCCCAGCAACCAGCATGCCACCAGCACACAGGCGCTCAGCGCAACCCAGGTGGCAAGGCGCATGCGGTGATAGGCAGCGATGCCCGCCGCCAGGATGACGAAGAGAAACGGTGCAACGATGCTCATGGTCTTGCTCCAGTGACATGCTCGGTAATGTTGGACGCTGCGATGGTGCCAACCGGGGGCAGTGCGTCCAGATAATGCAACACGGTTGCGGTAAACGTGGTGTTGTCGTCGCCGGCCAGCATGTGCGTGGCATCGGGCAAATGCACGTGCTGCGCATGCGGCGCGATCGACAGGAATTCGCTGATGGTGTCCGGCGTGACCAGATCGCTGCGCCCGCCGCTAATCAGCAAGAGCGGGCAACGCACCTGCGCGGCGGCGTCCAGCAAGGTCTGCTGCTGTGCGTGCGGGTCCTGACCTGCCAGCTCATCGACCAGCCGCGGATCCCAATGCCAGTGCCACCTGTTGTCCGCCCGCTGCCTCAGCAAGGCCTGCAGCTGCTCGGCCGTCTTGCGCGGGCGTTGCGGCAGATACGCGGCAATTGCGTCGGCAGCGGCATCCAGCGATGCGAAACCCTCCGGATGCGCGGTCATGAAACGCAGGATGCGCTCCACGCCTGCGGTATCCCAGCGCGGCGTGATGTCGACCAGGACGATCGCGCGAAACAGGCCGGGCCAGCGCGCCTCCGCAAGCAGGCCGAACAAGCCGCCCATTGATGCGGCGACCAGCACCGGCGGCGCGGCCTGCTCGCCCGCCAGCACAATCAAGTCGTCGGTGAATTGCGTTGCCGAGTAGGGCAGGCCAACGTCGTTGAAGCCGGAGTCGCCATGACCGCGCGCGTCGTAGGCCAGCGCCCGGTAGCCGGCATCGGCCAGTCGAGCCGCAGTGCTTTCCCAGGCGTGCCGGGTCTGTCCAAACCCATGTGCCAGCAACACCGTCGCTGCGTTGCCCGCGCCTCGCTCCGACACCGCAAGCGAGGTGTCGCCAGCAGTGATGCGAATGCTGGACGCACTGTGGGCAAGGCTAGAAGGAGAGGAAACCATACCTTATGGTATGGATCTGCCCAGGCTACTGTCAATACTGCCTGGTATGGACGGTTAAGCCATTGAATCGTGGCAGTTGTGTGTCCGTTGTGTGATGCATACTGCAACTGGCGCAAGCGTATGGTTAAATCGCGTCAATGAATGACATCCCCGACCCGAGCCTCACCACGCCCCGCGCCACGTCCGGTCGCGGCAACCGCCTCAGTGCGGACGATTGGGCGCAGGCCGCACTGGACCTGATCGCCGAACAAGGCGTGGGCGCCGTCGCAGTGGAGCCGCTGGCACGCCGTCTCGGCGTGACCAAGGGCAGCTTCTATTGGCACTTCCCCTCCCGCGATGCCTTGCTGCAGGCGGCGCTCGAACGCTGGGAGATCTTCGAACAGAAGGAGGTGTTCGGCAGCCTGGAAGACGTGCCGGACCCCAGCGCACGCTTGCGCGCGCTGTTCCAGCTGGTCGCGCACGAAGTCAAACCGCATGTCATCTACAGCGAACTGCTCAAGGCACTCGACCACCCGGCCGTGCGTCCGGTCATCGACCGCGTCTCGCAGCGCCGTCTCGACTACCTGATCGCCTCGTTCCGCCAAGCCGGCCTGAGCCGCACCGACGCCCAACACCGTGCGCGCCTGGCCTACGCCGCCTACGTCGGTTTCCTGCAACTCTCGCTGCAGTTGCAGCAGCCCAAGCAAGCCCGCGAAGACTTCGAAGCCTACGTCGAGCATGTGATCCAGACATTGATTCCGGGCTAGGTTTCAGGCGTACGGCATACGTCGATGTCTGATCGTTGAGCAAAGAAAAACCGCGACTCTTTCGAGCCGCGGTTTTGGTTACGCATTACATAAGCAGCCGATTATCAGAACTTCTGGGTGTAACGCATGTAGTAGAAGCGACCCGGGATTTCGTACTGCGAGTCAAAGCTGTTGGCAAATGCCGTTGCCGACTGCGGCGGATCACGATCAAAGGCATTGTTCACACCCACAGTGACGCGGGCATTCCAGGGTGCTTTCCAGTAGGCGCTGATGTCTGTATAGGTGACACTCGGCACGTGGTTACGCGGAGCAGCTCCCGCACTGGTAACGCGATCGGCATCAGAGCAGAGCAGGCCGATATTGGTCGGGTTGGCCAAGTTGGCACCAGTACAGTTTTCGACCTGCGAGCTGTAATAACGCATTGCAACCGAGCTGCCGACGTCGCCCAATTCCCAATTGGCCATCAGGTTAGAACGCAAGCGCCAATTGTTGTCTCTCGCCGAGCCACCGCGATACAAACCCACACGCTCTTCGGGGTCTTGCAAAGGCTTGTCAACGGTGAACTTGGTCAAATAGGTTGAGTCCCAAACAAAGCTGAAGCTTCCCCACGCGGTTTCCGGCAAGCGATAGCCGAACGTGAAGTCAAAACCTTCGGCTTCGATGCTGGCAATGTTGCGAGGAACGGCAAGCATGTTCGAGATTTCACCGGTGCTTTCGCGGGTGATCAACGCACAGGTCGACTGGATGCCAGCGACATAGCAGCTGTCCAGCAATTCCTGGGCAGTCTGGGTATCGATCGCATTTTCAATCTTGACGGTCCACCAGTCGACTGCGATGTCCAGACCCGTCACGAAGCCTGGGCTGTAAACGAAGCCGAGCGTTTTGGATGTGGAGGTCTCAGGTCCGAGGGCCTCGCTGCCGCCTACGGTGGTGCGGATCTGCGAATTTGCCTGAGCATAAGGCGTTACACCTGCGCAGGAGCCCGGAATTGCACCGTTGACGCTACCATCGGTGTACGAGCCGGCGCACGGATCGCGAACGTCTTCAAAGGTGTCACTCACGCCCGAGAACAGTTCGCTGATGGACGGCGCCCGGAAACCTTCTGACCAGTTACCACGGATCATCAAGTCAGTGATGGGCTTCCAGCGAAAACCAAACTTGCTGTTGGTCGTGTCGCCGAAGTTGCTGTACTTGGAGTAACGCGTAGCCAGACTGAAATCGAGCAGCTGGGCGCCCGGCAAATCTGCCAACAGCGGCACTGCCAACTCGAGATAAGCTTCGTCCAAGTCGTACCCGCCACTGGTTGCGGTACGGGCATTGCCGGTTGTGTCACCGGAGTTGATCAACGCATCCGGATCGTCAAAACCGGATTCTTCCCGATGTTCAACGCCCAGCGAGAAGGCGAACGCACCTCCCTGCATATCGAACAGCTCGCCACCGATGCTGCCGTAGTAGCTCTTCTGCTCATAGCCGTAGACGTCATGTGCCTTGAAGCCAGCATAGTCAATCATCTCAGGCGTCATCGAACCGGCGCCGCCCAGCAGATTCAGCGGGACGCAGCCATCAATCGTCGAGGCAGCCGTACCGCAACGGGCCACACCGGTTGCATCGACAAAGGACGGACCCAGCGCACTCCGCAGAGCAGAAATGTTGAAGAAGCCAGTCGTGATGTCGGTCTGGTCGTTCTTGCCGTAAAACATGCCCGCTTCCCAATTGAAGAAGCGGCTGCCAACTTCGAAGTCACCTTCGAAAGCGCCGTTGAAGCCGTACGTTTTGACGTTCTGCGAGTAGATGCGGCCACCGGTCTCGTTTGCACGATACTGGATGTAGTCGATGTCACGGCCGAAGTTGTTATAGATGTTGTCGGCATCGATGACGATGTTGGCACCGTTGGTACCTGGGGCAGCGCGACCGAGCACGATCGGCATTGCCGCCAGAACCTGGGACGACTCGCGTTCGTTGTAGGTAACTGTCGTCTTGAAGCGCACGTTATCGGTGATGCTCAAACCTGCATCAGCAAAAACGGACTTACGCTCCTGAGGAGTTACCAGGTAGTTGGTCGGAGCGAAGTTGTAGCTGTCCGCTGCCGTATACGGCCGGGTAGTGGTACCACCGTTACCAGTCACAAAGTAGCCAGGCGCGCCATTCAGCCGCGTCGCACCATTGCTGGTGGCACCGGTGGGGCCAAACACTGCAAAGCGACCGCTTGGAGTGGTTGAGCTGTTACCGGTACCAGGAACAGCACCAAACACTGGAACGGCAGAGATTTCGCGGTCACCCGCCCAAACGGGCTCTTCCTTTACATAGCCCACGCCCAAGGTCGCGTGCCAGCGATCGCCAGCCGAGCCAATTGTAAAATCATAGGACTCGCGGCTGCCGTCGCCTTTATCGTACTGACCGTAGTAGGCGTTTGCTTCCGCGCCGTCGAAGTTCTGACGCAGAATGATATTGACCACACCGGCGATAGCATCAGAGCCGTAGATCGTGGAAGCGCCATCCTTCAGGACTTCGATGCGCTCGACGGCAGCAGTCGGAATCGTGTTGAGGTCGACCGCGCCGCCCAATCCGGTGCCGCCGACCCAGCGACGACCGTTGACCAGCACCAGGGTGCGGTTGGAGCCGAGGTTACGCAGGTTGACGCGGGTCTCACCGTTACCACCATTGTTGACGTTGGTGTTGAGTGCTGAGCCATTGGTGCTGATGTTCTGAATCACATCGCCGATCGAGGTCAAACCCTGCGATTCGATCTGCTGACGGCTCATGCTGAAGACCGGCTGCGATGTTTCCACGTCGGCGCGCTTGATGCGCGAACCGGTCACCTCGATCTTGTCGAGGTTGGTGGTGCCGCCGGCTTCCTGGGCGATGGCGGTACCGGTACCGCCGACGCCCACGACAAGCGCGAGGACGACTGCATCGCGCAGCTTGTTGGACTTGCAATTCATTAGCTCTCTCTCCAAGTGATCTTGGGTACTGCCAAGGGTTGTTTGCCTGTCGGGGGGTCCGAAGAAGCGGATCCAAAACGTCAGGGTGAACCGATGGTATATGCGTTATGCGAGAAATTAAAGTCCCGTTAACGAAAAAGAAGAAAGGCGTGAAAGGCCGCGTGGGGCACATGGCCAGAACGAAAAACGCCACCGGCTGCGGGCCGATGGCGTCACGTTAAATCATTTAAAATCAATGACTTAGAGGTCTTGCTCGTACCGGACGTACGGAATCGTACCGTCGCTGTTGCTTTCGTTGCTCGGCGCAAACGGGTTCTTGCCACGGGAAATCACGTTCTCGGCGCCGACCGTCAACTGGCCGCTCCAGGGAGTACGCCAGGTCAGGCCCAGGCCCAGACCTTCCCACTTTTCCGGCTGGCCGGGAACATCGACGACGCGGCCGATGACGTTGGCGCTGAAGGCGCCGTAGCCGCCACCGACGCTCAGGGTCTTGCTGTCCCACTGGTCGGCGATCGCCGGCGAAACGTCGGCCAGCGGCACCAGGCGCGCGCGCGCATAGGTCCCGCCGATCGAGACGAAGCCTTCGCGGCCAATGTTCTTCTGCCCGAATACGGTCAGGTCGTTCTGTTCGACGCGGGTCAGCGGTGCCTTGCCGGCGCCGATCAACCAGGCCGGCAGGGTGTCGCGGCCAGTGCCGGCGGTGACGCCGGCGCGGGCGCCAGCGCGGTTGAAGCCCAGCGTGGCCGAGACGCGGCGCGATGCTGCGGCGCTGTCTTCCTCGTCGTCGCCGATGCCTGCAAGCAGACAGTGGCTGGCGAGTCCGTTGATGTTGGTGCCGCGGCTGCTGTTGCAGATCAGGCCCAGCGAATCGCCGGAGGTCAGGCCGAAGGCCGCGTCCAGCGAGTTGCGACCGAAGTGCCAGCGTGCGCCAGCCTTCTGCTCGCCAGTGGGCTCCAGGTACAGAAAGGCTTCGACCTTTCCGCTCCCCTTGTTCCACACCGGCAGGATGGTGCTCTCGCGCAACTGCTGGGATGCTGACTGCGCGTGCGCACCCGTGGCTGCCGCGAGGGCAACCAGCAAAGCGAGCGGAAGGCGAAGAAGGTGTCGCATACCAGAGTTCAGACCCAGGGGCAGTTGTTAAGTTCCCGAGAGCGGGCAATCAGAATGCTAGGGCGTTTATGATTATTTAACAAGTAGCCGCGTTCCCCGGAATGCAGCACCAACGCTATCTATTGCAACCTTTCCGGCGCGTCCAATGACGGCTGCGCCCCGCTGAAAAGTACGTCCAGCGCGGTCAACGGAAAGTGATACTCACGCCCGCAGAACTCGCAGCGGACCTCGACCTCGCCGGTCGCCTCGGCAGCGGCACGCGCCTCGTCTTCGCCCAGCGATTGCAGCATCGAAGCGACCCGCTCGCGCGAACAGGAGCAGCCGAAGCTGAGCGGCTTGCTACCCAGCAACTGGGTGTCTTCCTCGTGGAACAACCGGTGCAGCAGGTCCTCGCTGGCGACCGAGAGCAGTTCCGGTGCGCCCAGGGTGTCGAACAGGGCGCCGATGCGGGTCCAGCCATCGTTGTCGCCTTCGTCGCCAGGCAACTTTTGCAGCAACAGGCCGGCGGCCTGGTCCGGGCCCGCGGCCAGCAGCAGCCGGGTCGGCAGCTGCTCGGACTGATGGAAATAGGTTTCGAAGGCTTCGGCCAGGTCCGGCGCCTGCATGCCGACCAGGCTCTGGTAGCGCTGTGGTTCACGCGGGTCCAGGCCGGGGTTCTCGATGGTGATCGCCAGCAGCGCGGCCTCGCCCAGTTCGCGCAGGTCGGCGGGCGCATCGGCACCGTCGGCCAGCTGCACGATGCCGCGCAAGGTGCCGGCTGCGGTGCATTCGGCGAACAGGGTGCGCAGGGTCTGGTTGCCGCGCAGTTGCACCGACAGGCGCCCGTCGACCTTGGTGTGTCCGGTGAACAAGGCTGAGGCCACCGCTGCTTCGCCGAGCAACTGGCGGGCGGCGGGCGGGTAGTCGGCCGCCCCCTGGATGTCGTGCCAGGCCTGGGTCAGGCGCACATGGACGCCGCGCACGCCAGCGGCAGGCAGCAGGAAACGGGAAAGCTGATCGTGATCGGTCATGGGGACATCGGACGTAAGGGACGCCGGTTGCCGGATAATGCAACGAGCATCGGAATGAAAGGTCGTAGCGAACAATGGGGACGGATGCATTGGATGGCAAGCAGGTGGCGCCACCGCGGCGCGCGGGGCGTTGGCTGCGCTGGCTGTTGGCGGCCCCGCTGCTGTTCGCTGCCGCGAGCGTGCTGCAGGTGCTGGTGCTGCGGGTGATCGATCCGCCGGTCAGCAGCATGATGGTGGGGCGCTATCTGGAAGCCTGGGGCGAGGGCGACTGGCGTTTTTCGCTGCACCAGCAATGGCGCGACTACGACAGGATCGCCGCCAGCCTGCCGATTTCGGTGGTGGCTGCGGAGGATCAGCAGTTTCCGCTGCATCACGGCTTCGACCTGCAGGCGATCGAAAAGGCGCGCGACCACAATGCGCGCGGCGGACGCGTGCGCGGGGCCAGCACGATCAGCCAGCAGGTCGCCAAGAACGTGTTCCTGTGGCAGGGCCGCAGTTGGCTGCGCAAGGGCCTGGAGGCCTGGTACACGGTGCTGATCGAGTTGTTGTGGCCGAAGCAGCGCATTCTGGAGATGTATCTCAACGTTGCCGAGTTCGGCGACGCGGTGTACGGCGCGCAGGCCGCTGCCCGGCAGTTCTGGGGCAAGGATGCGGCGGGGCTGTCGCCGGGCGAATCGGCGCGTCTGGCAGCGGTACTGCCTTCGCCACGCCGCTATGACGCACGTCGTCCCGGCGCCTATGTGCAACGGCGGGCGGCATGGATCCAGCGGCAGGCGCGCCAGCTGGGCGGCCCCGCGTATCTGCAGGCGCCATGAGCATGCAGACGTCCGGCCCCGCCCAGCTGCCGTTGGCAGCAGACCACCTGACGGTGGTGATTGCGGCCTATAACGAGGAGACCAGCATTCCGCAGCTGCACCCGCGCCTGTGCGCAGTGCTGGCCGGCTTGCATGGCGTGCAGACGCATGTGCTGTATGTCGATGATGGCAGCAGCGACGGCACCTGGAGCGTGCTGCAGGCACTTGCCGATGCCGACCCGCAGGTGAGCGCAGTGCGGCTGTCGCGTAATTTCGGCAAGGAAGTAGCCATTTCTGCCGGCCTGGACCATGTGTTGCCCGGTGCGGTGGTGCTGCTCGATGCCGATGGACAGGACCCGCCGGAGCTGATTCCCGAATTCGTCGCGCTGTGGCGCGCCGGTTACGACAACATCTTCGGCACGCGGATTTTTCGCGAGGGCGAGAGCTGGTTGAAGCGCAGCGCGGCGCATGCGTTCTATCGGGTGATCCGGCAGTTGTCGCGCACGCCGATTCCCGCCGATACCGGGGATTTCAGACTGCTGTCGCCGCGGGTGGTGGAGGCCTTGCAGCAGCTGCGCGAGCGCCACCGTTTCATGAAGGGGCTGTTTGGCTGGGTCGGGTTTCGCCAGGTGGCGCTGCCGTATCGGCGTGCGCCGCGGCTGTCGGGGCGCAGCAAGTTCACGGTGTGGCGGCTGTGGAACTTCGCGCTGGATGGCATCACCAGTTTTTCCACCGTGCCACTGCGCGCGGCGACCTATCTGGGCTTGCTTACCGCGCTGGTGGCATTCCTGTTCGGTGGCTGGGTGGTGATCAAGGCGGCGCTGATGGGCGACCCGGTGGCCGGCTGGCCGACCATGATGTCGGTGATCCTGTTCCTTGGCGGCATCCAGCTGATTGCCCTGGGCCTGATCGGCGAATACCTGGGCCGGTTATATGACGAGGCCAAGCAGCGTCCGCTGTACCTGGTCGATACCCACCGCGGCGTGGTGGGAGTAGTCTGCGACCACCAGACCAAGCGCGGAGCGGGCCATGCAGACCGTACGACAGCTATTGGGGACCAAGCAGGTTGAGGTGTTCGCCGTGGCGGCAGACGCTGCAGTGATCGAGGCGATCCGGATGATGGCCGAGAAAGGCATCGGCGCGGTATTGGTGATGGACGGACCACGGCTGGTCGGCATCGTGTCCGAGCGCGATTACGCGCGCAAGGTGGTGCTGCGCGACCGCGCTTCATCGACCACCAGTGTTGCCGAGATCATGAGCACCCAGGTGGTGACGGTGTCGCCGTCAGACACGGTGGAGCGCTGCATGCAGTTGATGACCGACGGACGCTTTCGGCATCTGCCGGTGGTCGACAACGGCCGCGTGCAGGGCGTGATTTCCATCGGCGATCTGGTCAAGGCGGTGATCGAGCGCCAGCAGCACGATATCGATCAATTGCAGCGTTACATCGCCAGCTAGAGCCGTGTCGGCTGGGTTCCCTGCGTCTTGCCTTGAACGGCGCTTCTGCCCGGGCTGGCTTGATGAGTGTGGCGGGCAGAGAGATGAGTGTCAGGGGGTTTGATCTGCAGCCTATTGCAGGGCCCTTGCCCGCCCACCATCGCAGGACACGCCGCAAGTACGTCCATGTAGGCTCTTACGCGGCATCCATGCCGCGTAAGGTCCCGCGACGGTGGGCGGGCAAGGACCTGTCGGGATATTCGGTGTGCATGGTCCAAGCAATGCACGATGCATTCGTTCGATAGCGATGCGGATCAACGTCCGATCCCCTTCGTGCTACCAGAAGCTTTTTCACGTGGCCTTCGACCGACTTTTTGGTGCGGTGTCCTCGTCGATTGCAGGATCGTATAGCGGCAGGGATGCCGCCACCGAGCTTCCAGGGACGAATTCACAGCGCGTCCTGCGAGCGGTGAGGTGCCGCGCACGACTCACCGAGCGTTTGCCTGAGCATCCTGACTGCAAGAACCGATGCCGCTGTTCGCCATCGCTGCATGTGTCTGTTGAGAAGTGCACTCGTCAAAGAAACTGCATACGCTCAACACGTTGCCACCATCGCTGCAGCGTCTGGCTGGTTTGCTGGTCGCCCAGGGTCTTGCAGCGAGCTTATTTCGCGAACTTGCCACCGCAGTCGCTGTCCTTGCCCGGACCCGGTTCGAAGGTCGCGAGCAAGGCGGCGGGCGGGGCGATCATGCCCAGGCCGACTGCAAGTGCGCCACGCAAGCCCAACGCCTTGAAGTCGGGACGGAAGGTCGGGTCCTTGAAGCTGCCGCCGATCCGCAACGGCGAGCGCAGACTCAGGATGCTGCGGTCTTTCGGGCGCGGGCGCAGCAGCAGGTCCAGCGTCTCGTCCTTCAAGCTGATGCTGCCTTCGCCGACGATGATGGTGTCGGTGCTATCGAAGGCCAGCGCACGCGATTGCATCAGGCCGTCCTGCACCCCGAAGTCGCCGAAGATGCAGCGCACCGGAATCTGACGGTCCTTGGTGACCAGATATTTCAGCGACTCGGCGATATCCAGCCCGGCCAGTTCCATGATCAGGTTGCCGACATGCCCACGGCCCATGCCGACGCCGATCGTGCCGTCGGCGGTACCGAGCATCGCGCCGATCGAGTTGCCGCGGCCACGCAGATCGAACTCGCCGCCGATGGCACCCGAGGCTTGCTTGGCGAGGGCGGTATCGGGGAAGAGTTGATCCAGCCGGATGCCGCGAAGACCTGCCTTGAGGTGCGTGGTGATCACCTCGCTGCGCGCATCCATGCGGATGGTGGAGCGGATGTCGCCGCCGGCAACGCCGAAGTTGAGCGGATCCAGCTGTAGCAGGCCGTCCTTCAGCGTCAGCGAGGCATCCATGTCGTCCAGCGGCCACGACGGCGCATTGATGCGCTGCGCGCGCCAGCGCACCTGCGCATCCATCGCACGCAGCTTGGACAGGTCATAAGGTGTGCTGGGCAGCACGCGGGCGCTGGCTGCGAGTTGTGCGGCCTGCTTTTTCTGTTCGGCGTTTGCCGACTCGTTCGCGCCGGTCTTCGGCGGTGCGCCGACAAAGCCTGCCAGGTCGTCGAAATCCAGGCGTTTGGACGCCAGATCCGCACGCAGGAACGGACGCTTGTTGCGCAGGTCCACTTCCGCGGTACCTGACAGATCGCTATCGCCGGCGGTGCCGGTGAACTTTTCGTAGCGCCAGAGCTGGCCGTTGCGGCGCAGATGACCATCGAGCTTGTACGGCGGCGTCGACGGCATGGCCACGCCGGTCAGCGGATACAGATCCTGCATGTCCTGGCCGCTGAGTGCCATTTGCAGATCGAAGACCTGGAACTGGAACGGGTTGGTCAAGGTGCCGCGCACGTGCGTGCGGGTGGCGCCGGCGCTGCCGCGCAGATCGATACGGAACGGATGCTCGCTCTGACTCAGCTCCAGCGGCGAGGCGGTGTTGCCCTTGAGCGTGAAGGGATAGCCCTTCCAGCGGCCCTTGCCATCGATGCCGATGGGCGCCGCACGCTGGTCGCTGCTCGGAGGGGCGAGGCTGTTGATTGCCACGTCCACATCCGAGCGATTGGCTGCATCGATGTATTGCAGGCGCCCGTTGTTCACCAGCAGGCGGCCAAGGCGCGGCATCGTCCCATCGCCATCGTCCTGATCAAAGACCCAGTTGCCGGGATGGGTGTCGTCGCCTGCTTCCAGCAGGACGGTCGGGTGATCCAGACGGATTTCCGGCAGACGCAGCTTGCCGCGCAGCAGCGGCCACAACTCGACATCGATCTCGGCCGAGTTGAGCTCGGCCATCGGCCCGCGCTTTGACCATGCCGCATTGGCCAGGCTAAGCCGATTGCCGCGCACCGTGGTCGTGCGTCCCAGCTTTACATCCAGATAGCCGAGGTGGAATTCGCGACCGGTCTTGGCACTGACCAGGCGCTCGACCGGGCCACGCAGCCAGTTCCACTGGAACAGCAGCACGAAGACCACCACGATGGCGGCGACGATGGCGAACCCGGCCAGCCAGCGTCGACGACGTGGCGTGGGGGAAGGAGATGCAGCTGAGGTGTCGGTCACGTTGTTCACGCGGGCCATGGTTGGCGATGGCTCGTGCACGGCGCGCGAACGCGCCGCAGATCGTGCCTCACATGACCTGCGCAATCACCGCAACGAAGTGGCAAGCGCTGCCGGCCAGCACGAATAGATGCCAGATCGCATGGAAATAGCGCTGGGTGTCGCGCTGGTAGAAATACGTGCCCAGCGTATAGAAGAGTCCGCCGGCCAGCAGCCAGCACAGAGACCAGGTATCGACCGAGCGCAGTAAGGGCTGGATTGCCACGACGATCAGCCAGCCCATCGCCAGATACAGCACCGTCGACAACAGGCGGAAACGACCGGTGAAGAACAGTTTGAAGATCACCCCGGCGGCGGCAATCGTCCAGATCGCGGCAAACAATCCCCAGCCCCAGGAGTCGCGCAGATTGATCAGCGTGAACGGGGTATAGGTCCCGGCGATCAACAGATAGATCGCGCAGTGATCGAGCACCTGCAGGCGCGCCTTGGCGCCCGGATGCGGAATGGCATGAAACAGCGTGGAGGCGACGTACAGCAGTACCAGGGTGGCGCTGAAGACGATGGAGGTGGCCAGTTGCCAGCCATCGCCATAGATGGCGGCCAGCGTGATCAGCACCGAACCGCCAGCCAATGCAGCAATGGCACCCAGACCGTGGGTCACGGCGCTGGCTATCTCGTCGCGCAGGTCGGTCGAGGGGGAGGCGTCTGCGTTCATGCCAAAAAGGTACCGCAATTGCGAGCAATTCGCATCGCCGGCAGGTGCGGTTGCGCGCCTTGGTTCAAGCCGCGGTCAATCGATCGCCCTGGCATGCGCATGCTCGCGCGTGGCAGAGAAACGTACGTCCGGCGCGCGTTCCTGCGCCAGCTGCAGGTTCACCCGCGTCGGGGCGAGATAGACCAGCTGGCCGGCGGCGTCGATACCCAGATTGCCGGCATTTTTCTCGCGGAACTCTTCCAGCTTCCTGGCGTTGTCGCAATGCACCCAGCGCGCGGTGGTGACGCTCACCGGTTCGAAGATCGCATCCACGCCGTATTCGTCCTTGAGCCGGTAGGCCACCACGTCGAACTGCAGCACACCCACCGCGCCCAGGATCAGGTCGTTGCTCATCAACGGGCGGAAGAACTGCGTGGCGCCTTCTTCGGACAGCTGCGCCAGGCCCTTTTGCAACTGCTTGAGCTTGAGCGGGTCGCGCAGGCGTGCACGCCGGAACAGTTCCGGTGCGAAGTTGGGAATGCCGGTGAACGACAGCGATTCGCCTTCGGTGAACGTGTCGCCAATGGAGATGGTGCCGTGGTTGTGGATGCCGATGACATCGCCCGGCCAGGCTTCGGCGGCGATCTCGCGGTCGGAGGCCATGAAGGTCAGCGCGTTGGCCAGCTTGACGTCCTTGCCGCTGCGCACGTGCAATGCCTTCATGCCGGCGGTGAACTTGCCCGAGCACACGCGCATGAAGGCCACGCGGTCGCGATGCTGCGGGTCCATGTTGGCCTGGATCTTGAAGACGAAGCCGCTGAGCTTGGCCTCGGTCGCCTCGACCCGGCGGCCGGTGGTGTCGCGCGCCTGCGGCGGCGGTGCGTGCTCGACGAAGAAATCCAGCAGTGGTTGCACGCCGAAGTTGTTGACGCCCGAGCCGAAGAACACCGGCGTCTGCTGGCCGGCGCGGTACGCCTGCAGGTCGAACGGATTGCTGGCGCCTTGCACCAGTTCCAGTTCGTCGCGCAGTTCGGCCAGCATCTGTGCGCCGATCTTTTCGGCCAGGCCCGGGGCATCCAGCGACGGGAAGATGGTCGAATCCTGGCGGGTGAAGTTGCGGCCCTGTTCGTACAGGTGCACCTCGCCGGTGATCAGGTGCACCACGCCCTTCAGGCGCTGGCCCATGCCGATCGGCCAGGTGACCGGGGCGCACTGGATGCCGAGCACGGTTTCGACTTCATCCAGCAGGTCGATCGGGTTCTTGCCCTCGCGATCGAGCTTGTTGATGAAGGTCATGATAGGGGTGTCGCGCAGGCGGCAGACTTCCATCAGCTTGATGGTGCGTTCTTCCACACCCTTGGCGACGTCGATGACCATCAGCGCCGAGTCCACGGCGGTCAGCACCCGGTAGGTGTCCTCGCCGAAGTCGGCGTGGCCGGGGGTGTCGAGCAGATTGACGATCTTGCCCTCGTACGGGAACTGCATCACCGAGGAGGTGACCGAGATGCCGCGCTCCTTTTCCAGCGCCATCCAGTCCGAGGTGGCGTGACGGGCGGCCTTGCGACCCTTGACCGAGCCGGCCATCTGGATCGCACCCCCGAACAGCAGCAGCTTTTCGGTCAGCGTGGTCTTGCCCGCATCGGGGTGGGAAATGATGGCGAAGGTGCGGCGGCGCGCGGCTTCGTTGGAGACGTCGGACATGGGCTGAGCGCGCCCGGTCGGACGCCTGCGGAAACTGAGGAAGCCGGTGATTATAGCGGCTTCGCCGCGGCGGGCCTCTGTGGCCCTGGCCTGGGCCTTCCCGGTCGATAGCCCGGCGCTCGCCGGGCGGCCGTCACTCACGGTGCCGGCGAGGGGAACTGCAACTCGCCCTGGGGGCCCAGCATCCGGAACGGCAACGCGATCAGGCGCAGGTCCGCATTGCGCTGGAGCGCGAAATGCAGGTGCGGGGCGGTGCTGTAGCCGGTATTGCCAGAGGCGCCCAGGCGCTCGCCGGTGCGCACCACCTGGCCCGGGCGCACCGCCACGCCATCGGGCGCCAGATGGGCATAGATGGCCATGCTGCCGTCGGCATGCAGCACCCGCACCAGGTTGCCGCCGCCGGCGGCCTGGTCCTGCGGGCCGCCTTCGATGACATCCTGCCGCACCTCCATCACCACGCCCTCGCGCGCTGCCAGCACCGGCGTGCCCTGCGGCAATGCAAAGTCCACCGCATACCAGTTGGGCGCATCGGCATGGCTGAAGGCCCCGCCGAAGCCCTGGTCCACGCGTATCGGCGCATCGCGGAACGGGAGCCGGTAGCGCACCTGCTGCTGCGCGCGGGCCTGCGGATCGCCGGGCACCAGATCGAGCGTGAGTCCCAGGCCGGCCAGGCTGCGCTGGTTGCTGGCCGGATACAGCCGGGCGAGCAGTCGGCGCTCGTGTGCCGCCAGTTGCACCGTCAGCGGCAATGCCGGCACGGCGCGATAGTCCTCGCTGGGCGGTGCGCTCAGCTGCACCTGTGCGGGTCCGGCCAGCGGGTTGCTGACCCAGGCCAGGTAAGCCGGAGCCTGCCACTCCAGTTGCAGTGACGGGCCGATGTCGGCCGATGCAGCCGCAGTCTGCGCAGCTGCGACCGCTGGCGAGCTCGCAGGCGTGTTCGCGGCACCGGGCCAATGCCAGCGCTGCTGCGCGTTGGCCGGCGCGAGACACGCCAGGGCCGCAATGATGAAAGACCGGGCGAGGGCGGTCGGGGTGCTGCGAGACACGTGGTGGGGCACGTGATCGGCTCAACTAAAGGGGCCTCAAGTATGCGGTCCATCACAGGCCGGAGTGGTATCGGATGAAAATATATCTTTCCATCCGCATGAAGAGATTGACATCGCAAAAAAGCGGTGGCATCTTGGCTCCACCATCGAGACCGGCGGAGGGACAGGCCCTTTGATGCCGGGGCAGCCAGCGGAGCGCGCAAGCGCCCGCGTTTGGTGCCAAATCCTGCGGGGACCACCGCGTCCGCCGAAAGATGGTTCGAATCGTGCCTTGCGCACGTCGAACGCGAGCTCCCGCGAAGCTCGATGGCCGATCCACCCCGGATATCGCCATGAGCCTCGTGAATACAGCATCGCCGTCCACACCCGATGAGACCGATACATCTGCCGCCACCGATGACGGCGTGCTTGCCGTGCGCGGCGAACTGGTCATTGCCCTGCCGATGCGCCATGCCGGCATGCGCGAGCTGCGGCTGCGCTATGAACTGGTCGGCGCCGCCAATGCACCTGTGGTGTTCGTGGCCGGCGGGATTTCCGCGCATCGCCATCTGGCCGCCAGCGGCCTGTTCCCCGAGAAGGGCTGGGTGGATGGCCTGGTCGGTGCCGGCCGCGCGCTGGATCCGGCCTCGCGGCGCCTGTTGTCGTTCGATTTTCTCGGCGCCGACGGCACGCTGGATGCGCCGATCGATACCGCCGACCAGGCCGATGCGATCGCCGCCTTGCTGGATGCGCTGGGTATCGCGCGGTTGCACGGCTTCGTCGGCTACTCGTATGGCGCGCTGGTCGGCCTGCAGTTCGCCAGCCGCCATGCCGCCCGCGTCGGCACCTTGGTTGCGGTCAGTGGTGCGCATCGCGCGCATCCGTATGCCGCCGCCTGGCGTGCGTTGCAGCGCCGTGCGGTGGCGCTGGGCCAGCTGCAATGCGCCGAAAATCATGGGCTGGCGCTGGCACGGCAGTTCGCCATGCTCAGCTACCGCACCCCGGAAGAATTCAGCGAGCGCTTCGACGCGCCGCCGGAAGTGATCAACGGCCGCGTGCGCGTGGCCGCCGAAGACTACCTGGATGCCGCCGGCGCGCAGTACGTCGCGCGCACCCCGGTGACCGCCTACCTGCGGCTGTCCGAATCCATCGACCTGCATCGCATCGACCCGGCGCAGGTACGCGTGCCCACCGTCGTCGTTGCGGTGGAGGGCGACCGCCTGGTGCCGCTGGCCGACCTGGTCAGCCTGGTCGAAGGCCTGGGGCCGCGCGGCAGCCTGCGCGTATTGCGCTCGCCGTATGGCCACGACGCCTTCCTGAAAGAAATCGATCGCATCGACGCGATCCTCGCCACTGCCCTTCGCCTCACCGGAGAAACCGCATGAGCTTTCGTGACCCCGCCGACGCCCCCTGTACCGCTGCCACCGCTGCCGTCCGCGCCGGCATCGACCGCGACACTGCCTATGGCGCGGTGACGCCGCCGATCGTGCTGTCGTCGAATTTCTCCTTCGATGGTTTCGGCAACAAGCGCCAGTACGACTACACCCGCAGCGGCAACCCGACCCGCGATCTGCTCGGCGAAGCGCTGGCCGAGCTGGAAGGTGGCGCCGGCGGGGTGATCACCTCCACCGGCATGGGCGCGATCAACCTGGTGCTCAATGCATTGCTGCAGCCGGGCGACACCCTGGTGGTGCCGCACGATGCCTACGGCGGCAGCTGGCGGCTGTTCAATGCGCTGGCCAAGAAGGGCCACTTTGCGTTGGTCACGGCCGACCTGACCGACCCGCGTTCGCTGGCCGATGCGCTGGCGCAGTCGCCCAGGCTGGTGCTGATCGAAACCCCGTCCAACCCGCTGTTGCGCATCACCGACCTGCGTTTTGTCATCGAGGCGGCAAAGAAGGTGGGCGCGCTGACCGTGGTGGACAACACCTTCCTGTCGCCGGCACTGCAGAAGCCGCTGGAGTTCGGCGCGGATCTGGTGCTGCATTCCACCACCAAGTACATCAACGGCCATAGCGACGTGGTGGGCGGTGCGGTGGTGGCGCGCGATGCCGAGCTTCACCAGCAACTGGTGTGGTGGGCCAATGCGCTGGGCCTGACCGGGTCGCCGTTCGATGCCTTCCTCACCTTGCGCGGCCTGCGCACGCTGGACGCGCGCCTGCGCGTGCACCAGGAAAACGCCAACGCGATCGCCGAGCTGCTGGACGGACATGCGGTGGTCAATCAGGTGTATTTCCCCGGCCTGGCTGCGCATCCGGGTCATGCGCTGGCCGCGCGCCAGCAGAAGGGCTTCGGCGCGATGATGAGTTTCGAGCTCGATGGTGGCGAAGCTGCGGTGCGCGCGTTCGTCGATGGCCTGCGCTACTTCACCCTGGCCGAGTCGCTGGGCGGTGTGGAAAGCCTGATCGCGCATCCGGCCTCGATGACGCATGCGGCGATGACCGCCGAAGCACGCGCTGCCGCCGGGATTTCCGATGGCCTGCTGCGGCTGTCGATCGGGATCGAATCGGCCGAGGATCTGTTGATCGACCTGCGCGCCGGCCTGGCGCGTGCCGAAGCAACGCTGACCACCGCAAGCCGCAAACAGGTCGACGCGTGAGCACCGTGCTGCCTGTTTCGCGCCGCGCTTCGGCGGCAGCGGTGACGCCGACGCCACGGCTGGCCCTGCTGGGCACCGGGACGGTGGGGCGCGCGTTCGTGGCGCGCTACACCGCGCTGCAGGAGCGCCAGCTGCAGTTGCCGCGCTTCGACTGGCTGGCCAATTCGCGGATTGCCCACGATTGCGGTACCAGCGCCGCGCAGGCCTTGCAACAGGCCAACGCCGCACCGCGTGGCCAGGCCGTGCTGCAACCCTGGGCAGAAACCACCGCCTTGCGTGCCGGCGATCTGCTGGTGGACGCGACCGCCAGCGACGTCGTTGCCGATTGGCACGTGGAATGGCTGCTGCGTGGCGTGCACGTGGTCACTGCCAACAAGCTGGGCCAGGGCACCGCGTTGTCGCGCGCGCAGGCCCTGCACGCGGCACGTCACGCCAGTGGTGCGCACTACGGCGACAGCGCCACCGTCGGGGCGGGGCTGCCGGTGTTGAGCAGCGTGCGCGCGCTGGTGGCGGGCGGCGACCATATCCATTCGATCGAAGGCGTGTTGTCCGGGTCGCTGGCCTGGCTGTTCCATCGCTACGACGGCAATGGTGCGTTTTCCGATTGCGTGCGTGAGGCGATGGCGGCCGGCTATACCGAGCCGGATCCGCGCATCGACCTGTCAGGCGAGGACGTGCGGCGCAAGTTGCTGATCCTGGCGCGCGCGGCGGGCTGGCAGCTGGAAGCCGACCAGGTGCATGTGGAATCGCTGGTGCCCACGCGCATTGCGCGGCTGCCGCTTGACGCATTGGATGCGCAGCTGGACGCGCTGGATGAGGTCGTCGGCGCGCGCTGGCAGCAGGCGCGCGCTGCAGGACGCTGCCTGCGCTTTGTCGGCCGCGTGGATGCGCATGGCGCCAGCGTTGGCTTGCGCGAGCTGGCGCTGGATCACCCGCTCGCCGGTGGCGCCGGCACCGATAACCGTGTGGCCATCAGCAGTGATCGCTATCGCCAGCAGCCCCTGCTGATCCAGGGGCCGGGCGCGGGCGCGGAGGTGACTGCGGCCGCGTTGCTGGATGACGTGTTGCGGATTGTGGCTGGGTAGTAGGGGAAGAACGCGGACAGGCGCTGCCTCCGCCTGAGGGCAGCTGCCCGTGCGCGTGCAGTCGATGGCATCATCGGCTGCACGGCTGGTCCGCTGTCCGTTCTATACGTTGCAAACGCATCGCAGCTGCAGCTCGCCCGTTCGCGCGCTGCAGCTTCCACAGATGCGTTGGTCATGCCGATCGCTTTGTCGTCGGCACTGCTTACTGCGCAATCGCCTTCAACAACGCGGCATTGAAACGTGTCGGGTCCTGCACCTGCGGCGAGTGGCCGAGGTCGGCGAACTCAACCAGCGTCGCGTTCGGGATCGCCTCCGCTGCCCGCTTGCCCAGCTTGGTGTAATCGCCGACCCGTGCCTTGACCTCGGGCGGCGCGGTGTCCTTGCCGATCGCGGTGCGGTCCTTGAGGCCGATGAACAAGGTGGTGGGCACGGCGAGCTTGGGCAGTTCATAGACAACTGGTTGGTTGAATACCATGTCGTAAGTCAGCGCCTGGTTCCAGGCGACCGCCTGCCTGCCGTTGCCCAGCGACATGCCGGCCTGCATGCGCGCCCAGCGTTCGAACTCGGGCTTCCATTGGCCGGCGTAATAGACCTCCATCTGATACTTCTTGATGCGTTCGAAACTGATCTTCAGTTCGTTGTCGTACCACGCATCGACGCTGCGCCACGGAATGCCTTCGGCCTTCCAGTCTTCCAGTCCGATCGGGTCGACCAATGCCAGGTGCTCGGTGGCCTGCGGATACATCAGTGCATAGCGGATGGCGAGCATGCCGCCCATTGAATGACCGACCACCACGGCACGTTCGATGCCCAGCTTCTTCAGCAGTGCCTGCGTGTTGTCGGCCAGCTGCGCGAAGGAAAACTGATAGGCGGCCGGTTTGCTGGATTTGCAGAAGCCGACCTGGTCCGGCGCGATGACGCGGTAGCCGGCCTTGCTCAGTGCGGCAATGCTCTGCTCCCAGGTGGCGGCGCAGAAGTTCTTGCCGTGCAGCAGTACGGCGGTACGTCCGTTGGGCTTGCCGGTGGGCGCGACATCCAGGTACGCCATTTCCAGCGGCTGCTGTTGCGAGGTGAACGCGAAGGTCTTGACCGGGTAGGGATAGTCGAAGCCCTCCAGGCGCGGGCCATAGCGGGTTTCCTGCGCCATCAGGGGGCCGCAGGCAAGGGCAAGGGCGAGAGTGCAGGCAAGCTGTCGCATCGCGATCTCCGTCGGAATCCAGCATCAGACGGTACACGGGGAAATGTCGTGGGGACGTACAGCGTCGCTGCGCCGGGTGGACAGGCATGGCGCGGCCCAGGGCCGCGCCCGGCTCAGCATTCGATGACGTTCACCGCCAGCCCGCCGCGGCTGGTTTCCTTGTACTTGTCCTGCATGTCGCGGCCGGTGTCGCGCATGGTCTTGATGACCTTGTCCAGCGACACCTTGTGCTTGCCGTCGCCGCGCATGGCCATGCGGCTGGCGTTGATCGCCTTCACCGCGCCCATCGCGTTGCGTTCGATGCACGGGATCTGCACCAGGCCGCCGATCGGGTCGCAGGTCAGGCCCAGGTTGTGTTCCATGCCGATCTCCGCGGCATTCTCGATCTGCCCGGGATTGCCGCCCAGCGCGGCGACCAGGCCACCGGCCGCCATCGAGCAGGCCACGCCCACTTCGCCCTGGCAGCCGACCTCGGCGCCGGAAATGGAGGCGTTCTCTTTGTAGAGAATGCCGATGGCCGCAGCGGTGAGCAGGAAGTCGAAGATGCGCTGCTCGGACGCGCCGGGGCAGAAACGGTCGAAGTAATGCAGCACCGCCGGGATGATGCCGGCCGCGCCGTTGGTGGGCGCGGTGACCACACGGCCGCCGGCCGCGTTTTCTTCGTTGACGGCCAGTGCGTACAGGTTGACCCAGTCCAGCGTGGTCAGCGGATCGCGCATCGCCGCTTCCGGTTTGGAGGAGAGCTCGCGATACAAGGCCGGCGCGCGCCGCGAGACGTTCAGGCCGCCGGGCAGTGTGCCTTCCTGGCGGATGCCGCGCTCCACGCAGGACTGCATTGCCGCCCACAGCTCGCGCAGGCCGGCGCGAATCTCGTCCTCGCTGCGCCAGCTCTTTTCGTTTTCGAACATCAGCGCGGCGATGCTCAGGCCACTGCGCGCGCATTGCGCGAGCAGTTCGTCGCCACTGAGGAAGGGGTAGGGCAGCGGCGTTTCGTCGGCCACGATGCGGTCGTCGGCGGCATCGTCCTGGTTGACCACAAAACCGCCACCGACCGAGTAGTAATCGCGCGTGGCGATCACCGCCTCATCGGCGTCGTAGGCGGTAAAGCGCATGCCGTTGGTGTGGTACGGCAGCTTCTGCCGCTTGTTCATCGGCAGGTCGCGCTTTTCGTCGAAGGCGATGGCGTGCTGGCCCATCAGGTTGATGCGCTTGCTCGCGCGGATGCGCTCCAGCGTGGCGGGGATGATGTCCGGATCGATCAGGTTGGGGCGGTGGCCCTCTAGGCCAAGCAGCACGGCCTTGTCGGTGCCATGGCCGCGGCCGGTCAGGGCCAGCGAGCCGAAGACTTCGGCGCGGATGCGCACCGCATCGGGCAGGCGGCCGGCGTCGAGCAGCCAGCGATGCACGAAGCGCTCGGCCGCGCGCATCGGCCCCACGGTGTGGGAGGAACTCGGACCGATGCCGATCTTGAACAGGTCGAACGTGCTGACAGCCATGCTTGCCGGAGAGGTGAGCGTAAAGGCGGCTATTCTAGTCGGTCGGCGATTGCCGCACGGCTGCAGCGCAGCATGAGACCTCCCGATGGCCTTGATCCTGTACCAGCGCGACGACTGCCACCTGTGCGACCAGGCCGTGGAAGTGCTGGCGCAGGCACGCGCTGGCGAGTTCAGCAGCGTCTTCATCGACGGCGATGCGGCGCTTGAGGCCGCTTATGGGGAGCGTGTGCCGGTGCTGTGCGATGCGGATGGGCGCGAGCTGGACTGGCCGTTCGACAGCAGGCGGTTGCGCGAGTGGTTGGATGCCGGCACGCGATGATGCGGCGTGCGCGCACTCGGCACGCGCCAGATGTGGATTCTGAGCGGCTGAAAACGACGTCGCGCCGGTCTGGTGCGGAGCGGATGGTCTGGGCCTTCGCTGCAAGTCGGCCGATCTGCTGCTTGGCTGCCGGGGCCTTGCCCGCCCAACATCGCGGGACACGCCGCAAGGACGTCCTTGTAGGCTCTTACGCGGCATCCATGCCGCGTAAGGTCCCGCGACGGCGGGCGGACAGGACCTGTCGAGAACGTCGGTGCGCATGGTTTTCAACAGAGCCATCGGCAAAGTTTCTGGTGCGGTGTCTTCGCCGGTTGCGGGACCGTGTGGCGGCACGGATGCCGCCACCGAGGCCCAGGGACGGGTTCACGGCGTGTCCCGCGAGCGTTGAGGGCGCCGCGCCCTCGACCGATTTCGCCTGAACTTCGAGCTGTCGATGCTGTTCCGCGACCAGGCGGCCGCGGCTGAACTGGCCGGCTTCAGCGTTTGACCTTGGCTTTTGACTGCACCTAACAAGATGGGGCCAACAAACTCATTTTGTCGGCTTCCAGTTCGAGTTGTCAGCCACACCCGGGGTGGATGCCGAGTCTAGCTGTCGCGCGGTGTCATCCGGTTCCCAGGCATAAAAAAACGGCGGACCCGACGAGGTAGTCCGCCGTTCAATGGCCGCGTCCGGTTGCGGCCGGTGGCGTTACTTCGCCTTGAACACGACCTTGGTGCTGATCGCGGTTTCATTGGGGATGGTCTTGGTGTCGGCCCAGTCGCCGCCGCCCACGCCGAAGTCCAGGCGCTTGACCGTCGCCTTGCCGGCCAGCACCGGCTGCGCGCCCGGGGTCCAGGTGAAGGTCAGCGTGACCGGCTTGCTGACGCCGCGCAGCTCCAGGGTGCCGTCGGCGGCGTACTGGTTGCCGCCCAGTGCGCGGAACTTGTCGGCGCGGTAGCGCGCGGTGGCGAACTTGGCGACGTTGAAGAAATCCGGGCCCTGCAGGGTCGAATCACGGTCGTTGTTGCCGCTGACGGCGCTGGCCAGCGGGATGCGCACATCGAGCTTGGCGCCGGCCAGGTTGGCCGGGTCGAAATGCAGCGTGGTGTCGAAACCGGGGAACTTGCCGGTGAAGACTTCGCCGTCGTACTTGCTGGCAAACACCAGCGACGAGCCGGGCGCCTGCACGTAATCGGCAGCGAGGACCGGGGCGGCGGCGAACGTGGCCACCAGGGACGCGGCGACCAGCAGGGGAGAGGCGAACAACCTGGACGACATTGGGGAATCCTTTAAGGTTTGGAAGAGAGCCAACCGCGCGGCAGCATCCGCACCAGGGTGGCGTCACGCTGGAACAGGTGGTGGTAGAGCGCGGCGCCGGCATGCGCCAGCACCACGGCAATCAGCAACCAGAAGCCCCACTCGTGGATGAAGTGCGCAATCGCGCGCAATTGTTCGTCCGGCGGGCTGAGCTTGGGGACGGCAAACAGGCCGAACCAGCGGAACGGGCGCAGGCCGCTGGTGGAGTCGTACAACCAGCCCGACAGCGGCATTGCGAAGATCATCGCGTACAGCAGCCAGTGGGTCAGCCCGGCGATGCGTTCCTGCCAGCGTGGGGTGCCGGCCACCGGCGGCGGCGCGCCCGCGTAGACGCGCCAGCCCAGCCGGACGACCACCAGTGCCAGCACGGTCAGGCCCACCGATTTGTGCGCGGTGTAGACCCAGAAGTATTTCGGCGTCTTGGGCAATTCGCCCATGGTCAGGCCGACGATGCCCAGCACCAGGATCAGCAATGCGATCAGCCAGTGCAGGGTCTGGCTGACACCGCCCCAGCGTTCGACGTTCTTCAGGGTCATGCTCAGGATTCCGGGCTGGTGGCAGTGTCGGCGGCGGGTGCGTTTTGTGGCTGTGGCTGCGGTTGCGGCGCGTCGTCGTCGGCGCGGCCTTCGCGCACGGCTTCGGCTTCGATGCGCAGTTCCACCGCATCGCCGATCATCGATTTCCACGCGTCGATGCCGAACTCCGCACGGCTCAGCGTGGCCGTGGCCGAGAACCCGGCGGTGCGCCGGAACGGCGGCAGCGGATGGCGCTTGAGCGCATTGAGGGTGACATCCAGGGTGACCGGGCGGGTGACCCCGTGCAGGGTCAGATTGCCGGTGACCCTGGCGTGGTTCTGCCCGCTGGCTTCCACCTGCGTGGAGACGAAATGCGCGTCGGGAAACCGCTCGGCGTCGAGTAGGTTGCGTGCCAGCGTGGCCTCGTTCCACTTGGCATCGCCCAGGTCGGCGCGGTGCAGGGGCACGGTGACGTCCAGGCGCGCCGCAGCCCAGTCGTCCGGGTCGAACACCAGCGAGCCGCTGCTTCCGGAAACGGTGCCCAGTGCCTTGGAAAAGCCGGCGTGTTCGACCGCGAACAGCACCCGTGTGTGCACCGGATCCAGCGCGTAACGCACCGGCGCGGCGGTTGCGGCAAGGCTGGTCACGGCCAGGGCGGGAAGCAGCAACAGGCGGGCGAGGGTTGTCATGGGCGGATTCTAGACATATCCCGCTGCAGCGCGCTTGGCTTGCGCTCGCAACGATCCGTTGCGAGCATGCGGGCTGGACGTGGAAAGGATGCCCACATGCGTGCGCTTGTTGTTTTGCTGGTCTTGCTGCTGGGCGCAATGCCCTGTGTGGCGAAGATTCCCGAGATTCCGCGTTTCCGGATCGTGGGTCCCAGCGACGGACTCCCATCGACCATGGTGGTTGCGATCCACCAGGATCGCGCCGGTTATCTGTGGCTTGGCACCCTGGATGGTCTGGTGCGGTACGACGGCGCAGGATTCAGGACCTGGCGACATGATCCTTCCGACCCGGCATCGTTGCCCTGCAACGCGATCCAGGCGCTGCACATCGACGCGCTTGACAGGATATGGATCGGCTGCGGCAAGACGCTGAGCGTCATGGATGCCGGGCGAGGCCATTTCCGGCACTACCGCACGGTCGACTATCCGTTGATGAAGGACGGCGAGATCTACAGCATCACCGCGTTCGACGGCGATATCTGGGCCGGAACCACGACCGGCGCGCTGATTCGCATCGATACCTCTGGGGCGATGTCGTCGGTGGATCTGGGTGCGGTCGATGGCGACCTTGACCAGGCCATGGTCATGAATCTTGCGGCGGACAACCGGCAGCGGCTGTGGATCGGAACCAGCAGTGGATTGGCGTACTACGACGGAAAACGTCTGCACCGCGTCTATGTCCCGGACGAACCGAACCGTCAGTCTGCCATCTTCGGTCTGCAATGGGCGGGGGACCGTCTGTGGCTGGGGAGCGAGTCGGGGTTGCACGTCATGGGTCCGGACGATCAATGGCCGCCGCTGCCCTGGGGGACGATGTTCGGCACCGGCAACGAGTTCTGGGGTGCAGTGGCTGCCCCGGACGGCGAATTCTGGTTGGGAAGTGGACGCGGTCTGTGGCGGACCCGCGGCGAGCGTCCACCGGTCCCTGCCTTCAGCGGAGAGGGGGCATTGTCACGCCGTAATGTCATTGGCCTGCTTGGAGCCGCTGATGGCGGGCTATGGGTTCCGATGCATGGCACCGGCCTTGGGTATTTGCCGGCAGACTGGAAGCGCACAGCCGTGCTCAAACCGGCGGTGCCGACGGGTGATGCCATTTATTGCAACCTGGCCCCGGCCACACGTTCTGGTGGCTTGTGGCAGGTCGATGCGGAAGGTCGCTTGTTGCGCGTCGATCCAAGCACTGGCGACACGTTTCAGACAGGCTTGCAGTCGTCGCAACTCAAGGACATGGAGTTGGTGTCGGCGCTGGAGGATCGCCTGCAACGTGTCTGGCTGGGCAATCTGAGCTTTGGCCTTTCCCGCATGGACCTGCGTACCGGTGAATTCATCCACTGGCCGTCCGATGGCCCTGAACCGGCGTCGGCGCTATCAGCGCCTGACTGGATCATCGAGGATGGCGATACGGTGTGGATGGCCTTCATCGACATGCTGCAGCAGCGTGATTTGCGTAGCGGGCGTGTCTTGCAGCGCATCACGCAGCAGGACTTGCACGGCTTGCGCGATATCGCCGTACAGCAGCTGGAGCAAGGCCCGGACGGACGTGTCTGGGTTGCAGGCGAAGGCGGCATGTTTGCCTGGGACGAGGCGTCACACCAGTTCGTGCCGGTTGCAGGGCTGGAAGGGACACAGATCCAGGCGTTTGCCAGCCAATCGCCGGAGATGGTGTGGGTGTATCGGGCCGTCGGTGCAGAACAATGGAAGAAAACCGCAACACGTTGGGTGCGCGTGCGTCAGGTGGGCCAGGCCGACGGCCTGACCGGGTTCGACGCGTCCGCAATGCGGATCGACCCGCGTGGCAGGGTCTGGATTTCCAGCTTGCGCGGGCTATGGCGCATCGACCCTTCGGTGACGCCGACACGCCTACGCAACATCGGGACACGCGATGGATTGACCAGCCAGGAGTTCATTCAGCATTGTCTGCTGATGGCGGGCGATACCCTGATCGGCGCGACCAGCGATGGCTCTACCGTGCTGCTGGATACCGCAATGCCCGATATCGCACCGTTTGTTCCGGCACTGCAGCTGGAACATGTCAGCGTGCTACGCAACGGTGCTCGCATCGCGTTGCCAATGGATCGCCCGTTTCAGCTGGGACCTGGAGATCGGCAGTTGCAGATCGTCAGCCGTCTGCTGTCGTACAGCGACCCGTTGTCCAATCGTTACCGCAGTTTCTTGAAAGGCTTCGACACCGAATGGCAGACCTCGGGCAACGCGGGAATCCGAGAATTCGCCAGCTTGCCTGCCGGTAACTACGAGCTCACGCTGCAGGGGGGGGACCCGCTGGGCAATCGCTCACAGATGCGCTCTCTGCGGTTCTCGGTCAATCCACCATGGTGGCGCAGTGACGCAGGCATCGCGCTCATTTTCCTGCTCGTGCTGCTGCTGGGCGCATTGCTTGCGGCTGCCTATCGCCGCCGTGTGCGCATGCGCGCGCAATGGCAGCTGGCCCAGCACAAACGCGAGCTGGCCGAACAGGCCTCGTTGGCCAAGACGCGCTTTCTGGCGACCCTCGGGCATGAGGTGCGCACGCCGATGACCGGTGTGCTGGGCATGAGCGAGTTGCTGCTGCAGACGCCATTGGACGGACGTCAGCAGGGCTATGCCAGCGCGATCCAGTCGGCAGGCAAGCATCTGCTGCGGCTGGTCAACGATGCGCTGGATCTGGCGCGGATCGAAGCCGGCAAGCTGCCGCTGGATTATCGCGACTTCGACCTGCGCCAGCTGATCAGGCAGGTGGCCGAGCTGGTGCGCCCGAGCGCCGAGCAGAAGCAGTTGGCCTTTGCGTGCGAGCTGGATGACGCGTTGCCGCCGGCATTGCACGGCGATGCCAGCCGGGTGCAGCAGATCCTGCTCAACCTGTTGTTCAATGCGGTCAAGTTCACCGAGCGTGGCAGCGTCAGCCTGCGTGTGGCGGTGGCGCCGCAACGCCCCGGGCGAGGCATCCGGATCGAGGTGTGCGATACCGGCCCGGGCATGAGCGCAGAACAGCGCGGGCGCCTGTTCCAGCGCTTCGAGCAGGCCGAAGGCGCAGTGACGCTTGCCCGGCATGGCGGCAGCGGCCTGGGCCTGGCGATCTGCCGCGAACTGGCGGCGGCGATGGGCGGTGCGGTGACGGTCAGCAGTGAACTGGGGCAAGGCGCGTGCTTTGTGGTCGAGCTGCCGCTGCGCTGGGTGAGTGCGCTGCCCGCGGTGCCTGCGTCTGCCCGCGCAACCTCGCCGCAGGCCCAGGCGCCATTGCAGTTGCTGCTGATCGAAGACGACCCGACCGTGGCGCAGGTGATCGTTGGCCTGCTGCAGACCCGTGGCCACCAGGTCACCCATGTCCTGCATGGTCTGGCGGCCTTGGCCGAGCTGAGTACGCGCAGCTTCGACGCGGGCCTGTGCGACCTGGACCTGCCAGGCATCGACGGTGCGGCACTGGTGACGCAGTTGCGCGCGCGCGGCGTGCGCTTTCCGATCGTCGCGGTCACCGCACGCGCCGATGCCGACGCAGAGCCGCAGGCGATGGCTGCCGGCTGCAATGGCTTCCTGCGCAAGCCGGTCACCGGTGAGTTGCTGGCACAGGCACTGGCGGGTGTGCTGGCAGATGCCGCCGATGCGCACGCCGCCCGGCTGGCGACTCACGGCGGCTAACGAAACGTGGCAAGCGCGCGGCAGCTGGATGCGGCCGGCGCGCCCAGCGCCGGAGCGTACAGGTGGCACACGCGGGTTCCGAGCACTGCCGCGGCCGCCTGGCGGCGCAGCGCTTTCGTCGGCCGCTCCGAGGTCATTCCGAAGCCACCTGCCGTGGAGCCGGAACGGTGCGGTCCCGTCAGGGAGTCCGCGCGGCCGCGCAGGCGGCGATGGGGAGGGCCGAGCATGGAGGGACGTGCTGCTCTCGTCGCTTGCCCCGTCGCACCGTTGCTGCTTGGCGCGCATGCAGCAGCGGTAAACCAGATCGACCCCGTGCAGGTGCCGGTTCGGCCTCGGGGTGAAAACGGATGCGCGGCGTGGCAAGCTCGCTCGGGCTTGCTCGCACCGCGCGTGGCCCGCACTATGCGGCGACTTGTCGTGAAACCTGTCCAGTGCGCCTTTTTTTGTGTTTTTCCTATTGGTTGATCGCGGCAGCGTCGCTGTGTCTGTGCGCCACGCTGCAGCCTGCATGGGCGAGCTCGCGCGCGCTGCTGACGCCGGTCCCCAGCCAGATCACGGTTGCCGACGGGCTGCCCTCGGACACCGTCAGCGAGCTTGCCGAAGACCAGCAGGGCTATCTCTGGATCGCCAGCGATGACGGATTGGCCAGATTCGATGGGCGCAACTACCGCATCTGGCGGATGGAAGAAGGGCTGACCAGCAACGCGATCTGGACCATCTGCGTCGATCGCGACAATCGGGTGTGGATGGGTTTCGAGAACGGCGGTGCCGGTTTTCTGGAGCCCAAGACACGTGCGTTCAGGCGCTTGGAGAGCCCGCAGTTTCCGGAGCTGCGCGAGATCACGGTGTGGGCGCTGGCCCACACGCCAAACGGCGATGTCTGGCTTGGCACCGCTGCCCATGGGCTGTATCGGCGGCGTCCCGACGGCAGCATGCAGCGATTTTCCAACGTGCCCGGCGACCCGACCAGCCTGCCGTCCGACAGCGTGATCGGGTTCGCGGTCGCGCCTGACGGAACCTTGTGGATCGGCACCCATGGCGGGCTGGCTCGCTGGGACGGCACGCACTTCCAGCGGGTGCCGCTGCCTGGAACCACGCAGGCGGTCAATCGGCTGTACATGGAACGCAACGGCGGCACCTTGTGGGTATCGGATGTCGTCGGCGATGCGTTTGGTGTGGACGCCAATGGCCAGGCGCGGCCCCAGCCGTGGCAGAAGGCGGTGAGCAAGCGGCGGGTCATGGGTGTGCTGCTGCATGATCGCAACGGGCGCTATTGGCTGGACACCGACGGCGGCCTGGGCCTGTCTACTGCAGGAACCGACATCAGCAGCGTGCCGGTCTACAGCCTGTCGGCGCATGGCCTGGTCCGGCGGAACTGGATTGCGGCCTACGAGGATCGGGAGGGCGGGCTGTGGTTTGCAGCGCTCGAAGGCGGCCTGTGGCACCTGCCGCCGCATTGGGACACTTTTGCGGTCGTGGCCTCCCACGGCGGCGATCCACAGTCGCTGACCAACCCGTCCGTGCTGGCGACGGCGCCGTCGGCTGCGGGCGGCGTCTGGCTGGCCGGCTCACGGCACGTGCTGGAATATCTCGATACGGTGACCGGCCAACTGCAGACCCACCTGGACAACATCGACGCCCGTCCGCCCGACTCCATGCTCGAAAGCCGGCGCGGCTTGGTCTGGATCGCTGTCGAAGGAACATTGATTCGCTATGACCCGCAGACCCGGCAGGCCAGACGCTGGCAGTTGCGTGAGGATGTCGAGCCCGATCCCGACGGTGCTGCGGACCGACCGGGCTGGATGGCGGAGGACGCGCAGGGCCGGCTGTGGGTGACGGTGCTGGAATACGGCCTGCAGATCCGCAACCAGGAGGGGCAACTGCTGCGGACCATCGTCCATGGCAGCCATGGACTGGAGCCATTGACCATCCTGGACATACGGCTTGGCCCCGATGGTCAGATATGGCTGAGCAATAACGCCGGTCTACGGCGCTGGGACCCCGCTGCCGACCGCTTCGTCCCCGTCGACGGCACGCCGTCCCTGCCGACGTACCTGTTCCGGCTTGGAGAGGGCGGCGTGGTCTGGACCGGCTTGGCTGGCGAGATCCGGCGCTATCTGTGGGACGGAAAGCGGCTCAAGCACCTGGATACGGTCGGAAAAGAGCAGGAGTTTCCGATGGTGGCGCCCAATGGCCTGGTGGTCGACGCCAGGGGCGTGGCCTGGGTGTCCAGCCAGCGCGGCCTGATCCGGATCGATCCCGGCAGCCGACTGGTGCGTGTGTATGGGGTGCACGACGGGCTCCCCAACCAGCAGCTGCAGATCAACACCCTGGTGCAGGCCGGCAGCGGGCGGGTCGTGGCTGCATCGCCCGACGGTGTGGTGGTGTTCGATCCGGCCACGATGCGCCCCAGCACACGCCGGCCGCCGTTGATCATCGAACGCGTGGGCTTGCGGCGCGGGGAGCGTGGCCTGGATATCACCGGGCAAGAGCCGCTGACGATGCAGGACGACGATCGCGACCTGCACATCGTCGCGCGCCTGCTCAGTCTGGCCGATTCGGAGTCCAACAGTTACCGCTTCCGGCTGAGTGGCTACGACCCGGACTGGATCGATGTCGGCCCCAGTGGCGAACGGCTGTTTTCGCGACTGCCCGCAGGGCATTACACGCTGGAAGTGCAGGGCCGCACCGCCGATGGAATCTGGTCGGCCAGCCAGACGCTGCGCTTCCAGGTATTGCCGCCGTGGTGGCTGGCGCCGTGGGGGCTGGTCCTGCTGGGCGTGCTCGCCCTGTGCATCGTTGCCGCGGCGGTGCTGTTGTATCGCCGCCGCCTGCGGCGCTTGAATGCCTGGCAACTGGCGGTGCACAAGCAGGAACTGGCCGAGCAGGCGTCGTTGGCCAAGACGCGTTTCCTGGCCACGCTCGGCCATGAGGTGCGTACGCCGATGACCGGTGTGCTGGGCATGAGCGAGCTGTTGCTCAAGACCTCGCTGGACAACAAGCAGCGCAGCTATACCGAATCGATCCGCCGCGCCGGCGCGCATCTGCTGCGCCTGGTCAACGATGCGCTGGACCTGGCGCGGATCGAATCCGGGCGCCTGGAACTGGACCTGGAGCCCTTCTCGGTACGCCAGCTGGTGGCCGAGGTGGAGGGCTTGATGGCACCGCTGGCGCAGGAACGCGGCCTGCGTTTCAGCCTGGAAGTGGGGCTGCTTGGCGACATCACCGCCAGCGGCGATGTCACCCGCATCCGCCAGATCCTGCTCAACCTGCTCAGCAATGCGATCAAGTTCACCGAGCGCGGGGTGGTGGGGCTCAAGCTGACCACGCTGGGGTCGTACCAGGGGCTGCGTTTCGAGGTGGCCGATACCGGGCCGGGCATCAACGCCGATCAGAAAGCACGCCTGTTCCAGCGCTTCGAACAAGGCGACGGCGCCAAGACCACCTCGCGCTACGGCGGCAGCGGTCTGGGCCTGGCCATCTGCCAGGAACTGGCGATGGCGATGGGCGGGCATATCGAGGTGATCAGCCGGTTGGGCGCCGGCACGCGCTTCGTGGTCGATCTGCCGCTGCGCTGGGTCGCTTCCAACGCCACGCTTGGCGGCGAGGTGGCACGCACCGGAGGCGCGGTCGCCCCGCAGCGCATTCTGCTGGTCGAAGACGACCCCACCATCGCCGAGGTCATCGTCGGCCTGCTGCGTTCGCAGGGGCACTCGGTGGTGCATGCACCGCACGGGCTGGCCGCGCTGACCGAAGCGGCCGACAACCCCTTCGACCTGGCCTTGCTGGACCTGGATCTTCCCGGGCTGGACGGCTTTGCGCTGGCGCGGCAGCTGCGCGTGTTCGGTTACGACATGCCGTTGATTGCGGTGACCGCACGCTCGGACGAAGAGGCCGAGCCCACCGCGCAGGACGCCGGCTTCGACAGTTTCCTGCGCAAGCCGCTGACCGGCGACATGCTGGCCGACACCATCGCCGAGGCGCTGCAGCGCGAACGCCCGCGTGATCAGATATAGCGCCATGTACCGCGGCCGGGATCGCACACGCCATTGACCCGCGCCGCGCTAGGCGATGTCGCCCAGCCATCGCTATTCGGCAACTTCCTCCACCTGCCTGGGATGCGGCCGCGTCTCGGCCAGTTGCCAGAAGATCAGCGTCGAGGACAAGGTGATGCCACCGACGCACAGAAAGGTCGCATGCAGCGCCGCCGTGGCGCCGTGGCTGTCGCCCAGATGCGTGTTGAAGGCGGCCAGCAGACTGCCCGCTGCCGCCGCGCCGAAACCGGTGGCCAGCATCATCACCATCGACAACAAGCTGTTGCCGGGGCTGGCCTGCTCGCGATCCAGGTCGCGCAGGGTGACGGTATTCATGACGGTGAACTGCAGCGAGTTCACCGCGCCAAAGCAGGCCAGCTGCAGCAGCCGCAGCCATAGCGGCTGGCCGACATCGACCAAGGCGAAACTGGCCATCGCCAGGCCCACCAGCACGGTATTGAGCATCAACACGCGGCGGTAGCCGAAGCGGCCGACCAGCTTCACGGCGGCCCGCTTGGCAGCCATGCCGGCCAGCGCCACCGGCACCATCATCAGCCCGGCATTCATCGGGCTCATGCCCAGGCCGACCTGCAGCAGCAGCGGAATCAGGAACGGCATCGAGCCACTGCCCACCCGCGCGAACAGGTTGCCCAGGATGCCGATGCGATAGCTGGCCACCTTGAACAAGGCCAGCGGAAACAATGCCGCCGGCGTACTGGCCGCATGCAGCCAGTAACCGGCCAGCGCAGCAAGCCCGCCGATTGCCAGCAGCATGACGAAGGCGTGGCGCAGGCCGAGTTCGGAGATGCCGTCCAACGCCAACGACAGTGCCACCATGCCGAACGCCAGCATCAGATAGCCGATCAGATCGAAGCGCTGGCGCGCATCGCCGTAGTGGTCGGGCATGATCTTCAGCGCGGCAATGAAACCGATCACGCCAATCGGCAGGTTGATCAGGAACACCCAATGCCAGGAGGCGACTTCGACCAGGTAGCCACCCAAGGTGGGGCCGATCAGCGGTCCGATCAGCGCCGGGATCGCGATGAAGCTCATTGCGCGCAGGAAGTCGGCGCGCGCCACGGTCTTGAGCACTGCCAGCCGGCCCACCGGCAGCAGCATCGCCCCACCGATGCCTTGCACCACGCGCGCGGCCACCAGTTGCGGCAGCTGTTGCGCGGCCGCGCACAGCAGCGAGCCCAGCGTGAACACGATGATCGCCGCCAGGAAGGTGCGCCGCGTCCCGAAGCGGTCGGCAATCCAGCCCGAGGCGGGGATGAACATCGCCACCGCCAACGCATAGCTGAAGACCACCGACTGCATCTGCAGCGGGCTTTCGTGCAGGCTGCGCGCCATCGACGGCAATGCCGTATTGACGATGGTCGCATCCAGCATCTGCATGAAGATCGCCAGCGACACCAGCCACAGCAGCGGCTTGATGGTGTCGTAGGCGCGCAAGGTGGGCACGGGCTGGGACATGAGCATCGCCATCGGGAAGACAGCGCATTATCCCTGCGCGCGTGCAGAACGTCGCAACACTATAGACGACGCCATTGCTTGAGCCCGTCGCAGCGTCGCATCGCCGCAGCGGCAACGAGTGAGACGCGCCGCACCCAATCCAATTGCGGACAAGCCCGGTGCTACGAATCGTCGGGAACGGGCTGTGGCGGCGTGCTAATGCCAGATCTGGCTTGCACCAAGCGGTTGTTTTGCTGGCGAATCGTTTTGCGCCTGCCACCGTCCAGCCACCGCAAGCGAGCGTTGGCTCACATCAGGGTGGATCGACCGAGGGCGGGCGAGGGGAGCGTTCGTAGAAAAAGCGGAATGCACGCTTGGAGCTTTGCCGACGGTCTGGTCAGGGATGGCGCGACTTGGGTCTGGCCGCCTTCCGAGCGCGCCAGTAGATCAGGTCGAAAGCATCCATGGAAAAGCAAGTCTTTGATGTAGTGCAGCGCGCCTATTTCCCAGGCGATCCCTTGGAGAAAATGCTGGGAAGGATCGCTGCACAACTGTCGCAGAGCGCGATCACGAACGGCGCGGTATGTAAGTTTGTCGCGGTGGAGCATCACGGTCCACCGGGGCCGGTTCTGGCAGAAACCCAGCCCCCGCCCACGCAGTGTTTTCCCGTCCAGCACGGCCGGCAAGTGCTCGGCACACTGAATGTCACGCCGGCTCAAGAACGAATGACCCCGGAGGCGATGACGCTGTGCCAGCAGATCGCAAAGTATTGTGCGTACCTGATCAAGCGCGATGCCGCGCGGGCGTTCGCGCAAGACCGGTTTGGTCGCGCCCTGTCGATCGTGGGCGTGAGCGAAGAGGTCTGGACGATCGACGAATTTGTCGAGCACGCCGCATACAGTCGCTTGCCGGTCATCGTGCGCGGCGAGTTCGGAACCGAGAAGGAAAAGGTGGCCGTTTTGCTGCATGCAGCTGCACCCTGGCGGGAGGGGCCGTTCGTTGCGATCGACTGCGCCGCTCCCGGCGACGCACCGGCAGCATGGTTCGAGCGCGCAATGGCAGGAACGCTGTTCCTGCAGGGCGTGGACGAGCTCGACGACGCGCTACAGCGCCAGTTGGCCGGGCAGCTTTGTGGCCTCGGCGGGCCATGGTCCGCCGTGGACGGCGAGGACTCGCCACGCGTGGTCGCCTCCACGACCGCTGATCTGTCGCGCCGCGTACGTGCCGGACGCTTCTCGCGGGCGCTGCTGTCGCAACTGGATGTCCTGTCGATCGAACTTACCCCGTTGCGCAAGCGACGGACAGATATCGGCTTTCACGTCGAGCACGTGCTGGATCGGCATGGACTGGATCACGGCCAGGTGGTCACCGAAGTGCTGATGGACGCCCTGATTTACTACCCTTGGCCGGAAAACCTCCAGGAGCTGGAGCGGGTGGTGCTGCGCCTGGCGGTCATGACCGCCTGCAGGCCGGTCGGCAGCGCCGACATCCAGCGCCACGCACCGCGTCTGTTGGAAGGCCGGGTGCAGGGAGCGCAGCACGATGCATGCGCGACGATGTCGCAACCGGCCGATCTTCCGGCTGAGCCTACGCAGCCGGAAACGCCGGTCGACTGGATCGCCGGCCTTCCGCATCGCCCCGGCCAGCGTCTTGCCAGCCTGCACGACGCACTGCGGCGCGCATTGGTGCATCTGGGCGAGCACTATGCCGAACCGCTGACCCTGGGCGATCTGGCCCGGCAGGCGCATGTCAGCCAGTCGCATCTGGGCTTTCTGTTCCGCGACGAACTCGGCACCCCGTTCAAACCGATGCTGCAGCAGCTACGGATCGAAAAGGCCAAGGAGCTTTTGCATCAGCAGCGCAGGCTGCGCATCACCGAAGTGGCGCTGAAGGTCGGTTTCGGCGACCTGAGCCATTTCGAAAAGAGCTTCCGACGGCTGGTGGGGGTGAGCCCGCGTGAGTTCCGTAACGCCGGCACAACCGGTGGGATCGACTGACCCGAGTAGTCGGGTTCTTAGCGCTTCGTGCCGGGCCCCTTGCGGATGGCCCAGCACGAAGTTCTATTGCGATAAATCCGATGGGCTCATGCCCTTCGCTGGCACGAGCATCCACGCGCAACTTTCAAGTTTGCTGCTGGAAGGTGGCAGTTTGCATTCCACCGCCCGGCGCGCCTACCAGCTCTACGACAATCCCGGCCGCATGATTCGGGTCTGAGATGTTATAGGTGTTGCCGACGATCAGATCGTCATTGGGATAAGGCGTGATTTGCGCGACGAGATACTGCGTAGGGTTACCTGGCTGGACCTGTATATTGTTGCCGGTCGCGACGGTGTTGAAGCCAGGCACTTCTTTCACTGTGGTAGTCATGAGGCATGTCCTTCAATGCTGCGAGGCAAGATGGGCGGCCTCGTGACGCCTTTGGGCTTGTCGATAAGTTCACGCAGTCGTGTCCAGCGTGGACCAACGCAAAGGGGCGGATTTGCTCGCGATGCGCAAGCTTTTGAGACTGCAGTGGCTACCGGCAGCAAGAAATAACTCTGGCACCTGGGTATTTTTCTCAGCTTTTCTGGTCCGGGAGCCAATCGGCCGCATCCTCCTTATATGTCAAGGCCGGCGGATAATCCTTGATGTCGCCCCATGTTCTTCTCCCATTTGCGATATCTTTCATCAGTGGATATAGATCTTCAGTATTTGACAGGTGATAGCCTCTGCCGGATTCTGCCAGATGGGTGATGATTGCCAACTCAAGCAGTTGCTGAGGGAGATCCGTCAAAAGGATGTCATCCCCAATAGCCCATAAAAGAAATTGCCTAGCAAGATCTTTGCCCTGACTTGGCTGCCCCCAGGCCCAATCCGCGATGGCTACATAACTGGATGGCTTGCGTCCCTTTACTCTGATCACGGGGTCGTAATCTTGCCACCCTCGACCAAGCGTGAACCCTATCGGGTCTAACTGAGTGTTGACATGCTCTATCAATTCCTGCCGATATTGGTTTCTTTTTATTTCGTCGGCACCTCCCCATACGTTGATCCACCAATAGCGGCCATAGTCCGTCAACAGTTTTGCCTCTCTCTTGCTCATTGCCAATTACCTCTTTAGTGATGAGGGTGGTGGGTTTGAGATAATCCCGAGTGTGTTTTTTTCTGGTCCGGGAAAATGACGAGTGATGAAGTTTAATTATGTTCTGTCAACTTGGATAAACGGGGTGCCTTTTTTTAAAGGCTATTGAAACAAGGGTGTGTAAAGTATTTCCTGGCTCAATGTCGGCCAATTTGCGACACGTTGGTCTTCAGTGATATCGAGCTTTGCGACGCGTTACACCACCTGCGCCACTGTCTTGATGGCCGCAAAGCGGATTTGGGATAGTTCCCGGCGTTGCGTATCAGTTCGGTGAGCAGCCGGCCGGTGGCGCGGACTTTTTTAGTGCGATTGCTGAAAATCTTCGGTGCTAGCGCTTCTTCAACAAGCGGACGAGCGTGCGCAGTCACTGCACGCTTGGATCGGGAAGATTCGAGTAGCTGAGGTCGAGTTCCAAGCCATCGCACGGCGTGCCGGGAAGCGACAGCACCGCATCCTGTTCGTATTGCCAGAGCATGGCCTGGGAATAACCGCAGCCGGCCGGATCGAAGGGCTGGACGTGCCGGATGTCGCCGGCGTAGAGGTGACGCCCTGCCGTGGAGACCCGCCAGGCCCAGACGCGCGGGGAGGGGCCGGGGCCGATCCGCGACAGCAATTCCACTGCGCGCGCGTGCGAGCAGTACAGGCCGGGCGAAAAACCATTGCCCAACAGCGCGGCGATCCACATACGGATGTAGTCGATGGCTGCCTGTGGCGGGCTGCCGCCATCTTCCCAGTCGAGATAAACCACCGCGCCATCGGGAAATCCTTCGGCGCGTACCAGCGCTGCGGCCTGTGCACCATCAAGGCTGCCCTGCCGGGCGGTGACGTCGTGCGAACCGGGGCCGATCGTCTGCTGACCAAGGTAGACGGGCGCCAGGCCCCAGCCTTGCGCGGTCAGTGCGTCGCGTTGGCCCATCCAGCCGGTGTCGGCATGGCTTGGCGCCGGTGCCAGGTAGTAGCCGCACCACGCCAGGTCGGCCTGGGTCTTGAGCCAGTCGAGGGCGGGCAATCCGGGGAATTGATCGGTATCGAAGCCTGTGTAGAACGTCATGTCGGAATTCCTTCGGATCGGGCATTGGCTGGGCCGAGGCGAGATGGCCGCGGCAAGTGGGGCTGCGCTGCTGGATCAACGTGGCGGCGGGGAGCCGGCAGACCGGCGCCAATGGGACCGGACGGGTTCATCGCGAGACCGGCTTCATCGCAACGCCGAAACGCATCGCTCCGTCAACTGGCTATTCCGTCGTCGGCGTTCGGAGTGGCCGGCGACGTCGCCGCCATTGCCTGCTCGGTCTGCTGCTGCGCGGCGGCCACCGCCGCAGCGGCGGCCTGTTCGGCCTGCTGCAGTGCCTGTTTTGCGCTATCGATCGCCTGGTCATTGCCAGCTGCGGCAGTCGCCGCGGTTGCGGCCTGCATCGCCGCCTGCACTGCCCTATCGCTGGCCGCCATCGCCTGATCGATCTGGGCTTGCGCCGCTTTCAGCGCCGCTTCGATCTGCGAGGATCCTGACGATTGAGCAGTGGAGGCTGGTGTCTGGTTCGGGGGCGTGGGCTGGATATCGTCGGACATGCTGGTATCTCCTGAAGTGGACGCGGAATGGAGCGGGGTGACGGCATCGGCACGCGATGGCCGCATCGGCGCGGCGAGTGGTGCGGTTTCGGTTGGACGCTGCGCTGCAAGCGCGCGCAGCCTCTCGCCCAGTGCGTGTTCGGCCTGCGCCATGCCCTGGCGTGCGGCCGCCAGGGCAGCGGCGCGACCTGCATGCACCGCTTCGCGCGCCGCGTCGGCGGCGCTGGCCGCAGGCGGGGCCTGGTCGCCGGCCGCAGCAGGCGGGGGCGGTGCGCTCACTGCGTGGCCTCCGCATCCGTGTCTTGCGAGGTGGTGGGTGATGCAGGTGCGGCACCGAAGTCGCGGAGCGAGATGATGCCGCCGTTGACCTGTAGCAGTGCAGCCAGGGCGTCGTTCTGCATGGAGAACACGCAGCTGCTGCCATCCTGGCCCAGCACGCCACGGCTGGGCCGGTTGGCCGCTAGAAATGCCTGCGCAGACTGCAAATAGAGGCGGATCGCATCGCTGGCCGCCTGGTCGCCGCCGTCGCCTCGGTAGCGGGTGTGCTGGACGATCTGCTGGGCCGCCAGCGATAGCCGCGCGAAGCCGATCTGGCGACCGCGTGCCAGCCATTCGGCAACGCTGCGCTCGACTTCGTTGGGCGAAGGTAACCCCTGCACCTGTGGGCAATCCAGGGTGGTGAACAGCTGCGGCAGCAGCGTCTGCAGCGCCGACGCCGCCGCATGCGCACGTTCGTCCGCAGCGGCGATGGTGGCGGTGCAGGCCAGGTAGAAGCGGTAGTAGTCGCAGAATTCCAGCGGCGTGCGCGCCTGCTCGATGGCGAATGCCGCCGCTTCCTGCTGCAGTGCCGGCGTCACGTTGTCCGGCGGCGCGTCGGCGGCCAGCTGGCGGAGTGCCAGGCTTTCTTCCATGTCCAGCGACTGGAACACGCCGGCGCCATCAACCTTCAACTGTGTCAGCAGGCTGCGGCCTGCGGCCAGGTCGCTTGCGGTGTACAGGGCGTTGTCGCGGAAGATCCGCTGCAGCTGCGCCTTGACCACCGAGCCAGTGTCTCCGGCTTCGGCCTGCGCCAGCGTGCCCAGGTCGGTCGGACTCAAGGTCATCAGCTTGACCGGGCTGACCCTCAGCTCCAGCTGCGGCAACAAGGCCAGGCGCGAGCCATGCAGGCCTTGCTGCACCTCGTCGAGCAAGCTGCTCTCGTCGGGAAAGTCGTAGCGCACACCGGGCGCCTGGATCGCCCATGTCAGCCACTGGGTGCCTCCATCGATGAAGGCCAGGCACTGCCTGCCCAGCGTCGAGAGCATCGTCGGCATCGAGATGAGGCGGCCTGCGATCGAAACGGACATTGCATGACTCCTTGTGAGTTTAACCAGCGGGGAAATTCTTCAGCACCAGGCCGGCCGCCGAACCGATCCTGGCGAAGTCGTCGGTGGCGCCCTGCATCAGTGCCTGCGCCTGGTTAAGTGCGGTGACGTACTTGTCATCGCCGGTGGCCAGGTACTGCGCCATCGCCACGCCGACGGCGGTGGTGGCGATCGTGGAGACATTGCGTAGCGCGTCGGTGGCGTCCTGCACCGCAATGGCGGTGGACTGCGCCACCGATTGGTAGGCTTTGCCGGCTCCGCTGGTCAGCACGACCTGCGGGCTCATGGTCGCCAGCTGCACCTGGTTGATGACATCGATGACCTGCGCATTGACCTTTGTCGGTTCCATCTTGGTTCCCATGGAATGATCGGCCGCCTTTCAATGAGGCCTGGTGGTAGGGGGAGCTGACCTCATCTCTGCAGACGGCCTATGACTGAGCAGGCGGCGCAGGTGCAGGTGCAGAGCTAGATGCAGATGCAGGTGCAACAGGAGTAGCAGGTGCAGATGCAGCAGCGACAGGGGGTGTGCCTGTAGCTGCAGCTGCGGGTGAAGTTGCGGCTGCAGCAGGAGCATCAGAAGTGGCAGCATGATCGAGGCCGGCACCGGAAGCGGGGGGAGTGGCGGGCAGGGGCGGCGGGACGCTCAGCGCATGCACTTCCATGAGGTCGGCAGTTGCGGTCGCGGCATCTGCCGAGGCGCCTTGTGCTTGCGTCTTCAGCACGTCGACGGCCACCTTGGCTTCGGCCGCGGCGGCGGCGATGAGCGCTGCAGGCGGGGGCGGTACGGGGGGAGGACCTGGCAATGGCGCGACCGTCGGTGGTGGTCCGGGTGGTGCAGGCGGTGGTGGCGGCGGAACCGGGAACGGTGCCGAGATCATCTTGGCGCAGGCGGCGGTGATCGCTGCTGCATTGATCATGCCGGCGCCTTGCTGCCGATTGACGGCGTTGTGCATTGCCATGCCCAGCGTCTCCAGCATCACGGCATCGAGCATGCCGAGCGCCTGTGCCGGTGCCTGACCGGTGGTCAGCGTCACGATGCTGCTCACCGCATCGACGATCTGGCTGTTCACGCTACTGTCGTCGATCATGACGAAGTCGCTCCCTTCTGGATGATTAAGGCAAGGATTTGAGTGAGAGCTGCATCGGCGAGCACCTGTCCGCGCTGCTGGTTGGCGACCGCGTTTTCCATTGCGAGCGCGATGGAATCCGACAGCGCCAGATAGGTCGCCCCCATCGCGAAGGCCGGCGCCTGGCCGATCGCCATCGCTGCACCTGTAGCGGCGGTACCGATCAGGCTGGCGACGCTTGCGACCTGCGCGCTTGGCTCCATGACGGGGCACTGGCATCAGTGTCCTAGGCCAACGACGGCCTGCGCTGTTCAACGCCAGCCGACGCCGAGAACAGCACGGTGTTCTGTGGTTCGTGTCTGCACGCGTACTGCAAGGCCACGCCATCGGGCACGCGTTCCAGGAATGCAAAATTGCCCTGCGGCACGTCGATCATGTTGCCCAGCTTCTGGCGATAGACCAACGGCTGCGCTCCGGGAATCACAGGCAGGACGCCGTCGAACTCGACGTTGATCACTGCCTTTTGATGCGGCGCGAATGTCGCCACGATGGTGCGGCCCCGGATCAGTCTGACGACGACATCCAGGGTGTTGGACGTAGGGATATGACGTAGTTGCAGCATGAGGCGTCCTTTCTCGATTCGGCCAGCGAACTGCGTGGTGGTTGCAAAGGCTTCGCGTATCGAACCAGGCGCCGCTCGTGCGGCAGCAGCGACGCCTGGTGGCCGATTAAGTCAACCCGGCGCTGAGGATTTCCCGGGTGGCGACACCATCGGACGCGGTATCGATCGAATACAGCGTGGACACGCCCTGAGTCGTCGACGCCTGCATCGTCACGTAGGACTGCTGCTGATTGTTGGTGGCGTTGTGGGCGGCGTTGGACAGTGCCTGGCTGGTGGCAACGAACAGGTTGCCCATTGCAATCGCCGGCGCATCGCCGAGGACCTTGGTGTTGACCTGGGAAACGGAATCGGTGATCTGGCTGTTGACGGCGGTCGGAAAGGCCATGGTGATAGCTCCTTGAGGTAGTGAAAGAACGAAGACGCTGCGGCGTTAGCGGTTAACCGAACATCTTCTTGGTGGCGGCACCCGTGGCGCCGGTATCGAGCGAATACAGCAGCGAAACGCCCATGGTGGTTGCTGCCTGTGCGGTGACATACATCTGTTGTTGCGCGAGTGTTGCGTTGTGTGCCGCGTTCGCCAGCGCCTGCGCGGTGGCCTGGTACAGATTGCCCATGGCTGCGGCAGGGGAGCTTCCCAGTACCTGCAGGTTGGCCTGGGTGACCGAGTCGGTGATCTGGTCGTTGACGGCGGTGGGAAATGCCATTGGCGAATGTCCTTGGCGTTAGCCGGGCCGTCAGACGCCCAGGATCTGCTTGGTGACCACGCCGGTACTGGCGGTGTCGATCGAGTACAGGGTGGCCACGCCCATGGTGGTGGCCGATTGCGCAGTGACGTAGCTCTGCTGCTGCGCGTTGGTCGCGTTGTGGGCGGCATTGGCCAGCGCCTGCGCGGTGGCCTGATACAGGTTGCCCATGGCGATGGCGGGAGCGTCGCCCAGCACCTTGGTATTGACCTGGGTAACGGAATCGGTGATCTGGTTATTGACGGCGGTCGGAAATGCCATTTTCTTCTCCTAAAGATGTGAGTTAGCGCGACACGAGTCCGGGCACGCCGGTGCTTAGAATCTGCTTGGTGGCTACGCCGGTGGTGGCGGTGTCGATGGAGTAGAGCGTGGCCACGCCCATGGTGGTGGCCGACTGTGCGGTGACGTAGCTCTGCTGCTGTGCGTTGGTCGCGTTGTGGGCGGCATTGGCCAGCGCCTGCGCGGTGGCCTGGTACAGATTGCCCATGGCGATGGCCGGGGCGTCGCCCAGTACCTTGGTGTTGGCTTGGGTGACGGAGTCGGTGATCTGGTCGTTGACGGCGGTTGGAAATGCCATGCTTTTCTCCCTGTTTCTCGAATGAGTGAAGCGCTTGAATAAACGTGACGATGTCGAGGTTCGGCAGGCGGCCTGCCTGTCCGGAGATGTGTTGCAGTGGCACCGCATCACCGTGGAGAAACAGTAAATCTCCTTGGTCCGGGAAAATTGGTTTAAACGACGGTAATGCCGGGCTTATCGACGTGAACCCGATCCGCTTTAGAGCGGTATGCGATGTAAAGACGCGTTTTGGAACGGCGTGCGGGGAATGTCGTGGTGAATCGCAAAGGCAGTTACAGAAGGACCATGCAGAACAGGCGGGCACGGGCTGTTCCTGACGCAAAGGCAGCAAAGCTCGCGTCCGCTTGGCGACTCTCTGCGGCAAGTTAATGGGCAGCCGGTACGCTGTCGGTGCCTTGCGAAACCGGAGCCCACGCGCGTGGATGATTGATCGCGTTGCGGTTGAGCTCGGCGTGCATCACGTCGCAGTGACGTCGGCAGGGCGCTCACTGCCGCACATCACTAGAGTGGCGAGATCACGTTCAACGGAACGAGGCGGGAGGGCCGTGTTTGGAGTAGATGCAGGCTTGATGCGGGTGACGGCATGGAGGCTGGCCTTGCTATCGCTGAAGACTGCCTTCGTCACTGTGCCGCATGCCTGGGGCGGCCTGGCAGCATCCCATAAGTATCGGCGGTGCTGCCGATCTATTGCCGATGCAGCCACCGCCCGTCATCACGCTCAGCGCGCGCTGCTCGGGTGCGCGCGCTGAGCGGCGGTCGACAGCACACCGGTGCGCTGTCGACCCGTGCCTTGGATTACCGCTTGCTCAGCGTCTGCACCGCGTCCACCAGCACGCCCACATGTTCGGGATTCATGTCTGGCGACATGCCGTGGCCGAGGTTGAAGACATGGCCTTCGCGCGAGCCGCCGTTGCCCTGGGCATAGCTGTCCAGGGTCTTGCCGACTTCGGCGCGGATCGCCTCGGGCGAGCCGTACAGGGTGGCCGGGTCCAGGTTGCCCTGCAGCGCGACGCGGCCACCGGCGCGCTGGGCGGCGTCGGCCAGTGCGATGGTCCAGTCCACGCCTACCGCTTCGGCGCCGCTGGCCGCCAGCTCGCTGACGTAGGCACCGTTGCCCTTGCCGAACAACACCAGCGGGGTGCGCTCGGCACCGTCGCCGCGTTCCAGCTCGCGCGCGATGCGGGTGAGGTAGGGCAGCGAAAACTCGCGGTACATCGCCGGCGACAGCACGCCGCCCCAGGTGTCGAATACCTGCAGTGCCTGCGCGCCGGCCGCGCGTTGCGCCGACAGGTAGGCGATCACCGCATCGGTGACGGTACCGAGCAGGTGATGCAGCACCTCCGGCGCATTGAAGGCCATGGCCTTGATGCGCGCGTATTCCTTGCTGCCGCCGCCTTCGATCATGTAGCAGGCCAGCGTCCACGGGCTGCCGGAGAAGCCGATCAGCGGCACCGCGCCATCGAGCTCACGGCGGATCAGGCGCACCGCATCCATCACGTAACGCAGCTCGGTTTCCATGTCCGGTACGCCCAGCCGATGGATCGCGGCCGCATCGCGCACCGGGTGGCGGAACTTGGGGCCTTCGCCTTCGACGAAGTACAGCTCCAGGCCCATCGCATCGGGAATAGTCAGGATGTCGGAGAACAGGATCGCCGCGTCCAGCGGGAAGCGTTGCAGCGGTTGCAGCGTCACTTCGCAGGCGATCTCGGGGTTCTTGGCCATGCCCAGGAAACTGCCGGCGCGCGCGCGGGTGGCGCGGTATTCCGGCAGGTAGCGGCCGGCCTGGCGCATCAGCCAAACGGGGGTGCGGTCCACGGGCTGGCGGTTGAGGGCGCGCAGCAGGCGATCGTTCTTGAGCATGGGGAGAGATGTCCTCAAAGCGGCGCGTCGGCGCCGCCGGTGATGAGTTGGAAGCCGCGTTTGAGGTGGGTGTCGCGCGCCTTGTCGAAGGCCCGGTCCGCTTCGTCCTGCAGCAGGTATTGGTCGCGTCGCAACTGCGAGCGTCCACCGATCTCGCCGCTCTCGCGCAGCAGCTCCCAGCCGCCGAACAGATCCGGTTGCAGGGTCAGCTGGACGTAGCGAAGCGGCGCGTTGCCGCCAGGATCGTGTTGCAAGTGGATGCGCATGGCGCCGATTGTAGCCGGGCGGTGCTGAAGGCTGGGAGGCAGTGGGCGCGCCGGGTTGCTCCGGGTGCGAAGGTCCAGTGGGCAGCGGTGGCAATCGGCGCGGTGGATGTCCGCCGGCCGGCGCGTCGAGTGGCGGCTCTCCGCCGCGCTGGTGAAGGGCGGGCGGCGCGGTGGCGGATGGGCGCTCTGCTTGGTCCGTGCAGGCGATCGGCGGGCAGGTATTGCGTAGGAGCGCACCTGGGCGCGATGGGGATTTATCGGGAAGGCCCCATCGCGCCCGGGGGCGCTCCTACGAAGAGCTGAGGTCGGGCGGTCGACGGCAGCGGGGCGCGGCCATCCAGCGTTCCGTGCGTGCCCGGCCGGCCTCAGCCCGCCAGGATCTCCAGCACTGCTGCCTCGTCGACGTCGGGCACCACCTCGGCCTTGCCGATGCCGCGCCACAACACCAGCCGCAGGCGGCCGGCGATGTTCTTCTTGTCCAGCCGCATGCGCCCCAGCAGGGCCTGTGGCGACAGGCCGGCCGGAATGTCGGTGGGCAGGTCGAAGTCGCGCAGCAGGGTGCGCAGCGCCTCGGTGTCCTGTGCATCGCTCATGCCCAGCGCAGCCGACAGCCGCGCTGCCAGCACCATGCCCACCGCGACCGCTTCGCCATGGTTGAGGTTGTCGTTGCCGGGCGCGCCGTAACCTTGTTCGGTCTCGATCGCATGGCCGAAGGTGTGGCCCAGGTTGAGCAGGGCGCGCTCGCCCTTTTCCAGCGGATCGCGCGCCACGATGTCGGCCTTGTGCTCGCAACTGCGTGCGATCGCCTGTGCGAGGGCGTCGGCATCGCCCTCCAGCAACGCCCGGCGTTCGGCATGTAGCCACTGGAAGAACAGCGGGTCGCGGATGGCGCCGTACTTGATCACCTCGGCCAGCCCGGCGCGCAGCTCGCGCGCGGGCAGGGTGTGCAAGGTGTCGGTATCGGCGATCACCGCGCGCGGCGGATGGAACGCGCCGACCAGGTTCTTGCCCTGCGGGATGTCCACCGCAGTCTTGCCGCCAACCGAGGAATCCACCATTGCCAGCAGGCTGGTGGGCAGTTGCACGCAGTCCACCCCGCGCATCCAGCAGGCCGCCGCGAACCCGGCCAGGTCGCCGACCACGCCGCCGCCCAGCGCGAACACGCAGGCGTCGCGGGTGGCGCCCAGTTCGGCCAACGCCGCAATCGCGGCACCGAAATTGTCCAGTGTCTTGGAGGCTTCGCCGGCAGCGATCACCAGCTCGCCCAGCTGCAGGTCCGGGCGCGCCTGCAACAGGGCCTTGCGCACCCCGGCGGCGTAATGCGGGGCCACCTGCGAGTCGCTGAGCAGCAGCACGTGGCGGCCGCGCACATGGCTGGCCAGGCGTACGCCGTCGGCCAGCAGGCCGGGCGCGATGGTGATGGTGTACGGCTGCGCGCCGTCGACATCGACGCTGCGCGAAGAACGGGGGAGTGTCATGCGGGGGTACTCGACATGCGCCATTGCGCGGCCAGGCGCAGCACCAGCTGCGCGGTGGCCTCGGCGGGGGAGAAGTGATCGGTTTCCAGGCTGAGGTCGGCGACCTCCTGGTACAGCGGGGTGCGCTGCGCGGCCATCGCGTGCAGCACCTGCTCGCGGTCGGCGCGTTGCAACAGCGGCCGGTTGCGGTCGCGTGCCAGCCGGGTGAGCTGTGCCGGCACGCTGACATGCAGGTACACCACGAACCCACGCGCGCGGATGCGCTGGCGGTTGAGCGGGTCCAGTACCGCGCCACCGCCGGTGGAAATGAGCTTGTTGTCCTGCTCCAGCAGCGTCTGCAGGGTCTGGACCTCGTGCTGCCGGAATCGCGCTTCGCCGTGCTGTTCGAAAATGGCCGGGATGCTGCTGCCGACCTGCTCGACGATGGCCTGATCCACATCGACGAACTCCAGCCCGAAGCGCTCGGCCAGGCGGCGGCCGATGCAGCTTTTTCCGGCGCCCATCGGGCCGACCATCACGAGATTGGGAGCGGGGTTCATGCGCAGGGATCGTAGCATTCAGGCCCGTGCATCGGGCTGGTCGGCATGGACTGAAACCATTTCCGCGGGCGCGCGTCGGCTGCGCGCCGCAGCTTCGACACCCCGCTGGGTGGAGATCAACCGCAGCCATGGCTGGCGATGGATCGGCGGCGCGCTCCGCGTGGCGAGCGCCTGGCGGCCAGGCGTCAGTGGCGCGAAGACGCCGGGAAACACGCCCCCGACGTGCCTTGCCGGGGTCGGCCGCAGCCCTGGCGGCGGGCACGCCGCTGTCGGCTGCCGCGCATAGGCGAAGCAGGCGCGATGCGCCCACAATAGGCGCCAATCTTGCTGCCCTTGCACCGTCATGACCGATCTGTATGCAGAAGCCCTTGCCACCTTTACCGCGCTGTACGCCGAGGCGCACGCCGGCGCCGAGCTCGAAGCCAGCGCAATGACCGTGGCCACCGCCAGCGTCGACGGCCGGCCGAGCGCACGCACCGTGTTGCTCAAGGCCTTCGATGCGCGCGGGTTCGTGTTCTACACCCATCTGGACAGCGCCAAGGGCCGCGACCTGCAGACCCATCCACAGGCCGCGCTGCTGTTCCTGTGGCGCAGCTTGCGCGAGGCCGGCATCCAGGTGCGCATCGAAGGCGGCGTGCAGCTGGTCGGTGCAGAGGAGGCCGATGCCTACTTCGCCTCGCGCCCGCGCATGAGCCAGATCGGTGCCTGGGCCTCGCTGCAGTCGCAGACGCTGGGCTCGCGCGAGGAGTTCGACGCGGCCATCGCCAAGGTGGAAGCCACCTTCGAAGGCCGCGAAGTGCCGCGCCCGGATGGCTGGGGCGGGTTCCGGGTGGTGCCGCAGGCGTTCGAGTTCTGGTACGGCGCCAAATTCCGCCTGCATGAGCGCTGGCGGTACGAGGCCGATGCGGCCAGCCATTGGAGCAAGCGGATGCTGTATCCGTGAGCACGCCGGCCGGGTGGCGGGTGCGCGCAGCGGTCGGTGCCGATGCGCAGGCCTTGCTGGCCCTGCGCCTGGCCTTGTGGCCCGATGCCGATGACAGCGTTGCCGACGATGGCGTCGCCGAACTGCAGGCCGCGCTGGCGCGTGCAGACGCCAGCCATCTGCTGGTGGTGGACGATGCGGATGCGGCGCTCGGGTTTGCCGAGGTGTCGGTGCGCCACGACTACGTCAATGGCACCGAAAGCACGCCGGTGGGTTTTCTGGAAGGCTGGTATGTGGCTCCGGCCTGGCGCGGTCGCGGGCTCGGTCGCGCGCTGGTGGCAGCGGCAGTCGCGTGGACGCGGGATCGGGGGTGCACGGAGCTGGCCTCCGATGCGCAGCTGGACGACGGCGGCGCCCAGGCGGCGCATGCGGCGTGCGGCTTCGAGCCAACTGAACGGGTGGTCTACTACCGCCTGCAGCTGGCCTGACCGGCTGACGTCCGGCCCTTTCTGCCGGTCGCGGACAGTCTGTAGTATGTCCGCCCATTGCACGCATGTTGCTGCATCACCGCAGCTCCATCACCGCAGTTGCTTCACCACCGCCGCATGACCAAAGGACAGGACATCGTATGACGCAGTACACCACTGTCGAATTGCACGGCCTGCTGGCCGAGCGCTACCGCGACCAGCCGATCGAGGTCGAGCTGATCGATGGGCTGGAACCGGCCATCAACCTCACCCTGGCCGACCATGGCGACATGCAGATCCAGGTCGCCGCCTCCGGCTCGCAGGTGTTCGTTTCCACATTGCTGGCCAACGCCGACCAGGTCAGCGACCGCGCGGCGTTCAACGACGCCTGCCTGCGGCTCAACCCGCTCAATCCCTTGTCCAACCTGGGCCTGGTGCAGGTCGACGGCAAGGATAGCTACGTGGTCTTCGGCGAACTGTCGGCGTCGTCCACGCTGGACCAGATCGACGAGGAAATCCAGACCCTGGCGGCCAATACGCTGGATGCCGCCGAATCTCTCAAGCCGTTCTTTTCCTAAAGGCGTGTTGTCATGAGTATCTTTTCAAAGCTGATCACGCTGCTGCGTGGCACTGCACACGAAACCGGCCAGAAGGCGGTCGACGCCAACGCGCTGCGCATCCTGGACCAGGAAATGCGCGATGCCGGCGCCCAGCTCACGCGTTCGCGCGAAGAGCTGACCAAGCTGATGGCGCAGAGCAAACTCGCCCAGCAGAAGATCGACGCGCGCGCCGGCAAGATGGCCGAATACACGCGCTATATCGAAGGTGCGCTGGCCAAGGGCGACGAATCGCTGGCCCATGATGTGGCGACCAAACTGGCCGCGCTGGAAAGCGAGGATGCCGGCGACAAGGCCTCCAAGACATCGCTGGACCAGTCGGTGGTGACGCTCAAGGCCACCATCCAGAAGACCGAGGACCAGCTGCGCGGCATGCGCCAGCAGATCGACACGGTCAAGGCCACCGACGCAGTGCAGAAGGCGCAGGCGGCGATTGCCGCGCGCCATTCCGGCGCCAGCAGCAAGATGGGCTCGGCGCTGGAATCGCTGGAGCGGATCAAGGCGCGTCAGGCCGAAACCTCCGCACGCATCGAATCGGCCGAAGAGCTGGAGGCATCCAGCGGCGATGGCGATCTGAACCGGCGTCTGGCCGCGGCCGGCCTGATGGAGGGCGAATCCAACGCCGCCGCGGTGCTGGCACGCTTCAAGAAGCCGGCCCAGCTCGGCCACGACAGCGCCGGCGGCAGCGCGCCGCTGATCGGCCAGGTGCGCGACGTGCAGCAGGTTCCGCGCAGCGACAGCTGACCGGCCGCACGGCACAGGACGCGCCATGATCATCGTCGGAAAGCTGTTGCGGGTGGTGCGGCGCCACGTGCGCCGCGTCAGCTGGGGCATGGTGGCGCTGGCATTGCTGGCGCACATGGGGCTGAGCTGGGTATTGCTGCTGCTGGCCGGCGAGCACACGCTCGTCGGCCTGGACGCATTCCCGTATTACTACATGACCACGGCCACCACCATCGGCTATGGCGACCTGTCGCCGGGCTCGGTGGCCGGGCGCTACATTGCCGCATTCGTGTTGATGCCGGGCGCAGTGGCATTGTTCGCCACGGTGCTGGCCAAGACCAGCGGCGTGCTCATCACCTTCTGGAGGCGCCACCACATGGGCAAGATGGCTTACGCCGATCTGCGCGGGCACACCATCCTGATCGGCTGGCAGGGCGCCGCGTCCACGCGCTTGCTGGAGCTGCTGCTGTCCGACACCGCCACCGACGACGAAGGCGTGGTACTGATCGCCGAGGGCGTGGCCGAGAACCCGATGCCCGACCACATGCGCTTCATCGCCGCCGAGTCGTACACGCACACCGAGGTCTACCTGCGTGCGGGCATCGCGGGCGCGGCGCGGGTGATCGTCAACCCGCCCTCGGACGACCAGACCCTGGCGGCGGTGTTCGCGCTGATGGCGCATGCGCCGCGTGCGCACATCGTGGCGCACTTCGCTTCGGCCAGCGCGGCGCGGCTGGTCGGTTGCCACTATCCGGCGATCGAATGCACACGGCCGATGACTGCCGAGATCCTGGCGCGCGCTGCGCAGGACCCGGGCAGCGCGGCGATCACCGCCGAGCTGCTGTCGGTGGACGATGGCCCGACCCAGTTCGGCCTGGCGGTTCCTGCGGATGTCGATCCGCTGGAGTACCGCGTGCTGGCCGCCGATTTCGGCCAGCGTGGCGCCCTGCTGCTGGGCCTGCGCGCGCCCGATGGCGCGCTGCGCTTGAACCCGCCCGCACACACCGCCGTGCCGGCCGGTGCCATGCTGTATTACCTGGCCGAGCAGCGCGTGCCCGTGCATGCCATCGCATGGCAGGCCCTGCGCGCTGCGGCCGTGTCCCGTTCCCCATCGCCACAAGGTGCATGACGATGAGTTTTTTCAGCAAGTTGTTCGGTCAACCACAACCGCCGCCGTTGCCCAGCTCCGGCACCGGCGCCATCGGTCACGCGCTGCCGCTGGGCTTGCGCGTGGGTGGGCAGCTGGAGATCGATACCACGTTGTACCGCATGGCACCGGAGGCCATGACCGCCGAGCTGCCGGGCGGGCATCAAGGCATTCCGTGCTACGGCCACGTCAATCTGGGCGATGGCTATTCCCTGCATCGGTTCTACCTGGACGATGACGCGTTCCTGCAGGTCACCACCGTGGGCGGCGATCTGGAGGCGATGAAGGCCTTCGTGTATTGCGAGACGGTCAATCCGCCCAGCAAGCAGGCGTTTCAGGAGTTCGTGATGCAGCATCCGCATCTGGGTGCGGCGCAGATCGACTACGCCGGCAAGCGCTGGCAACGCGCCACGCAGTCCACCGACGATGCTGCGCGGATTCCGCCGATCGCCTATGACGAGGTGCTGTACCGCTATCAGCCGCCGCGCCGCGATGGCGATCTGACCCACTACGCCATGCTCTACAGCCGCGATGTGCCGGAGCTGCAGCGCGAGGAATTCCTGCTGGTCACCGGCGAGGATTCCGGCCCCAATGAATTCTGCGTCACCTATGCGGTCGGCATCGATGTCACCGTTGCCGATCTGGATATCACCTGAGCGTGCGCGCTCGTCCTCCACTTACCCTGGTCCTGTCATGAACCCGATCAACCTGCAGAGTTTTCTCGCGTTTCTTTCCTACTTCGGCACCGGCCTGGGCGTGTTGATCGTGGCGGTGGTGCTGGTGACCCTGGTTACCCCGCACAAGGATTTCACCCTGCTTCGGCAGGGCAACGTGGCGGCGGCCACCGCCCTGGCCGGCAACCTGATCGGTGTGGCATTGCCGCTGCATTCGGCCATCACCCATTCGGTGAGCCTGGTCGATGCGCTGATCTGGGGCGCGGTCGCCTGCGGCATCCAGATCGTGGCGTATCTGCTGGCCAACCTGGTGGCCGGGCGCATCTCGCGGCAGATCACCGACAACGTCACCGCCGCCGGCATCTTCTCGGCCGGCGTGTCGATCGCGGTCGGGCTGATCAATGCCGCGGCGATCACGCCGTAACGGAGCGCAGGCATGAAGCGATCACGCAATCTCAAGCTCACCCTGATGGCCGCATTGCCGGCCGCCCTCGTCACCGGCTGCGGTTCCGAACCGGAGACAGGGGTGGTACTGCAGTCGGCCTCCGACTGCTACCAGATCAAGCAGGAACAGACCGACATCCAGCAATGCCTCAAGGCCTATGACGAGGCGGTGGCCAAGCATCAGCAGGCCGCGCCGCGCTTCAGTACGCGCTACGAGTGCGACGAGCAGTTCGGCAGTTGCACGGCGGTGCAGACGGCGCAGGGCCAGCAGAGCTGGATCCCGCCGATGGGCGGGTTCCTGCTGGGTTACGCGTTGGGCAACATGACCGGTGGTGGCGGTTACCGCTATGGCGGCGCGATGCCGCTGTACCGCGATTACCGCAGCGGCGGGTACTACAAGCCCAATGGCGATCTGGCCAGCAACCGCGTCGGCACCGTGCGCGGGCGCAGCGGCGCCATCGACATGCCGTCGCGTGCAATCACCGTGTCGCGCTCGGGTTTCGGCTCCAGTGCGGCCGCGCGCAGTTCGTTCGGCAGCGGCGGGCGCAGCTCCGGGTACGGCGGCTGACATGCTACGGATCGCAATCGCCGAGCGCCCGGACTGGCGCGAACAGGCCGAATCGCTCGGTTTCCATTTCCACACCATCGACGGCGAGCGCTATTGGGACGAAAGCGCGTACTACGCGTTTACGCTGCGGCAGATCGAGGACGACATCGAAGCGCCCACGCAGGAACTGCACGACATGGCGATGCAGTTGGTGGACGAGGTGGTGGGCTCGGAACAGCTGATGACGCAGCTGGCGATTCCGCCGTTCTACTGGGACTGGATCGCCACCTCGTGGAAGGACCGCGACCCGCATCTGTACGGCCGCATGGACCTGGCCTATGCCGGCAACGGCCCGGCCAAGTTGTACGAGCTCAATTACGACACGCCGACCTCGCTGTACGAATCGGCGTATTTCCAGTGGCTGTGGCTGGAACAGCAGATTGGCGCCGGTGCGTTGCCCAAGGGCACCGATCAGTACAACCTGATCCAGGATCTGCTGTGCGAAACCCTGGGCGCGTTGGCGGCCGATGGCGCGCTCGGCGCGCAGATGCATTTTTCCGCGGTGCGCGATTCGCTGGAAGACCGCGCCACGGTGCGCTACCTGCGCGACTGCGCACACCAGGTGGGCATCAGCACCGAGGAAGTGGCCATCGAGGACATCGGCCTGAGCGCCGATGGCTGGTTCACCGATGAGCAGGACCGGGTGATCCACACGCTGTTCAAGCTCTACCCGCTGGAATTCATGATGGAAGAACGCTTCGGCCCGGCATTGATTGCCAACCGTGTGCGCCTGATCGAGCCGGCATGGAAATCGGTGCTGAGCAACAAGGGCATCCTGCCGCTGTTGTGGGAGCGGCATCAGGGCCATCCCAATCTGCTGCCGGCGCGCTTTGCGCAAACCGGCCAGGCACCGACGGCAGGCTGGGTGCGCAAGCCGCTGCTGTCGCGCGAGGGCGCCAATATTTCCCTGGTCAGCGCACAGGGAGAGGCGGCGCACACAGACGGCCCGTATGTGGACGGGCCGGCGATCCTGCAGGCGCACCATCCGTTGCCGGTATTCGATGGCCGGCACGCCCTGGTCGGCAGCTGGGTGGTGGCCGATCGTCCTGCCGGGCTGGGCATGCGCGACGACGATGGCCCGATCACCCGCGACACCTCGCGCTTCGTACCGCACGTGATCGTGGACTGACGCAGCAAAGGGTGTGCGTCGCCACTGCGAGGTGGCGGTGCCGTGTGGCGCGATCGCCTTGCCTCCGGTGATGAGTAGGGTTCGTCTCGGGGGTAGCTGTGTCGGACGCCCGTGTCGCGCTGCACGGCGCAACTGCCGCTCCGCACCGCCTGACACACGCCGCGATGGCACGCAAGCCCCGCGCGGCCTGCCGGGCAGCGCAGGTTTTCCACACCCCCTGTGGATGGAAGTTGCACAAGGCTGTGGACAAGTGGGCGCAGGCCCCGGCCTGCAACGCTGTCAAGATGGGTGGTGAAAAAATGACCAGCCATTCGCGGGCGTGGTGTTTCCCTCGCGATCGCAGCGATCCCGGCAGGATCGGCAAAGTCGCGTGCGCCCCGATCGCTGCGATGCGCTGGCCTGCAGTGCGCCCTGCCAACGCGTGGTGCTGAGCATGCGAATCGTGCAGGGCGCACGTGCGGTGTAGGCAAGGCGCACGATACGCAGCGACCGACCGCGATGCGCCTGCGCTTGCGACCAGTGCTCGCCTGCGGCGACAGCTTGCGCACACCGCGCAGCCATCACACCCGCCGCGCCACGAAAAAGCCCGCAACGGCGAGCAGCCACGCCAGGGCGAACACGCTCAGGTACGCGGCCGAGGTCGCGGAGGCCAGCAGCGCGGCAAACAGCGCGCCGGCCAGCGCCAGCATGCCGGCCACCGCGATCGCCTCGCTCAACTGCAGCGCCGAACTGTTGGCGCCTTGCTGCGCCGGCGGCGACAGCGACAACGTCAACACCGACAGGCTCGGATACAGCAGGCCCATGCCCAGGCCGGTCAGCGCCCAGCCGGCAATCGCCACCGGCACCGGGATGACCGGCCACACCGCACCTGCGCTGATCACGATGCCCAGCGACATGAAGCACGCACCGGTCTTGAGCAGGCGTGGGCGCGACCAGCCGGCGCGGCTATGGCCCTGGTACCAGGAGCCACTGAACCAGCCCAGCGCACCGACGCTCAGCGCCACGCCGGCCAGCAGCGGCGACAGGCCACGTTCGCGCGACAGCAGCAACGGCAGGAACGCCTCGAACCCGAAGAAGGCCGCCGCTGCGATACCGCGCAGCGCGATCACGCTGGGCAGGCCGCGCGCAAGCCGCAGCGTGCCGGTCGGCAACAGCCGCCAGGCGCAGCACACGCTGAGCAGCAGTGCCGGCAGCATCGCCAGCAACGCGACCGGGCCGTGCAGCTGCCCGCCCAGATACACGCCGAGCACACCCAGGGCCGCACCGATCGCCCAGCGCAACTCAGAATGCGATGCGCCGGTGGTGTCGCTCGACCAGCTGCGCTCGCGGATCGCCGGCCACAGCATCAACCCGGCCGGGATCGCCAGCAGCGGCACCGACAGGAACACCCAGCGCCAGCCCACGTGCTGCACGATCAACCCGCTAATGCCCGGCCCGATCAACGAGGGCACCACCCAGCCGGCCGAAAACGCGGCAAACACGCGCGGCCGCAAGGCGTCCGGATACAGGCGCCCGACGATCACGTACAGCGCCACCGAATACGCGCCGGCGCCCAGGCCCTGCAGCAGGCGCCCGGCAATCAGCACGGGCATGCTCGGTGCCAGCCCTGCCACCAGCAGGCCGATCACAAAACACAGCAGGCCGTAAGCCAGCGCGCCACCCGGGCCGCGACGGTCGCTCCAGCGCCCGGCAGCCGTCATGCCGACCACGCTGGTCGCCAAGGTGCCGCCAAATGCCAGCGCGTACAGTGGCAGGCCGTTCAATGCGCGCGCAACGGTGGGCATGGCGGCGGCCACCGCCAGCGATTCGAAGGCGTTGAGCGACACCAGCGCCACCATGCCCAGCGTCGCCGCGCGATACGGAGCGGCCAGGATGGAGGTGGGGCGGGTGTCGCCAGGCGAGGCGGCGGATAGGGCGGTATCGGTAGTCATCGAACATCCAGGACGGCAGTGTGTAGAACCATGAGCACGGTGCTTGCACCGCTCGTGGCCGCGCAGCATCCTGCCTCAACCAAGGTTGAGGTCAAGGCAATGCAGCGTGAGTTGTCGGTGGGTGAGGTGGCCAGGCGTAGTGGCGTGGCGGTGTCGGCATTGCATTTTTACGAGCGCAAAGGCCTGATCCAAAGCCTGCGCACGGCAGGAAACCAGCGCCGCTATGCGCGCGATGTGCTGCGACGCATCGCCGTGATCCGCGTCGCGCAACGGCTCGGCGTGCCGTTGCAGCAGGTGCTGGACGCGTTCTCGGTGCTGCCGGACCAGCGCACGCCCACCCGTGCGGAATGGGCACGCATGTCGGCGCGTTGGCGTGGGCAGCTGGATGCGCGTATCGCCGAGCTGCAGGCCTTGCGCGACCAGCTCACCGACTGCATCGGCTGCGGCTGTCTGTCGCTGCGCCGCTGCCGGTTGAGCAATCCGGGCGACACGCTGGCCGAAGGTGGGGATGGTGCCTTGCGATTGTCGCGGCTTGCTGCCGACTGAGATGGCGTGCGCGGGCTGCGCCGCGGGCGTGATCGGCATCTGCAGGCCGTGCGCGGGCCGCAGCTGCTGCGCCGCTTGCATGCCCGGGGCGCGCCTGTCGCCGTCCCGGGTTCACAGCCGCAACCGGGACCAATGGCAGTGCCGTGAGGGGCGAAGGCGACCGTAGGATGGGAGTTCCCTCCGCCGCAGGACCTTACGCATGTTCCCCACCTTGCGCCGATCGCTCGCCGTTGCGCTGTCGCTGGCGTGCATCACCGCCAACGCGCAGGCCGCGCCTGCAACCAACGCCACCGCGCCGGCGAGCGCGTTCGATCCGCTGGCCCTGTTCGCACCGCTGCAACTGCCCGACGCACCCAACGCCTACCGCAGCGGCAGCGGCGTGCCCGGGCCGTTGTTCTGGCAAAACCGCGCCGACTACAGCCTCGACGCCAGCATCGACCCGGCAACGCACACGCTCACGGGCGAGGCGGCGATCCACTACACCAACCGCAGCCCGGACACGCTGGACGTGCTGTGGCTGCAGCTGGACCAGAACATCTACCGCGCCGATGCGCGTGCTACCGCCAGCCGGCCGTCGCGCCGGACCCAGTTCACCGACGGCATGCAGATCGCCAGTGTCGAGATCGACGACGGCGGGCGTCGCCAGCCTGCGCACTTCGTGGTCGACGACACCCGCATGCGGGTGGACCTGCCGCAGCCGTTGGCGGGGCAGGGCAAGGCGCTGACCGTGCATATCCGCTACCGCTACACGATTCCGGGCACCTGGGGCGGGCGTACCGCGGTCAGTGCCAGCAAGCAGGGCGAGATCTACGAGATTGCGCAGTGGTATCCGCGCATGGCCGTGTACGACGATCTGCGCGGCTGGGACACGCAGCCGTACCTGGGCTCGGAGTTCTATCTGGAGTACGGCGACTTCGACTATGCGGTGACCGTGCCCGAGGGCTTCCTGGTGGCCGGCTCCGGCGCACTGACCAATCCGGCCGAGGTGCTCAGCCGCACCGAACAACAACGCCTGCAACAGGCGCGTGGCAGCGATCGCACGGTGCTGATCCGCACGCCCGAGGAAGTGGGCGCGCGCGCTGCTAGGCCAGCGGGGAGCAGCACGCGCACCTGGCGCTTCCATATGGACAACACCCGCGATGTGGCGTTTGCCGCCTCGCCTGCGTTTGTATGGGATGCCGCACGCATCAAGTTGCCGGGCGGCAAGCAGTCGCTGGCGATGTCGGTGTATCCGCTGGAAGGCGTGGGCGCGGACAAGTGGAACCGCTCCACCGAATACGTCAAAGGCGCGATCGAACATTTCTCGCAGTGGTACCCGTATCCGTGGCCGGCCGCGATCAACCTGGGCGGCTACGGCGCGGGCATGGAGTATCCCGGCATTGTCTTCGACGGTTTCGAAGATGGCGGCAAGGAGCTGTTCTGGATCACCGCGCACGAGATCGGCCACACCTGGTTCCCGATGATCGTCGGCTCCAATGAGCGCCGGCATGCATTCATGGACGAAGGCTTCAATACCTTCATCGATGTCTATGCGTCCGATGCCTTCAACAAGGGCGAGTACGCACCCAAGCGCGACTCGGAATATGCGCCCAAGGGCGGCAACCCTGTCGATGAAATCCTGCCGTTGCTGGCCGATACCCGCGCGCCGACGTTGATGGACAATGCCGATTCCACCAGCGAGACCTACCGCCATCCACTGACCTATTTCAAGGGCGCATTGGGGCTGGTGCTGTTGCGCGAGCAGATCCTCGGGCCGGAACGCTTCGATCCGGCCTTTCGCAAATACATCGCAACCTGGGCCTACAAGCACCCCACGCCATCGGATTTCTTCCGGCTGATGGAAAGCGAGAGTGGCGAAAATCTGGCCTGGTGGTGGCGCGGTTGGTATCTCAACAACTGGCAGCTGGATATGGGCATCAGCGAGGCCCATTACATCGATCACGATCCTGCCAAGGGCCTGCAACTCACGCTGCGCAGCAGCCAGAAACTGGTGATGCCGGTGACCGTGCGGGTGGATCTGGCCGACGGCAGTCATCTGGACCGCCGCGTGCCGGTGGAAACCTGGCTGCAGACCACCGCGCCCAAGCTGACGCTGCCGACCACGCAGAAAGTGCTGCATGTGACGCTGGATCCGGACCATGTATTGCCCGATGCCCAGCGCGGCGACAACCAGGTAAACACGATCGGCTAGCGGCTGCCGATGCATGCATCGGCGCTGCAATGGCGCAGCTGTTGCAGGCTTGCACCACACGCGTCCACTGCCGCCAACGGCGCAATCGATTGCAGCGATTGCGCCGTTTTTCGTGGCGGCGTGCGGCCGATGTCATGCGCAGACGCGCCGCGATGCACGCGCATCGGCGCCAGCTGCCAGGTGCACGCGTCGCCGAGCGCATCGGCACTGAAGGCTGCCGCGTTGCGATCACCGCGACGCTTTGCGCAACGGTTCCATGCCGTGTCCGCGCTGCGCGGCAATGAGATGCGGCAACGCCATTGCGGCGCAATTCTTGCGGTCGCCCGCTGGTAACGCTTACAGCCACGCTGCGTCTGCATCCGGGCTGCGGACTCAAGCGCGCGCGGTGTTTCGTGCCTGCGTGTGGCCTTGTGTGTTTGCTGCAACGCACGGTGACAAGCCCCGGCACGCGTGACTAGGCTGCGCCGCGTGTTAGCGCTATCAGTCCTGCATCGCGTGCTGGCACGGGGTTGCGCGCAGGGGCGCTCGATGGCACGCGGGGCGCAGGCGTTCCGATTGGGAAGGCAGTCGCAGGTGCTGTACAGGTCGAGGCGCAGGCCGCGTTCGTCAGGAACGTGGCACACGCACGGCTGGCATCAAGGGGGATCTGCCGGCGTTCGAGGCGGCGGGTCGGATGAAGTGCTGCAGGCAGACAGGTCGTGTGCCGTCCAAGGTGCGTGGCCAGGCAAGCGCCGCGTCGCATTCCGCGACCACGGCCGTGGGTGTTGGACCAGACCCGAGGATAGATCGATGCGTCGTACGTTGAGCAATGTGAAGTCGAAGGCCATGTTCACCTTTGTCGGTGGCATCCTGGTGATCAATCCGGCCTTCGCGCAGGAGGCTCCTGCGCAGCAGGTGTCGCCGCCGCAGTCCAGCGCACAAACCGCCACCACGCTCGATGCGGTCAACGTGACCGGCATCCGCAGCAGCCTGGACCAGTCGATGGGCATCAAGCGCGATGCTGCCGGCGTGGTGGATGCGATCAGCGCCGAAGACATCGGCAAATTTCCCGACACCAATCTGGCCGAGTCGCTGCAACGCATCACCGGCATCTCGATCGAGCGCCGCGACGGCGAAGGCGCGCAGGTCACCGCACGCGGCTTTGGCCCGCAGTTCAATACGGTCACCCTCAACGGCCGCCTGATTCCCGGCGCCGATGCATTCGGCGCGCCTGGCCAGACCCCGATCGGGGGTGTGGATGTGGGCACGCGTGCATTCAATTTCGCCCAGCTCGCCTCCGAGGCCATCACCGGGATCGAGGTCTACAAGACCAGCCGCGCCACCGCACCCAGCGGGGGGATCGGCGCCACCATCAACATCCAGACCGACAAGCCGTTCAACCATTCCGGCGTGGTGGCCAATGCCGGCGCCAAGATGGTGTCGGATCGTTCGCAGCCGTTCGGCGATTCGCTCACCCCCGAAGTCTCCGGCATCTTCAGCTACACCAATCCCGACAAGACCTTCGGTATCGGCTTGAGCGGCAGCTATCAGAAGCGCCACGGCGGCTCGGTGCAGGCCACCGAAAACACCTGGAACATCCAGCGCTGGACCGGCACCGATCCGGCCTTGCGTCCGGATGCGGTGGTGACCAACGCCCCGGCGATCGGCCAGTTGTACGGCATGCCCAACGACCTGCGCTATGCCTTCGCCGACTTCCAGCGCGAGCGCACCAACGGCCAGGCGGTGATGCAGTTCGCCCCCAGCGACAGCCTGACCCTGACCCTGGACTACACCTATTCGTCCAACGAGATCCGCGAAGAACGCGGCGAGCAGGGCATCTGGCTGCAGCGCGCCAACAGCTTCACCGATCTGACCTTCGACACCGGCCAGGCGGTGGCCACGCCGGTGTATCTGCGCGATGTGCCCAACGGTGCCAAGGACTTCGGCATGGAGCAGCAGCGCAACGAGCAGAAGTACACGCTCGGCTCGCTCGGCTTCAATGCCGATTGGCAGGTGAACGACCGCTTCCAGCTGTCCTTCGATGCGCACAACTCCAAGACCAAGAGCCTGCCCAACGACCCGGTCACCGGCGGCAGCGCCACGTATTTCAGTTTCGCCGGCACCAACAACTGCAGCAACGGCCCGTCCTGCGGCGGCCAGTGGGGGCAGGAGCTGCGCTTCAATGGCGGGCTGCCGATCGGCGCGCGCACCTGGTATCCCACCGCGGCCGATTCGCTGGCCGGCACCAACGGCGTGCTCAACCCGGACTTCACCCCCGCCGAACTCGGCTCGCAGGTCCTGCGCATCTTCTATCAATCGCAGGTCACCGAGATCAAGGAAGGCCGCATGGACGGCACCTTCGACTTCGAGGACGGGCGCTTCCAGTTCGGCGTGAGTACCGCCAATACCACCATGAACCGGCTCACCAGCGACACCAACTCCACGCTGGGCGACTGGGGCGTGGCCAACGCCGGCAACGAGCCCGGCATGCAGGCGCTGCTGCGGCCGGTGAGCATCACCGGCATGTTCAAGGACTTCAACGCCAACGGTGCCGCGCCCAATGCATGGCGCGGCGATGCCGATCAGCTGGCGCTGTGGGGTGGCAGCCAGTACGGCGCCACGACCCGCTACAACCCGCAGTACAGCGCCGATAACCAGGTGGAAGAGAAGACCCGCGCCGCCTACGTGCAGCTGGAACTGAAGGGCGACATCTCCGGCATGACCACCAATACCCGGCTGGGCCTGCGCTACGAGCGTACCGATGTGGAATCCACCTCGCAGGTGGCCACGCCCACGGCGTTGCTGTGGCAGGCCAACAACGACTTCCAGCTGTTGCGTTCCACCGAGCAGCAGCCCTTCAGCGAAAAGACCAGTTACAACTACATCCTGCCCAATCTCGACTTCAGCATCGACATCTCCGATCAGCTGAAGGGGCGCGCCTCGTTCGGCCAGACCATCGCACGGGCGCCCTACAACAACCTGATCGCCGGCCCGACGCCGAATACGCCCAATGGCTCGATCCTGATCAATCCCTCCAACCGGGCCGGCGGCAGCGCGCAGAATCCGCAGCTGGATCCGCTGGAATCGGACAACCTCGACCTGGCGCTGGAGTGGTACTTCGCCGATGCCAGCTACGTGTCGGCCACGTTCTGGAACAAGCGCGTCAGCAACTTCATCGGCAATACGGTCTCGCGCGAATCCCTGTACGGGCTGAGCGATCCCACCTCCGGCCCGGATGCACAGTCAGCGCTGGCGTTCCTGCAGAGCGGGGCCTGCGCAGCGCAAGTGGGGGCGTCGGGCAACGACGTCGCCGCCGCGTGCTCGGCCAACGACACCTCGCTGTTTGCGGCGATGGCCTTGCTGCGCAACGCCGCAGCCACCGGCGGGCTGGCTGCCTACAACGGCAGCTCCGCGCAGAGCCTGGCACTGGAGAACGCCTACGACATCGTCGGCAATGCCTCCGACCCGTTGTATCAGTTCGATGTGTCGCGCCCGGTCAACCAGAACAAGGCCAATATCCACGGCTGGGAACTGGGCGGGCAGTACTTCTTCGACACCACCGGCTTCGGCATCTATGCCAACTACACCATCGTCGAAGGCGATGTGGGCTTCGACAATACCGTGATCGATCGCGACCAGTTCGCGCTGCTCGGCCTGAGCGACACCGCCAATGTGATGCTGATGTACGAAAAATACGGCTGGAGCGCGCGTCTGGCCTGGAACTGGCGCGACGAATACCTGATCGCCGCCAACCAGGACAATGCCAACCGCAATCCGTACTACGTCGAGGCCTACCAGCAGTGGGATCTCAGCGTCAGCTACAGCTTCAGCAAGCAGCTTTCCGTGGGCTTTGAGGCGATCAACCTGACCGGCGAAGACGTGCGTTGGCATGGGCGCTCGGACAAGCAGATCATCCGCCTGATCGACCAGCAGCCGCGCTACACGCTGGGTGTGCGTTACGCGTTCTGACAGGCCGGCTGCGCTCAGCTCTCCTCCCAGTGGGCGCAGCGACGCGGCTTGCGGCAGGGCTGGCTCCCATGCTGCTGTGCCGCTTGCCGGCCTGTCGCTTTTTGGCAATGCTCGCCACGGCAGGCGCGGCACCGGGCGGCGCGATCGACGCATTTCTCGTAATGCGGTGCTCCATCGTGGAGCACCGTGGGAGTTTCAGATGACGCGATACGCAGTGCTCAACAACGTGGCGCATCACGATCTGCGCGTCATCCTGCGCTTTGGTGCCGAGTTCGGCGACGCGCTCGGCCTGGTGCCGGCGTTTGTCACCGAGTACGCCGAGCTGCAGCGCGAGTATCCGTTGTTCTTTCGCAAGGATCCTGCCGCCGGCGGCTACCAGTCGGTGGCGCTGCTGGGCTTTGCGCAGGACGAGAACCTGTTCCTGCAGGAGGGGCGCTGGGCAGCGAGCTATCTGCCGGGCATCGTGGCCAAGGGGCCATTTTTGATCGGCTTCCAGGAGCAGCGCGTCGATGGCGTGTTGGCACAGGAGCCGGTGATCCACGTCGATCTGGAGCATCCACGCGTCAGCCGCCATGAAGGCGAGGCGGTGTTTCTGCCGCAGGGTGGCCACAGCCCGTATCTGGAGCATGTCATCGATGTGCTGCGCGGCATCCGCGACGGTGTGGATGCCGGCCAGGCGATGGCGGCCGCCTTCGACACCTTGGGGCTGATCCAGCCGGTGCAGCTGGATGTCACGCTGGATGCCACCCACGCGACCACGCTGGAAGGCCTGTTCGTCATCGACCGCGAGCGGCTTGCCGCACTCGATGCGTCGTCGTTGCAGCAATTGCACCGGGCCGGCCATCTGGAAGCTGCGTTCCTGATGCTGGCCTCGCTGCACAACGTGCGCCGGCTGATGGCCGAAAAGCAGCGCCGCCTGCAGCAGGTGCACGCTGCATCTGCGACCGCCGCATTCGCCTGAGCGCATGACGACCGGCGCAGCCATTTCCTCCATCGCGCCCATCGCCGAGTGCCGCGATTGCCATCCCGGCGCGCTGCCGCTTGCTGCGCTGTGCGAGGCGGCCGAGCCGGTGGTGCTGCGTGGCATCGCACGCGACTGGTCACTGGTGCAGGCCGGGCTGCGCAGCGCCGACGAGGCGATGGCGCTGCTGCGCGCGCACGATGGCGGGCGCGCCTTGCAGTATTCCCATGGCGGCCCGGAGATCGCCAGCCGCCCGTTCTACAGCGACGATTGCAGCGCGCTGAATTTCGATGTGCAGCGCGGCAGCCTGAGCAGCTTGCTGGAGGCGATCGTCACGCATCGCGATGACCCGCAGCCGCCCACCTACTACCTGGCGTCGTTGCCGATCGACGACAACCTGCCGGGCTTGCGCGCGGGCAATGATCTGGATGTGGCCGCCAGCGGCATCGCGGTGCAGCCGAGCATCTGGATCGGCAATCGCGTCATCGCCTCCTGCCATTACGATGTCCCCAACAACCTGGCGTGCTGCGCGGTGGGGCAACGTCGCTTCACGCTGTTTCCGCCCGCGCAGGTGGCCAACCTGTATCCCGGCCCGCTGGATCCCACGCCGGGCGGGCAGGTCGTCAGCATGGTGGATATCGCCAACCCGGATCTGCTGCGGTATCCACGCTTTGCCCAGGCGCTAGCGCAGGCACGCACCGCCGTGCTGGAGCCGGGCGATGCCCTGTTCATTCCCGGCATGTGGTGGCATCACGTGCACTCGCTGCAGCCATTCAACGTGCTGATCAACTACTGGTGGAACAGCGTGCCTGCGTACCTGCCGGCGCCGATGCCGGCGCTGTATCACGCACTGTGGTCCATCCGCGACCGCCCGGCAGCGGAAAAAGCGGCATGGCGCGCCCTGTTCGACTACTACGTGTTCGGTCCGGCCGAGCGCGCGGGCGAACACCTGCCCGAGCAGGCGCGGCATGCGTTGGGCCCGATCGATCCCACCCTCGCGCGACAGCTGCGTGCGATGCTGATCGGCAGGCTCAACCGCTGATGTGCGCGATCGGCGTCCAGGCGACTGGCCGGGCCACTGCGCAGCTGCGCCTGCCGGCGCAACCGGTGTGCGGCATCCGCATGGGCCACCCAGGCGAGCGGTCACTGCGTGGCTTCTGCGTCACCCACACGTTCGAGCACGATGCTGTGCCGGCCAACCGACATCCACCCCACAGGAGCGCGCAGTGAGCCAGGCCCCGATTCGCAAGGTCGTCATTGCCGGTGGCGGCACCGCCGGCTGGATCGCCGCCTGCGCGCTGTCGCACCAGTTCCGCGACCTGCTGGAGATCACCCTGGTCGAGTCCGAGCAGATCGGCACCGTGGGCGTGGGCGAATCCACGGTGCCGCCGATCCGCAGCTTCCATCGTTTCCTGCAGATCGACGAGCAGGAATTCCTGCGCGCGGTGGCCGGCACCTTCAAGCTGTCGATCTCCTTCGAGCATTGGCGCCGCCAGGGCGAGCGCTACATCCATCCGTTCGGCATCACCGGGCAGAGCACGCTGGTGTGCGCCTTCCATCATCTATGGCTGGAAAGCCAGCGCCGCGGCATGCCGGGCAGCTTTGGCGATTACTGCCTGGAAACCGTGGCATCACGCCTGGATCGCTTCGCACTGCTGCGCGAGCCCGCGGTCAATTACGCCTATCACCTGGATGCCGCGCTGTATGCCAGGTTCCTGCGCACGCGCAGCGAGGCCTGCGGTGTCAGGCGCATCGAGGGCAGGATCCAGCAGGTGACGCTGCAACCGGACAGTGGCGATGTCGCCAGCCTGGTGCTGGAAGACGGGCAGGTGCTCGAGGGCGACCTGTTCATCGATTGCAGCGGCTTTCGCGGCCTACTGATCGAACAAGCGCTGCACACCGGTTACGAAGACTGGAGCCATTGGTTGCCCTGCGATCGCGCCGTGGCGGTGCAGACCCAAGCGCTTGGCCCGCCGGTGCCGTACACCCGCGCCATCGCGCACGAGGCCGGATGGCGTTGGCATATTCCATTGCAGCATCGTGTGGGAAACGGCCTGGTGTTTTCCAGCAAGCACCTGTCCGACGACGAAGCGCATGCCAGGCTGCTGCGCGATGTGGCCGCGCCTGCGCTGAAGGATCCGTGGCTGGTGCCGTTCCGCACCGGACGCCGGCGCAAGGCCTGGAACCGGAACGTGGTGTCGCTGGGCCTGGCCAGCGGCTTCATCGAACCGCTGGAATCCACCAGCATCCATCTCACCATTGCCGCGGTGGTGCGGCTGATCACCCTGTTCCCGGCAGACGGTATCGCGCCCTCGCAGGTGGAGCTGTTCAACGACATCAGCCGCGCCGAGATGGAGCACGTGCGCGACTTCATCATCCTGCACTACCACGCCACCCAGCGCGACGAGCCGCTGTGGCGCCAGTGCCGCGCGATGGAGCTGCCCGCATCGCTCGCGCTGCGCCTGCGCGCCTGGCGCGAACGCGCACATGCCTGGCAAGCGGCCGATGAACTGTTCCGCGTGGACTCCTGGACCCACGTCTTGATGGGGCAGGGCATCGTGCCCGCGCAGCATCACCCGCTGGCGCGCGCGATGTCCGATCACGATCTGCGTCGCCTGCTCGACGGCATTGCCCAGCCGATCCGGCAGGCGGTGGACCAGATGCCCCCGCAGCAGGCATTCATCGACGCGTATTGCAAGGCCGGGGAACGCGTGTGGGGCTTGCGCAGCCCGGTCGTGGCGTAGGCAGGCGACCAACCGCGATGCAGTGCCGCTTGGTGGTTCATATGCTGCCCGCACGACGTTTTCGATCTCGCATCGCTGATCGCGCCGCGAGGGAGTGCCGTCAGCCGCAGGTGGGCCACGCTGGCAACAGCACGCGGCCAGTCCATCACCACGGTGCCCAGCTGCTCGCCTACAACCGCATCAGATCCCTGCCGACCACAATCGGCCCGGCGTAGTGCTTGCGCGCGCCCGCGCTCCACATGGCATCGGTGATCGTCGGGTCGCCGCCGGGCACGAAGTGATTGAGCACGAGCATCTTTGCATTGGCTGCCGCTGCGATCCTGCCGACGTCCTCGCTGGTGGAGTGGCTCTTGAGCAGATGGTCGAGCAAGGTCGGCGCGTTGTCGTTGGTCTTGAGCATCCTTTCCAGTGCGGGCAGGTACATCACCTCATGCACCAGGATGTCGGTGTCCTTCGCGAACTCGGCCAGTGCGGGCAGGTAGCGCGTATCGCCGGAGAACACCACCGTGCGCTCGCGCGTGGCGAAGCGGTAGGCGAATGCGGGCTTGAGGGTGTAGTGATCCACCAGCGTGGCGGTGACGGTGACCTGCTCGTTCTGCAGCACCATGCAGGGCTGGTCGAACTCGTGCACCTGGATCAGCTGTCTGAACGGCGGGCGGCCTTCTTCGCGGATGCGCGCATCGATGTCGATGGCATTCATGTCGACGAACGCGTCCACCATTTTGGCGATGCCGGGCGGTCCGTAGAGATGCACCGGCGTCTGCAGCCCGCTCGCCCAGGCCAGCCACACCACGTTGAGCAGGTCGGCGTTGTGATCGGAGTGGTGGTGGGTGAGAAAGATGTCGCGCAGCGCGGGCAAGCGGATGCCGGCTCTGGCCAGCTGCTGTGCAACGCCGTTGCCGCAGTCGATCAGATAGGGCTGCCCGTCGATGACCAGCGCATTGGCGGCTGCGGCGCGCAGCGGTGAGGGCGTGGGGCCGCCCTTGGTGCCGAGCAGGACCAGCACGCTGCCGTTGGCCGGGAAGGGCGCTGGCGATGCCGGGTCCGCTGCCGCAATGGCGTCCTTCGGCTCGCGCCGGAGTGCGGCACCCAGCGGGCTCGCCACGCCCAGCGTGCCCGCGGCCAGCGCGAGGCGCAGCATCTGGCGGCGGGAAGTGCGTGGAGAAGATGCGGACATGACGGCTCCTGTCGAAGCATGGGGAGGATGTGCCAGGCGGCGCGCGGCGCTGCGTCAGACGATCGCGAGGTGGCCGGGCCTGCGACTGCGTCACGCAAATCCCGGCACGGATATCCGCGCGCCCGGAGACCGGAGCGCGGCAGCTGCGGCGTACGCTGCGGGCGGGGGAGCTGCGCTGGATCGGTCGCGCCGATCCAGCCGTCGCGCTCGAACGGTGAGCTTGCCGCAATGGCCGTCAGAGCTTGTGCGCGATGAACGCGTTCAACGCGGGCGAACGATAGAACGCCATGCATTGCGCAAAGATCCTGTTGAACGGCCCGCGGCGCGCTTCGTCCTTCATCGGCACCTCGGCGCGATGGAAGCCCGCCGTCTGCTCGGCCACGAAGCGATGCAGCCGCTCGGTGGCGCCGACCTTGGCATTGTCGAGCGCATAGGTCGTCAGCAGATACGAGCGGTCGCGTAGCTGGTCGGAAGTGTACTTGCCGCTGCGTTCGTAGTTGTTGTCCAGGCACAGCTGAAGCGCGTATGCCTTGACGTCGTCGCGATTGGCTGGTGCGCCGGCTGCGCTGGCGGTGACCTGTAGCGACAAGGCCAGCAGTGCAGCTGCGGCAACGAGGTGAGGAGTGCGTTGAACGGGCATGCCGATCCAGGTGAAGGAGGATCTGCCAAGTCTGCATCATCCGCACGCTGCAGATGAAGTGCTGCAGGCGGCTCGACGCGCGTGTTCGATAATGTTCCCAGGGCGACGCAGCACCATCGAAGCACAGAGAACGGGGCAACTGGATCTATCCATCAGGCGCGCCGAAACATCAACCGCATTCGGCGCAGGCCAGGCGTCGTCGCACGTGGCAGGCGAGACCCCGCCTGCCACGTGCATCACCCGCTTATTGGCCGAAGTAGGTGGAAATGCTGGAATACACGTCCGAGAAGCGCGAGTAGTAATCCGGATCGGTCTGCGCGGTGCAGTACGAGTAGCCGCCGTACAGGCCGCCGCGCAGCTGGTACGCGCCACCGCTGGCGACGGTGAACAGGCCCGAGCCGGACGAGCCACCCTCGGTGACGCCATCGTTCCACACCACCCGATACAGCGGACTCTTGCCGTCGATGCTGGTGCTCAATCCATTGACGGTGCCCAGCGAATACTTCTTGACGTCGCCGGAGGGGTGGTGGATGCCGACGATCGACGTGCCGGTCGCGCCGATCGCCGCGCTGTTCCATGCCGCGTAGAACGCGCCGCTTGGCGGTGCGGTCTTCAGCTCCAGCAATGCGGTGTCACGCGTGGTGTTGGCGTGGCGCAGGAACGCACCGCCGGTCAAGGTGGTGGCCTGCGCGCTGGCGGTGTTGCCGTTGCAGCTGGCCGCATCGTAGAACCAGTACGTCTGCAGTGTGTTGGCGACGGTCTGCGTGCTGATGCAATGTGCCGCGGTCCAGAACAGGTTGCGCTTGGGCGAGTTGGTGTTGTTGAGCAGCGTGCCGGTGCACAGGAACGAGCCCTGGCTGGTGGTGAACACCATGCGCGCCACCGCCTTTGCGGCATTGGTGAAACCGGCGGTGGGATTGGCGCGGCAGACGACATCGTTCTGGCAGGAATCGCTCTCGCCGATGGCAATTGTCATCATGTCGCGTGGGCTGGCGGTGGGGCTGATGTCCAGATGCGACAGCTGCGGGATGCTCAGGCTGAAGTTCTCCGGATACTGGCCGGCCGGCAGCGACAGTTCCACCAGCAGGTTCTCGCCGCTGACGGTGGGCGACCAGCCGATCGCATCGCCGCCGGCGGCGAAGCTGGCACCGGATTGTTCGAACACCCGGCCGTCGTCGCCGGCAAAGCGCAGCGTCACCTTGGACGGATCACCCGGGGTGGCGCCGGCGCCACGCAGGATCAGCGACGCACGCAGCGAGGCCGCCTGCGCGGAGCCGACCTTCAGGGTCGCCACGCGCGAGCCATCCTTGGCCATCTGCCAGTCAAGCGTGGCCAGGTTGACCAAGGGCTTGGCGACCGTGCGCGAAAAACCGATCTGCAAGGGCTGCCCATGTTTGACCTGTGCGATGCGGCGCTCACGCACGCGACTGATCTCGGTACCGGTGGGCGCAGTGAGTTGCACCACACGCGTGGGCAGGATGCCGCCACGCAGACTTGCCGACTGCAATGTCGCCGCACCAAGTTTGGCCGCTTGCGGCGCGGTGTTCACCGGCGCTGCGTCCATTTCGGTCGGCGGCGCTGCCAGTGCGGAGCCGGAAACGGCGGAAAACAGCGCCAGGTACAACGCATTCTTGCGATTCATGGGTAGTCCTTCTCGTCAGGGAACGGCAGGCTGCGGCGGGGGCCACGTCCTGCGGGCGCCATCGTTGGCGCCGAACGAGACTAGCGAATGTTTAAAGCTGAATATGTGCTGAAAATCTCGTTCAGAGATTGGCAGTCCACAAAAAGATAATCGCGTTCTGCGCGCAACTCCACGCGGGCACGCGCAGCCATCTTGCCTTGCACACGCGCGAGGCGCTGCAGCGCAAGCGCGCCTTAATCGTTTGCACCACGTACACCGCCATACAGGCAGCAACGCGATCGTGCACTGCATCTGCAGCGACGCCTGGATCGAGCCGTCAGGCGATACAGGCAGGCCGCATGCGGGAGGGCCTGCGGCCCTCTCCGCGCAGGACTGAAGGTGGCGTGCGCTACCCGGATGTCGGCACGGGTAGTGCCTGTAGGCGAAGGCGCTGCAGGTTATTCCAGCGCGTCGCTGGCGCGGAAGTCGGTCGAGCGGCCGCTGGCCTTCAAGAACGCCAGGACCGCAAGGCCGATCACCATCCAGGCGGTACCGCCAAGTTGCGCATGCCGGTCGGCATTGATCAGCACGTAGGCCAGGATGAGGATGCCGATCAACGGCGTCGCAACATGCAACAGCAGGCTGCGGCCCCGTCCGCGAAAATGCCACAGCACCGCCACGTGCAACAGGATGAAGGCGGTCAGTGCGCCGACGTTGCACAGCGAGGACAGCAGCGCGATCTGTCCGACGAAGACTTCGCCCAGCACCATGCTCAAGCCTGCCACCAGCAGGATGGCGCGCTGCGGTACGCCGGTGCGTGGATGGATGTAGCGCAGGAAGGCGGGCAGCTGGCGGTCGCGTGCCATGGCGAACAGCAGCCGCGAGGTGGCGGCCTGCGCCACCAGTGAATTGGCGATCGCCGCACTGATTGCCACCGTGAGCGCAATGACGACCTGCAACCACGGCCCGGCGATCAGGCGCCCGATCTCGAAGAAGGCATCGTTGGAGGCCTGCGCGCTGGGATAGCGTTGCAAGGTGGGTTGCAGCAGCGCGGCCAGCCAGGTCTGCAGCACGAACAGGCCGGCCACCAGCAACAGCGCCAGCAGGGTTGCCCGGCCGACCACGCGGTTGCCGCCACGGGCCTCTTCCGACAGCGTGGAGATCGCATCGAAGCCCAGGAACGACACCACTGCCACCGACAAGGCGCTGAAGATCAGCTGCGGCGAAAAGGCCTGCGGGTTATAGAAGGGGCGCAGGCTCCACTGCGCACCATTGACGCCATGCTGGATCGCCAGGCTGGCCAGCACCACGAACACCGCCAGCACCACCAGCTGCGCGTAGAGGAAGAAGCGATTGGCACGCGCGGTGGTTTCGATGCCGCGCAGGTTGACCAGCGTGTTGAGCACCACGAAGAAGGCGATCCAGGCCGGCTGCGGCACCGCCGGCAGCACGTTGTGCATGGCGTTGGCGCCGACCACGTAGAGCAGCGTGGGCACCAGCAGATAATCCAGCAGGATCGCCCAGCCGGCCAGAAAGCCCATGCCGCTGCTCAGGCCGCGGCCCACATATGCATACACCGAGCCGGCCACCGGAAACGCCTGCGACATCTGCTGGTAGCTCAATGCGGTGAACAGCATCGCCACGAAGCCGACCAGGTAGGTCAGCGGCACCATCCCGGCGCTGATGTCGAACACGCCGCCGAAAATGGAAAACGGCGCGGTCGGTACCATGGACACCAGACCGTAGATCAGCAGGTCCTTGAGCGTGAGCTGCCGCTTGAGTTCCTGGGTGTAGCCAAAGCGTTCCAGCGTAGCCGCGTCGTCGCGGCGGGGTGTGTCGGTCATGCAGGTGTCCGCTGAAAGGAGTGCCGGGTCGCGACGCAGACGCGGTAGAGCGTCTGAACGGCGATGCTGCAGTGCAACTGCCGGCCAGGCATTGTGACCATAATGTGGCCGCCAAGCCCATCCATTGGTAAAAATGCTAGGTTTTCCATGCTGGATGCGCTCCAGCGGCATACGTCGACACCGAAGGACCCACCATGTTCGACACTCTGGCCAGCCTGGGCCGCGACCTGCAGGCGCTGCACACGCTCAATGCCTGCCTGGATCGGGTGTTTGCCGATGTCTGCGGACTGGGCTTCCAGTCGTTGGTCTACGACTACGCACCGGTCCCACTGAGTCTGGAAGGTGCCTTGATCACGCCGTCGGTCTTCATGCAGCGCAACGCGCCGGGCGATATGCAGCACGTCTGGTGCGAGCACGGGTATTACCAACATGACCCGGTTCAGCAGCGTGCCACGCGGCGTACCACGCCATTCGTGTGGTCCTATCGCAACGATGGCGACATGGAGGGCGTGGAATACGTCGGCAGCCAGCATCGGCAGGTCACGCGCTATCTGTGCGACAGCGGCATGGGAACCGGTGTCACCGTGCCCTTGCATCTGCCAGGCGGCGCGTTTGCGACATTCAGTGCCGCAGTGGACGCCGTCGCGGGCGAGGCGCCACGGCTGGCCGAGGCGCAGCTGTCGCCCTTCCTGCTGCTGGCGCATGCCTTTCAGGCACGTGCGCAGGAGTTGCTCGATCCGCAGGAACGCCGCTGCCACCACATTGCATTGACCCGCCGCGAGCGCGAATGCCTGCAGTACTCGGCCAGGGGGCTGACAGCCAAGAGCATCGCCGCTGCGCTCAACCGTTCCACCGCCACGGTGAACCTGCATCTGAACTCGGCAGCACGCAAGCTGGGTGCGCGCAATCGCGTCGAGGCCGTGGTGCGTGGCATGCATTACCGGTTGCTGGAGCCGTAGGCGCGTCTGGTTCGGCGGCTGCGCCGACGCCTCAGCGATAGACGACGGACGATAGCGAGTTCGCGCTGGCCAAGACCTGCGAGTGGCGCGTGCCATCGCGGTGCTGGTCGATGGCCATCCGGGCCACCAACGGCATGCGCAGCTGGATCGCATCGCCTTCGTCGGGCGTCTGTCCCCGCAAGCAGCGCGAACCTGGGAGTTTTGCCAGTTAACGCGCGGCGGTTCGCCCGCTAGGCTCGGCGCTCATTCTTGCCGTCAGCAGGCGTAGGTCATGCAGTCCACCGAGGGTTACGTCCAATTCCATGGGTACCGCACCTGGTACCGCATCACCGGCGACCTGCGCAGCGACGCCTGCCCGCTGATCGTGCTGCACGGCGGCCCCGGCTGCACCCATGACTACGTGGACAGCTTCAAGGACCTGGCCGCCAACGGCCGCGCGGTGATCCATTACGACCAGCTCGGCAACGGCAAGTCCACCCATCTGCCCGATGCCGACCCCGGCTTCTGGACGGTGGGGCTGTTTCTGGACGAGTTGCAGGCCTTGATCACGCAGTTGGGGCTGTCGCAGTACGCGTTGCTGGGGCAGTCCTGGGGCGGGATGCTGGCCGCCGAGCATGCGGTGCGCCGGCCGGCCGGCCTGCGTGCGTTGGTGATTGCCAACTCGCCGGCGTCGATGGGCCTGTGGCGCGCTGCCGCGCTACGGCTGCGCGCGCGCCTGCCCGAGGACATCCAGGCGGTGCTGGATGCGCACGAAGCGGCCGGCACCCTGGACGCCCCGGCCTATCGCGCCGCAAGTCAGGTGTTCTACGCCCAGCACGTCTGCCGCGTGCTGCCGTGGCCTGCCGACGTGGCGCGCACCTTCGCCGCCATCGATGCCGACCCGACCGTGTACCACGCCATGAATGGTCCGACCGAATTCCACGTGGTCGGCAGCCTGCGCAACTGGAGCATCATCGAGCGCCTGCATCGCATCAGCGTGCCCACGCTGGTGCTGTCGGGCAAGTACGACGAAGCCACGCCGGAAACGGTGGAGCCGTACGCGCGCCTGATCCCGGACGCGCGGTGGCATGTGTTCGCCAATTCCAGCCATATGCCGCATGTGGAAGAGCGCCCGGCGTGCATGCGCCTGGTCGGCAACTTCCTCGACGACCACACGCCGTGGCCCGGTGCGGAACTGGCGCATGCGTCCACGCTGGCCAGCCGCGCGGTGTGAGCCGGTGGGGCGGGGCGCGTGAGTCCGCGCGATCCCGAGCGTGCCCGGCCTGCCGGGCGCTGCTGCGGTGCGTCTCGATGCAGCCTGCGCTGCGGCCTGCGCATCGCAAGCGTCGGTGTGGCAACGTTTTAAGAGTCGTCGTCTTGGGACACGCAGATGCGCCGCAACGGCGTGTCGCTACCTCCACGCATCCACTACCGATCGCCACGCTGCGGTCGGACATTCCCTCAGGCACCACGTGGTCGGGCTGAAGTGACCTGACCTTGCCGATAGACTTGTCATGGCGCCAGCGCTCGCCCACTGTCGCGATTGATCCAAAGCGCAGTCACGCCTCGTCTTCAGCAACGCGCATGTAATGCCGCGCAAATCGCGCGCCGGTGCGATGGCACTGCTGCTACGCACCACTACCTCTGACGACTCACAGCACGCGGTCGTGTGCAGCTACCACCGCGTCGCGTCCGGTAAATGCATATGGATTCTTGGAGAGCGCATTTGCCACTAGCAACTGCGGTCGAAAGCGCGCGTGAGCAGACCGGCATCAGTCTGCGTTTGCATGCATGGAAAACACATCTGCCTACATAAGAAAACAGCGCGCACGACACAGCGCTGTCCTGTCCCGGGTGTCTTCCGCTGTCTCTTTTGCATGTCCTGCCAGAAGAACACCGTGGTGCGTCAAAGTTTCAGTGATGGATAATTGTTTTATGTTTTAAATCGCGCGAAGAATGCGGCCCCCACGCACCGCTTTGCTGTTGTCGTCGCTACGGCGCAGGCAGCACGCATCGCTTTTCCACTTCTTTGGGAGAGGCTGCATGATGATCAAGACATTCCATGGCGCACTGGCGCTTGCACTGTCCGCTTGCGCTGCGGGCGCCATTGCCGGCCCGGTCGGGTACGGTGCCGCCACCACCGGCGGCGGCAACAAGACACCGGTCAACGTGGCCACCTTCGAGGCCATGCAGGCGGCCATCGACAGTTACTCCGGCAGCGGCGGGTTGGTGCTCAACTACACCGGCAAGTTCGACTTCAGCACCATCAAGGACGTCTGCGCCCAGTGGAAGTTGCCGGCCAAGACGGTGCAGATCAAGAACAAGAGCAACATCACCGTCAAGGGTGCCAACGGCTCGTCTGCCAACTTCGGGCTATGGGTGGTGGGCAATTCCAGCAACGTCATCATCCAGAACATGACCATCGGCCTGCTGCAGGGCGGCGAGGATGCCGACTCGATTTCACTGGAAGGCAATTCCAGCGGCTCGCCGTCCAACATCTGGGTGGACCACAACACCGTGTTCGCCTCGTTGACCAAGTGCTCGGGTGCCGGCGATGCGTCTTTCGACGGCGGCATCGACATGAAGAAGGGTACCCATCACGTCACCGTGTCCTACAACCACGTCTACAACTATCAAAAGGTCGCGCTCAACGGATACAGCGACAGCGACACCAAGAACTCAGCCGCGCGCACCACCTATCACCACAACCGCTTCGAGAACGTCGAATCGCGCGTGCCGCTGCAACGTCGCGGGCTGAGCCACATCTACAACAACTACTTCAACAACGTCACCACCTCGGGCATCAACGTGCGCATGGGCGGGGTGGCCAAGATCGAGTCCAACTACTTCGAGAACATCAAGAACCCGGTGACCTCGCGCGACAGCAGCGAGATCGGCTACTGGGACCTGATCAACAACTACGTCGGCAGCGGCATCACCTGGAGCACCCCGGACGGCAGCAAGCCTTACGCCAACGCCACCAACTGGATCACCACCAAGGTGTTCCCCGAACCGCTGGGCTACACCTACAGCATCACCCCGGCCGCACAGGTCAAGGCCAAGGTGATCGCCACCGCCGGTGCGGGCACCAACCTGGCCGAGTAAGCGGCAACGGCCTGCGCGCGCATCGATCCCCGGCATGTCCGGGGATTTTTGTCGGTGCGAGGCAGCAGGTTCGCGCATCGCCGGTTGCGGCCAGCCACGGCCGTCACTGGTGGTAGCGCACCGGGAGGCCGTGGTCCCCGTGCGGTGGATGCGGGCAAGAGCGCTTCCGGGCTGATCGACTCCCGCTCCCGGGCCGGCGTCAAGAGGCGCGGCAGGCGCCGCGACGCGGTATCGTGTCGCGATCCCATCCATCCAAGCCCGTCCATGCCGCTTCCGACCGATCCCGTTGCTGAGCACGCTCCGTCCGCCACGCCCGCGTTGCGCCATGCGCTGAAACCGCGGCAGTTGATGATGATGGGCCTGGGTACGGCGATCGGCGCCGGGCTGTTTCTGGGCTCGGGCGTGGGGATCCATGCGGCGGGGCCGGCAGTGCTGGTGTCCTATCTGATCGCCGGAGCGCTGGTGATCATCGTGATGAACGCGCTGGGCGAAATGGCGGCCTCCAAGCCGGCCAGCGGGGCGTTCTCGGTGTACGCGGCCGATGCGATGGGCCCGACCGCCGGTGCGACAGTGGGCTGGTTGTGGTGGCTGCAGATCGTGGTGGTGATCGCCGCCGAAGCGGTCGGCGCGGCGGGCCTGCTCGCCTCGGTCTGGCCGGCGTTGTCGGTGCCGTTGCTGGCAGTGGTGTTCATGGCCACCTTCACCGCGATCAACCTGCTGGGCGTGCGCAATTTCGGCGAGTTCGAATTCTGGTTCGCCATCCTCAAGGTCGTGGCGATCGTGGTGTTCCTGCTGATCGGTGTGGCCCTGCTGGCCGGCTGGTTGCCCGGCGTGGTGTCGCCGGGGCTGTCCAACTTCACCCAGAACGGCGGGTTCGCGCCGAAGGGATTGGCCGGCATCGGCTCGGCGTTGCTGGTGGTGGTGTTCGCCTTCGGCGGCACCGAAATCGTGGCGGTCGCCGCTGCGGAAACCGCCGACCCGGGCCGCAGCCTGGCACGCACGATTCGCACCGTGGCCTGGCGCATCCTGGTGTTCTACATCGGCTCGATCAGCGTGATTGTGGCGGTGGTACCGTGGACCAGCGCAGCGCTCAGCTCGCCGTTCGCTGCGGTGCTGGAGGTGGCGCGCATTCCCGGCGCGGCCACCGCCATCACCCTGGTCGCCGTGGTGGCCTTGCTGTCGGCGCTCAACGCCAACCTGTATGGCGCCTCGCGGATGATCTTCTCGCTGGCGCAGCGCGGCGAAGCGCCGCGGGTGCTTGGCAGGACCAGCGGCGAGCAGGTGCCGCTGGTGGCGGTGATCGCCAGCGTGCTGTTCGGGTTTGCCGCCGCCGCGCTGGAACTGCTGTACCCCAACAAGGTGTTGCCGATGCTGCTCAACATCGTCGGTGCCACCTGCCTGCTGGTGTGGACGATCTCGCTGCTGTCGCAGCTGATCCTGCGCGCACGCGCCGACCGCGCCGGCGTCGTATTGCCGTTCCGCATGCGGGGTTACCCGTTTCTGACCCTGCTGGCCCTGGCGATCCTGGCGGTGATCTTCGTGCTGCTGGCATCGTCGGTGGACACCCGCGCGCAGTTCCTGTCGATGGTCGGTCTGACTGTCTTCATCGCCGTGGTCAGCGAGCTTGCCCGGCGGACGCGCGGCGCCGCCTAGCATGCCGCAGCGCCTTGAACGCTACCATCTGGCGGCAGGACAGGCGCGACGGTTTGACGCAGATGCGACCCCGTGTCGCATCGGGAACCCGCTCGAGCGTCCCTATCATGATGCGGTAGCGTAGGAGGTCGCGATCGGCCACCGCAGCGAGTCTCGGCGATCGATCTGCACCCGCTGCGCTGCGGTTTCCCCATTTTCCTGGAGGACTCTCCATGGATGCCTTGCTGTTATCGCGGATCCAGTTCGGATTCGTCATCGCATTCCACGTGCTGTTTCCCGCATTCACCATCGGGCTGTCCAGCCTGCTGGCATTTCTCGAATGGCGCTGGCTGCGCACCCGGCTGCCGGTGTGGCGCGAGCTGTATTTCTTCTGGCAGAAGATCTTTGCCGTGTCCTTCGGCATGGGCGTGGTCAGCGGCATCGTGATGGCCTTCCAGTTCGGTGCCAACTGGCCGGAGCTGAGCCGGATCGCCGGCAGCGTGATCGGCCCGTTGCTGAGCTACGAAGTACTGACCGCGTTCTTCCTCGAGGCCAGTTTCCTGGGCGTGATGATGTTCGGCTGGGGGCGCATCTCCGAGCGCCTGCATTTCCTGGCGACCTGCATGGTGGCGCTGGGCACGCTGTTTTCCACGTTCTGGATCCTGTCGTCCAACAGCTGGCTGCAGACCCCGGCCGGCTATGAGGTGGTCGACGGCATCGTGCATCCGGTGGCGTGGCTGAAGATCATCTTCAACCCCTCGTTTCCATATCGGCTTGCGCACATGGCGCTGGGCTCGTTCATCACCACCTGCTTCGTGGTCGGCGCGGTCGGGGCGTGGTATCTGCATCGCGGCGTGCATCGCGAGGCGGGGCTGCGCATGCTCAAGCTGGCGGTGGCCTTCGCGGCGATCACCGTGCCGCTGCAGATCTTCGTCGGCGACATGCATGGCCTGAACACGCTCGAGCACCAGCCGATGAAGATCGCGGCGATGGAAGCGCACTGGCATGACGAGGGCCAGGACAAGGGCTTCCCGCTGGTGCTGTTCGCCTTGCCCAACGCGCAGGCCGAGCGCAACGATTACGAGGTGGCGATCCCGCGCCTGGGCAGCCTGATCCTGACCCACAGTCTGGAAGGCAGCATCAAGCCGTTGACCTCGGTGCCGGCCGCCGATCGCCCGCCGGTGATGCCGGTGTTCTTCGCCTTCCGCATCATGGTCGGGCTGGGCTCGTTGATGCTGCTGGTGGCCTGGGTCTCGGCGTTCGCCTGGTGGCGCGGCAAGTTATTGCAGTGGCGCTGGCTGTTGGCGGCCTGGCGCTGGATGCTGCCGAGTGGCTTCATCGCGCTGGTCTCGGGCTGGTTCGTCACCGAGATGGGGCGGCAGCCATATGTGGTCTACGGGCTGTTGCGCACCGCCGATGCGGTGGGCCCGCAGTCGACGTTGATGACCGCGATCTCGCTGGCGGTGTACGTGCTCGGCTATGCCTTCGTGTTCGGCTGGGGCATCTGGTACCTGGTCAAGATCGGCAAGATCGGGCCGACCCCGCATGACGCGCCGCAGCTGGACCACGGCGAGCACACGCCGGCACGGCCGCTGTCGGCGGCCGATGAACCGATCGACGGAGCCGCATGATGGACATGAGCAGCGTATTGCCGGTGGCGTGGTTTGCGGTGATCGGCTTCGGGGTGCTGATGTACGTGGTGCTGGATGGCTTCGTGCTCGGCATCGGCATCCTGGCGCCGTTCCGCAAGGACGAGGCGCAGCTGGACCTGATGATGAACACCGCCGCGCCGATCTGGGACGGCAACGAGACCTGGCTGGTGCTGGGCGGGGCAGGGCTGCTGGCGGCGTTTCCCAAGGCGTATGCGGTGATCCTGTCGGCGCTGTATCTGCCGGTGTTGCTGATGGTGATGGCGCTGGTGTTCCGCGGCGTGGCGTTCGAGTTCCGCTTCAAGGCGCATCGCTCGCGGCGGCTGTGGAGCAATGCCTTCGCTGCCGGCTCGATCCTGGCGACATTTGCGCAGGGCGTGATCCTGGGCGCGCTGGTGCAGGGCCTGGCGATCGAAAACGACCGCTATGTCGGCGGCATCTGGGGCTGGTTCAGTCCCTTCGCGATGCTGACCGGCGCCGCACTGGTGTTCGGCTACGCCTTGCTCGGCAGCACCTGGCTGATCCTCAAGACCGAAGGCCACGTGCAACAGCTCGCGCGCCAGCTGAGCCGGCCATTGACGATCAGCGTGTTGATCTTCATCGGCCTGGTCAGCGCGTGGCTGCCATCGCTGCAGTCACATGTGATGGACCGCTGGTTCAGCGATGCCCATTACCTGTGGCTGATGCCGGTGCCGGTGCTGGTCGCCCTGGTGGGGTTCGCGCTCTGGCGTTCCACCGACGCGGGGCGGCCGGATACGCCGCCGTTCCTGTTGGCGATGGGCCTGTTCGTGCTCGGCTTTCTCGGCCTGGTGCTGGGCATGTGGCCGTATCTGGTGCCGCCGGTCTACACGATCTGGCAGGCCGCCGCGCCGCCGTCTTCGCAGTTGTTCGCGTTGATCGGCCTGGTGGTGCTGCTGCCGCTGATCCTGGGGTATACGGTGTGGTCGTACCGCGTGTTCCGCGGCAAGATCACCGCCGATACCGGGTACCACCATTGATCGAGCGGAGACGCATGCGCGCGGCGAGCCGCCCGCTCAGCGCAGGCGCTGCCTGAACATCCATTCCCACATCGCCGGGTCCGCGTAGGTCGCGTCCCAGGCGTTGTGGTTACCGTCTGGATATTCGCTGTAGCGCACATTGGCGCCGATGCCCTTTGCGGCCCGGTACAGCGCGCGGTCGTCGTGCGGTGGCACCGAGTCGTCCTTGGCGCCATGGAACATCCAGATCGGCACGTGCCTGAGTTGGGTGACCGCAGCGGTGTACGGGTCGGCTTCCTTGGCTACCAGGCTGACGTAGAGCGTGCGACGCTCGTCGCGCGGCGCCTTGAGTGCGCCGCAAATCGGCACGATCGCGGCAAACCGCTGCGGCTGCATCAGCCCGATTTCCCAGGCGCCATAGCCGCCCATCGAGATGCCGGTGAGATAGGTGCGTTGCGGGTCGGCACCGAATTCGGCACTGGCCGCATCCAATGCGGCGATCGCCATGCGTGCATTGATGCCCAGCCACTCCTCGTCGTCGGGCACCTGCGGCAGCACCACCAGGGCAGGGAACTCGGCGGTGTGTGCGCTCAGGTAGGGGCCGACGCCCACTTCGGCCTGATCGCGCCCGTTGTCGCCGCGTTCGCCCGAGCCATGCAGGAACAGCACGATGGGGCGCGGTTGCGGCGCCTTGGAGGTCGGCACGAATACCTGATAGCGGTAGAGCCGTCCTTCCAGCTCCAGCGTGCGGGTGACGAAATGGCCGCGGCGTCCGTCGTGGTGGCGCTCAGCCATGCTGGAACAGCCGGCCAGGACCAGCGCCACAATCGCAAGAACAAGACAACGACGGATCACGCAGACCTCCTGACCAATGACAGACCCGCAGTATCGCCGCATGCAGGTGTGCTGGCATGTCGCGCTGCGGCGATTTTGCCGACTCTTCATCCGATCCTTGCCGCTGTATGCCCGGCACGACGTTCGGCGCAAGCGCCGGGTACGGCGGCTACGGCAGCAGGATCAGCGTCGCCAGGCCGAGGAAGCTCAGGAACCCCATCACGTCGGTCAGCGTGGTCAGGATCACGCCACCGGCCAATGCCGGGTCGAAGCCCAGCCGCTTCAGCGTCACCGGGACCAGTACCCCGCCGAAGGCGGCGGTGAGCATGTTCAAGGTCAGCGCGGTGCCGATCACCAGCGACAGCATCGGCTGGCGGAACCACGCCAGCACGATCAGCCCCAGCCCGATCCCCAGCACCATGCCGTTGATCAGCGCGACGGTGAGTTCCTTCTTCAGCAAGGTCATCACGTTGGAGGAGCCGATCTGGCCCAGCGCCAGGCCGCGGACCATCAGCGCCAGCACCTGGGTGCCGGCGTTGCCGCCCATGCCGGCAACGATCGGCATCAGCGCCGCCAGGGCCACCAGTTTGGCGATGGTGCCTTCGAATTCGCTGACGACGCTGGAGGCCAGGAACGCCGTGCACAGGTTGATGCCCAGCCAGATCAGGCGGCGGCGGAATGCGCGCCGCGCCGGGCTGAACATGTCCTCGTCCTCGTCCAGGCCGGCCGCGCTCATGGCCTGGTGCTCGGCCTGTTCGCGGATGATGTCGACCACGTCGTCGATGGTGATGCGGCCGAGCAGGATGTTGTTGTCGTCCACCACCGGCGCGGAGATCCAGTCATGGTCGGAGAAGCGCCGTGCGACCTCGTCGGAGCCATCGCCCACGTCGATCGCCGGTTGTTCGTCGTCGATCAGGCGATTGACCGGCGTGCTGTCCTCGTGCGTGACCAGCGCGGCCAGCGACACCCGGCCCAGATACTGATGGCGTCTGCTCACCACGTACAGGTGATCGGTGTGATCGGGCAGCTCGCCGCGCAGGCGCAGATAGCGCAGCACCACATCGACATTGACGTCGGCGCGCACCGTCACCACGTCCGGATTCATCAGGCGGCCGGCGGTGTCCTCCGGATACGACAGCACCTGCTCGAGCCGCTCGCGGTTCTCGCGGTCCATCGACTTGAGCACTTCGTCGATGACGGTGTCGGGCAGGTCTTCGACCAGGTTGGCCAGATCGTCGATGTCGAGGTCTTCGACCGCGGCGACGATCTCGTCGGTGTCCATGTCGGCCAGCAGGCTTTCGCGCACTTCATCGCCGACATGCAGCAGCACTTCGCCGTCGTCTTCCGGGTCGACCAGGCCCCACACGACTTCGCGCTTGCCGGGCGGCAGCGACTCCAGCAGGTTGCCGATCTCCGCCGGCGCCAGTGTATTGACCAGCCGGCGTACCGGGCCCAGGCGTCCGCTATCCAGCGCATCGGACAGCAATCGCAGCTGTCGCGCGGTCTTGTCGTGGCGGACGGCTTCGGCCATGCGCGGCTCCCTGCAAGAGTGGACACGTCCCGATGGAAGACGCGGTGCTGAGTCAGCACGGCATTATCGCTTGCGCATGGTGACGAAACATACAGTGCGAAGGGCAACGCGCAGGAACATCCCCTGCGCGATGACGCAATCGCTCAGCGCATCAGGCCCTGCGCGACATTGGCCAGCCACTTTTCGATCCCCTTGCGGTCGCGCGCGCGCAGCAGTTTTTCGCCATGCACGCGCAACTCGCCCAGGTGGATGTCGCGCACCGCACGGCGTACCTCCAGCAGCGTGGCCGGATGCAGGCTGAACTCGGTGAGCCCCAGGGCCAGCAACATCGGGACGAAGCGCGGGTCGCCGGCGATCTCGCCGCACACCGCCACCGGCTTGCCGAACGCGCGCCCGGTGGCGATCACCTGCGCGATCAGGCGCAGCACCGCCGGATGCAGCGGCGAGTACAACTCGCCCAATGCCTCGTTGTTGCGGTCCACCGCCAGCAGGTACTGCACCAGATCGTTGGTGCCGATCGACAGGAAATCGATATCGTCGATAAAGCAGTCCAGCGCCAGCGCCGCAGCCGGCACTTCGATCATTGCGCCGAGCGGAATGTGCTCGGCGATCTCGTGGCCTTGCTCGCGCAATTGTGCGGCCAGCTTCTTGATCTGCCGGCGCAACAGCTGGACTTCCTCGCGGCCGCTGACCATCGGCACCAGGATGCGCACCGGCCCGTAGCCGGAGGCGCGCAGGATCGCGCGCAACTGCGCCTGTGCCACCGCAGGCCGGGCCAGCGACAACCGCACCCCGCGCAGACCCAGCGCCGGGTTGTCTTCGTCGCTCAAGGTCAGGCCGGTGCGGTCGGCCTTGTCGGCGCCCAGGTCCAGGGTGCGGATGGTGACCGGTCGCCCGCTCATGCCCAGCACGGTGTCGCGGTAGGTGTGGAACTGTTCCTCTTCGTCCGGCAGCTCGTTGCGCTGCAGGAACAGGAATTCGGTGCGATACAGGCCAAGGCCACTGGCGCCGAGTGCGTGCGCCTTCGCCACGTCCTCCAGCGATTCGGCATTGGCCAGCAGCGTGATATCGACGTTGTCGCGCGTGCGCGTGGGCTTGGAGCGCAGCCGGCCCAGTTCGCGCTGTTCCTTGGCCAGCGCGCGCAGGCGCTCGCGGTAGTCGCGCAGGTGCTCGGGCTTGGGATCGACGATCACCTGGCCGGAACCGGCATCGACGATCAATACATCGCCATCGTCGATCCGCTGCACCGCATCGCTTACCCCCACCACCAGCGGCAGGTGCAGGCTGCGCGCCAGGATCGCGCTGTGCGACAGCGCGCTGCCGGCGGTGGTGACGATGCCGACCACTCCTTGCGCCTGCAGCTGCGCCAGCTCCGACGGCGCCACGTTGTCGCAGACCAGGATCTCGCCGGCCACGCCCTTGAGATCGGGCGCGCGCTTGTGCAAGAACGCATGGATGCGGCCGATGACGTGATCCAGGTCGTCCATGCGGCTCTTGAGGTAGGCGTCCTCCATGCCGTCGAACACCGCCGCCAGCCGGTCGCGCTGCACGCGCAAGGCGTAGTCGGCGCTGTAGCGGTGGGTGCGGATCAACTCGTCCAGGCCTTGCAGCAGCTCCGGGTCGTCGAGCAACAGCGCATGCAGTTCGAGGAACTCGCCGACCTCGCGCGCAAGCGCGCCATGCAGGCGGTCGCGCAGCTGCTGCATCTCGGTGCGTGCCGCGTCGATCGCCACGTGCAGACGCTGCAGCTGGGTTTCCACCTGGCTGGCGGGCACGCGTTGCTCGGCCACTTCCAGCGTGTGGCTCTGGCGCACGCGCGCGCGTCCGAGTGCGTTGCCGCGCGAGGCGGCATGTCCACGCAAACGCACGCTCATGTGCGGCCCTGGCGCGGACGCGCCCTGTCGGTCAGCCCAGCACCGACGCGGCGCATGCTCAGCTGTCCTCGTCGAAACGACGCTCGAACAGGTCCACCAGCGCCTGCAGCGCTTGCGCTTCGTCCTCGCCATCCAGCCGCACCACAACGCTGGTGCCCTGGCCGGCGGCCAGCAGCATCACGCCCATGATGCTCTTGGCATTCACCTCGCGGCCCTTGGCCGCCAGGGTGGCGTTGCTGCGATAGGACGACAGCGTCTGCACCAGCTTGGCGGTTGCCCGCGCATGCAGTCCGAGTCGGTTGGAAACTATGAGTTCGCGTTCAAGCATCGTCGATGATCGCTCCGTTGCGGGTGCCTGCCGCCGCGGTGGCGGGCAGCTCCTGCAATCCTTGTTCGGGGTAGTTCATCACCCGCAGCAGCATCGGCAGGCTGAGCGCGGACACCCGGCGAACCGGCGTGCCGAGCTTTGCCAACCGGCTGGCGAGATTGCTGGGGCTGGCGCCGTACAGGTCGGTCATGACCAGCACGCCGTCGCCGCTGTCGACCCGTCGCATCGCCGACGAGGCCTGGGGCAGCAAGGCGTCCAGGTCTGCATCGAGCGGCACATCGAACGCTTCGGTCTTCAGCGGCAACTGCCGCAACAGCCCCGTCGCCACGTTCAACAACGCCGCGCCGATGCCGGGATGAGTAATGAGGAGAATGCCACAGGCCATGCCGAAACGTTAACAGGTCGGCATGACCGCGCGATAGCGTCTGCCGGCACCGATGTGTTGCGAAATGAATAGCCGTTTAGGACCGTCGCACCGTGACGCGCACGATGCCTGCAACACATGCGTTGCCGCCGGCACGGCAATGACCCGTGACCTCGCCAGTCTCCCGATGCGTCCCCCATCACAAGCGAGCGCTGCAGTTCGCAAGTGGCAGGCCGTGCATGATCAGAATGTGCGCGGACCTGCACCGATGACACGCGTTCTTGCAGACTGCATGACACCGCTCTGACGATTCCCCAATCCCCAATCC